>CALFZM010000369.1 GCA_937952235.1 uncultured Opitutia bacterium | reverse complement strand
CCCACGACCACCGCCAGGCCCGCCGCGGCGGCGAGCGCGCCGAAACCCACGAAGAGCGGCCAGCGGGAACCGGACCACCCCGCGGGCGCCGCCTCGTCGAGCAGCGGGCGCAGTTGCTCCCGGTCGGCCTGGAGCGAGGCGTCGAGCCAGACGCGGTCGACGTACGCCGCCCGGAGGCCGGCATCGTGCACGAGGTCGCGCTGCAGCTGGATCAGCTCGTCGTCCGGCAACCGGCCGGCGATCGCGCGCTCGATCCGTTCGTCGTCGGCTCGCGAGAGTTTCATGCGCCGGGAGCCGCGCGAAGCTGGCGGCTGATGCAGTCGTTGAGCGCCTTGCGGATCCGGCTCAGCAGCCGGTACACGGCCTCCTCCGAACGGTGCGTGCGTGCGGCGAGTTCATCGATCCCGCATTCGTCGAAGTAACGCCACACCACGAGCGAGCGGTGTTCCTGCGGCAGCTTGCGCAGGCAGGCGCGCAGCAGGTCGGCGCGACGTTCGAGCTGGTCGGCCCGCCGGTCGATCTCGCCGGCGATCGCCTCGATGAAGTCCCGTTCGAGCGGCGCGTCCGGCCGGCGGCGCGACGCGCGACGGTAGTTGAGAATCTGATGCAGCGCGACCTTGCGCGCCCAGGCCCGGAAGTCGGTGCCCGGCTCGAAGCGGTCGAACATCCGCCACAGGCTCAGCTTGCATTCCTGCAGGATGTCCGCCGCATCCGCCGGGCTGCGCACGAGGCTGTAAACATACGCCGCGATCGCCCGCTCATGCTCCGCGAGCAGCCGCAAATAGGCTTCATCGCGATCCGGCGGGGCGGGCGGAGGGGCGTCCATGCAGGAAGGCTAGGTCGATGGACGGCGGATTTGGACATCAAATTTCGCTCCGGGGCTACCCCGGCGGCCAGCGCGTCGGATCCAGGTAGATCACCTTCTCCGAAATGAACGCCGGCGGGGCGTCGCCGCGGCCGCCGAGCAATTCCCACGCCTGCTGGTGCCGCGCTGCGTCGACGGTGTAGCGCGCGAGGCGGCTGAGTTGCTGCACGCGCGCCTCGCTCACCGCCTGCGGCGGCATCTCGGGATTGAAGCGCGATTTCGGCCGCGGGCCGGTGCCCGGGGTCTGCCGCGAGGGCGCCGGCGAGCCCGGGGCGGGAGCGGGCGCAGCCGGCGTCTGCGCAAACGGGTCAGGCTGTCCCGTCTTTTCGAACGCGAGGTCGGCGTGGGACGGCGCGGGCGGCGAACTCGGCGCCGGTGCCGGCGGCGGTGTGCGCACGGGTGCGCCGGGCGAAGGCCGGATCGGGGGCACGGCCGACCGGGTGGCGGGCGCGACCAGCCAGCTTTCGGTGCTCAAGTACACCGTGCCGCCGGCGTGGCGATAAGCCGCGGGCGCGGCACCTTCGCCGCCGAACCGCGCCCAGTTGGCCTGGTGGACGTCCGGCGTCTGCACGCGGATCGAGGCGCGGTCGCGCACGTTGGCCGCGACGACCTCCGTCTCACCCAGCCGCGTGGGCCGCGGGGCGGGCATCGGCGTGCGGGCCGGCGCCGGGGCTCGGTGCGCCAGCGGTTCGAGCCGGGCCGCCGGCCGTCCGGCCCCACCCCCGGCTTCGTAGTTCCGCATCTGCTGCTGTTGCTGGCGCCGCGCGGCCAGCGGCGCCCGCAGCATGATGCCGGCGTCGATCATCGCGCCGAGCGCGGCGCCTTTTTCGCCGCCCAGGACGCGGCCGACCAGGCTGCCCGGTCCGCTGCTGCGGATCATCGCGAGCTGGGCCAGGATGTGGTTGATCCGGTTGTTGTCCGAGGCCCAGCGAAACTCCGCCAGGGAGCCCGTGTGCAGCGTGCCGTCGGGCAGCTTGCGCACCGCGACCAGCCGATCCTTTGCCTGCAGCTCCGCGGCGGTGGGGAAGACGTTGATGCCGAACTTCCCGGCCGCGAAGGGATCGCGGCGCACCTGCGCCCGCTGGGACGGCTTGAGCGCGCGGAAGTTGAGCAGCGCATACTCCAGCCGCTCGCGTTGCAGGGACCCGACATCGACGCCTTCCACGGTCCGGAAGCCGAACGGTCCCAGCAGCCCTTCCAGCGCCTCGTGCGTGCGTCCGATGAAGAGCACCTGCTGCGCGCCGCCGTGCAGCATGGCGAACGAATCCACCAGCTCGATCGCCTGGTCCGCCTCGGGTCCGCGGGGATCGACGCGCCGGACCAGTTCCACCAGCGCGGTGATGCCCGCCTCCACCTCGTGCCGTCGCTCGCCCGCCGCCGCCCGCTGCGGCTCGCGTCGCGCCCACGCGGCCCGCGCGTCGTCCCAGGCCCGCGCGAAGTGCGCCGGATAGGTTTCGCCCAGGTGCGTCTGCAGCTTGCCCGAAGTCAGGAGGTCCTCCAGCGCGCGATACGAAGCGCCGGTCGCTTCGCCCACGGCCTTCCCCGGCTGCCCGTGCCGCGCCAGGCTGGCGGCGAAGGCCGCCTGGTGCGCGGCGCGGTACTCGCGCTCGAGCGGCAGCGCCGTCGTCACGTCCGCGCCCTGCTGCTGCAGCGCCCGCTTCAATTCGAGCTGCTCGAAATTCCGCCAGGCCACCGCCTTCACGCTTTCCTTCACGTAGGCGGCCTTCGCCGTCGCGCGGTCATCGGCAGTGACGCTCTGCGCCAGCACCTGCGCATCGCCCTCCGCCCACCGCAGGCGCTGCCGGCCGCGGAAGAGACTCAACGCCAGGTCGCCGTTGGACTGGTTTTCCTCCACCACCACGCGCGGCGCGGACTCGGCCGGCGACGGCGGGACTACGTACGCCTCGAACGTGTGGTCGTCCCGCACCCAGGTGCGCGCATCCGTCTGCTTCAGGGGATGGGTGAAGCGGAACAGCGTCACGCCGCCCGCGGCATGCCGGAATTCGATCAGCGTCCTGCTTTCGACCAGCCCGTGCAGCAGCGCCGGCCCGCCCGACGCCTGCTGCAGCAGGCGCGCCGCCGTCTCGAGCCGCGCCTTGCCCGGGTCGACGGAGGGCGCCGGCTGCGCCGCGATCTGCAGCGGCGCGGCCGTCACTGCCAGCGGCCCCTGCGCCGCCCGGGGTGCGGTCGCGGCCACGCGCTCCGCCTCCCGCTCGGTCGCCGTCCGGGCATCGGCGCGCGGGAGGGTCGCGGCAGGAGTCTCGGTGGCCTGACCCTGCTGCAGCGTGTGCACTACCTCGTGCACGAGCAGTTGCCAGCCGTTCGTCGTCGCCGGGGCAAACTCGCCCGCGCCGAAGACCACATGCCGGCCCACCGCGTAGGCCCGGGCTCCCAGCGCGCGGGCCGATGCCGCCGCCGGGCCGTCGGTGTGCACCCGCACGCGGCCGAGGTCGTGTCCCAGCTCGCGCTCGAGTTCGGCGCGGGGGGCGGCGTCGAGGGGACGCCCGCCGCGCCGCAGCACCGCGGGCACCGACGCGGCGGCGAAGGGCGCCGCGGCCGCGGCCGGGCCTGGCTGCGCAAAACGCGGCACGCCCGCCGGTGGTAACGGGTGCGGGCGGACGCTGCCCGCCTGCGGCGCGGACCGCAGCGGTGGCGCGGGCCGGGGCACGGGTGCGTGGTGGGCGGGCTTGGCCATGGGAAATGGATTCAGGCCGGCATTGCCTCGCATTCAAAAGGTCGGGCCACGCCGCGGATGCTCTCCCGCGCGCCCGCTCATGACCGGACTCCCATGCCCGCCGGCACCGGGCGGCCGGCCTTGCGGTACTCCGCGTGCAGCGCCCGGAGCACGTGCTCGAACCCGATCGCTGCGCCGTCGATCCGCGCGGCGACGGCGGCGGCGAGCACGACGTTGCGAATCTGTCCGCCCGCGAAATCGCACTGGCCGGCGAGCTGGTTGAGTTCCTGCACCGAGAGCGCGTGGCCGTCGCCGAGGTGCGCCTGCCACAGGGCGCGCCGCTCCGCGGGCCCGGGGGCGGGGAACTCGACGATGACATCCAGCCGCCGCGAGAACGCGGTGTCGAAGCGGCCGCGGCTGTTGCTGGTGAGGATCGCGATGCCATCGAAGGTCTCGATCCGCTGCAGCAGGTAATTCGTCTGCGTGTTGGCGAAGCGGTCGTTGGCGTCGCGCACGTCGGTCCGCTTGCCGAAGAGCGAGTCGGCTTCGTCGAAGAGCAGGACCGCCTCCGCGCGCTCCGCGCGCGCGAGCAGCCGCGCCAGGTTCTTTTCGGTCTCGCCGATGTACTTGCTGTTGATGCTGGCGAGGTCGACGCGGTAGAGCGGCAACCCGAGGCGGGTCGCCAGCCAGCCGGCCGCCAGGGTCTTGCCGGTGCCCGAGGGACCGACGAACAGCGCCCGCACGCCCGCCGTGTAGCGCGCGTGCGCCGCCGCCCCGAGGCGCTCGGTCAGGCCGTCCCGGGCATGGCAGCGCGCCAGGAGCGCTTCGAGTTCGCGCCGCAGCTCCGGGGACAACACGAACGCTTCGTCCGCGATCCCCTCGGGGACGAGCTGCGCCAGCGAGTCGAGGCCCGCGCCGGCGCCCGCCCGCGCCAGCCGCCGCACGGTGCCGGAGTCCGCCGTTTCCGCACCCTCGAGCCGCGCCTGGTGCGCCGCCAGGCGGCCGAGCTGGGCGATGCGCGCGGGCCCGAACCGGTGGCTGTGCGCGAGCGTCGCCGCCGCCTCGCCCTGCGGCAGCGCCTGGCGCCACAGCGTCGTTCGCTCCTCGAGCGACGGCCGCGGCAGCGCCCACGCAATGACCGTCCGCCCGGGCGCCTCGATCGCGCCGTCCGGGCCCGCGACCGCCAGCACCGGGCCGCCATGGCAGGGCAGCTCCGGCACCTCACGCGTTTCGCCGGGGCCCGGTTCGAGCACGAAGACCGGCACGAGGTCGCGCAGCAGCAGCCATGCGGCGAGACCGGGCAGGGGCGGCTGCTCGACGAAATACGGGCGGCGGTCCAGCGCCTCCGCAATCAGCGCCGCGGCGGCCCGGGCCTCCTCCAGCGCGGATGCCCGCAGCACCAGCGCCGGGGCGTCGGGCGCCGCCAGCGCCGCGGCCTGGCGGCGGCAGTCTGCGCGGACCGACTCGGGCAGCGGCGGATGGCGCCCGGCGGAGTCGATCCTTCCGCCCGGCCAGGCCGACTCCTCGCCGTGCAGGGCGAGGCACAGCGGCAGCGGCAGCGACACGCTCCGTTCCGGCAGCGCCCCGCCTTCGCCGGCGAACGCCAGGGCGCCCCCGGCGAAGGCGGTCTGGGTGGCGAGCTGGGCCGGTCCCGCGGCGCGCGCGCCGTCGAGCGGACCGAACGCGGCGGCGAGCAGACCGAGCGTCGGACGCGACCCGCCGACCGGAGCCTGCACGTAGGCCAGCGCGCGACCGGTCATGAGGTCCTGCTCGACGGCGGCCGCCAGGGCGAGCGCGAGCGTTTCGGCGAGCGACAGCCGCCAGGCCTCCGCCAGCCGCGCGAGGGGAGCGTCCGCCGCCGCAGGGTCGCGCAGGGCCGCTCGCACGCGGACGGCCAGTTCCAGCGGCGCGGGCGGCACGCCCTCGGCCTGCGCCAGGAGGAATGCGGCCTCGGGCGGCACGGGCTCCGGCGGCGGCCCCGCCCGGTGCGCGACGGCGGCCAGTGCGAACTGGGTGAGCGTGGGTTTCACGGGCGGGTGGTGCGGATTCGAGCGCGCGCGCCGACCGCGGCTCCGCGTTCCGCGCGCCGGCGGCGTCGCTTCGTTGCTGGATAGGACGCTCGCATGAGTTGCCCGGTCATCCCTCGTGGTTGAAGTGGAACGCCACGACCCGGCTCAGCCAGGGCACCCAGCCCGGGTCGAAATCGAGCCGCGCGCCCCGGATCCGCACATCCGCCTCGTCGGGCCGGAACAGGACATCGATGTGCGTGGGCGAAAGGGTCACGACGGCCGGCCGCGTCACGATCGCGCGCAGGCTGAGCCCGGCGACCGCGCGGGCCTGCCGATGGGCGGCGAGCACCCAGCGCGCGACCGGGTGCGCGGGCGGCGGCAGCCCCTCCAGGGCCTGCCAGAGCGGATCACGCGCCGGCGTGCGGGCGTGCCGCAGGCAGCACTGGAGGATCTGCCAGGGCAGCACGGCGCGGAGGCCCACCGCCTGGCGCTGGAGGAAATGCGGCAGGCCGGCGCGCACCAGCAGCGGCAGGATGAAGAACAAACCTCCCGCCGCGGTGGGCGCGCGGTCGGCAGGCGGCGCCGCGAGCGGCGGACGCTCGATCGCTCCCGTCGCGGGCCGGCGGCGGGTCGCGACCGGGGTCTGCGGCGCGGGCGGGACCGACTCCTGCCCGGTCCATTGCAGCACGATCTGCTGCACCAGGCCGGGCAGCACCGCCTGCGCGAGGGTCGGGCCCAGCTCCGCTTCGCTCGTCGGTGCGGTGCCGCCGGCGACGACGAGCGCGGCGAGCCAGCGGGTGCGCCGGTCGTGCGGACCCCACGCGCGGGCGTAGTCCGCCTCCGCCACCGGGCCGCCGCGCGCGCCGTCCGCCGGCAGGAGGCCCGCCGTGCCTCCGGCCAGGCTCTCGCGGGGGGCGTCCCCGCCCTGGCCGAGTTCGGACCCGAGGCTCGCGAGGTCGCTCCGCTCCAGGACCCGCAGCAGCGCCGCGAGCACACCCTGGGTCTGCAGGCGCAGACCCAGGACCAGCGTCAGGATGAGCCCGCCCTGGTCGGCCAGCGCGCGAAAACTGCGGCGCAGGGTCTCGCCGACGGGGGTGCCCGGACTCCACTGCGGCACCGCGGCGCGCCAGAACCATTCGTGGCAACGCTGGCCGGTCGCGACGCGCTCCGCCAGCGTGAGCCAGGGTTCGTGCACGTTGGCGAAAAACACGGCGTTGGCCTGCGCGGACTCCGCGCTGTCGAAACGCACCGCGACGGGCCGCGCGGAACGAAACGCCTCCTCCACGCGCCGGCTCCAGTGCAGGGCGGACGCGCCCGGGGACAGCCGGCCGAGATCGCAGCGCCGCACCACGATCAACCGCGTCTCGTCCCCGAGGTCCGCGGTGCGCAGCGCGTCGTCGAGCAGCACCTGGCCGTGCCGCGCGTCCTCGGTGCGCTCGCAGGTCAGGCGGAGGCGGCGGACGTGACGGTGCATGGTGCAGGTCTCCGTGACGATGCTTCCGCCCGGGCGGAGGCGACGTGCGCCGCGGCGGTTGCACGTAGTCCATTTTTCATCGCGCCGCCTCCCGGAAGTACAGCGTGCTCGCGGGCGTGAGTTTCAGCGCCGCCTGCGCCGGCGCGTCGACCGCGACGATGCGCGCGGCGACGTGCGCCGGCCCGATGTCCTCGACGACGGCGCGCAGGACCGCGGCGGAACCGGCCTGGTGGAACACCTCCATGCCCCGGCGGATCCGGGCGGGGTCCACCTGCAACCGGAGCAGCGCGCCGGGGCGCGGCGTGAACTCCGGGTCGATCGGGTGGCCCACGATCAACTGATCCACGGGCGCGTGGCTCGCGAGCAGGAGCGCCACGCGGATGAGGTCGTCGATCAGGTCGCCGGCTCCGGGCTGGCCCTCGTCGATCCGGCCGAAGAGCCAGTCGGCGTGCCGCTGCATCTCGCGGCGCAGCGTGAAGTCCAGTCCGGGCCAGCCCGGCAGGCGGCTGAGGTCGCGGAAGCCGGCCGCGACCCGATCGAGCTGGCCGAACCGCTCCGCCCACTCCAGCCGCACGAGGCCCGGCACCCGGCTGAACTGCTCGTGGAGGCACGACGCGACCGCGAAGAGGCGGTCCAGCTCCTCCGCCGCGGCCCGCGCGAGCGGAGCCGGCCCCGCCGCGATGAGCTGCCCGAGCGTCAGCTCCCGTTCCACGCGCTGCCGGAGATCGAGCCAGCTCAGGACCGCCAGCGTCGGCACGGATGCGGCCGCGGACACGGCCACCTGCCGTTGCGCCGCGACCTGCCGGGCCTGCACGACCTTCCCGATCGCCGCGTGGAAGCGTCCCGGGGAAATCGCCGGCTCCGCCGCCGCCAGGGCCGGCGGCACGGCTGCGGATCGCTCGAGCAGCGCGCGCAGCGGCTCGCGGCGATCCACCAGATCGATCCATTTTCCCGCGTGCCGGAACCACCGCACGGGCGACGCGCGAAAGGCCTCGCGCAGCGCCGCCAGGTCGGCCGGCGCGGCTGGCGGGTCGCGCAGGCAGTCGAGCACGGTCTCGCCGGCGAACGCGGGCTCCAGTCGCCGCACCGGCGCGCCCGTCGCGAGGGCAATCGCGCGCGGCCGGTGGAAAACCAGGAACTCCACGCGGTCCTGCAGGACCTTCGCCCTCCGGGCGTTGATGGCATCGAGCCGGGCCTGCTCCTCCGCCGCGAGCGCGAGCGCGACGGCCACGTCCTGCCGTGCCTCGTCGAGCGCCACCTCGACCGGCGCCAGCGCGAGCTGCACCTGCTGGAGCGCCTCGCGCGCCGCCTGCTGCGCCCGGCGGCATTCCTCCACGAACGCCCGGTACTCCCGGATGCGGCGCTCGACGGCGCGGAGCGCCGCCAGCGCCATGTCGGCATAGCTCACGCCTGAGGCGAAATGCCGCGACTCGTCGGCGTCGTTGATCTCGTTCGCGCCCGGCGTCACGGCCGTGAGCGTGGCGAGCGTGTCGAGGCGACGGCGGCTGATGAGCGTCTGGAAACGAATCTGCGTGATCGCGGAGGGAACCGCGGGCCGGACGGGCGTGCCCGGCGCGTCGACGAAGTCCGTCGTCAGGTCCGCGAGCGAGAGGTTGAGCCGCGTGAGCCGCTCGAAGATCTCCAGCCGGCCGTCGTGGATCTCCCGCCGGATCGCCGGCGCCAGCGCCGGCTGCAGCCGCTCGAGCGGGATGGCCCGCAGCTGCTTCTGCGACAGCAGGTCGAAGTTCGCGACGTAGTTGTCGGCGAACTTCGCCACCTCGGCCACCTCGAGCAGCTGGTTGCGCAGGTCGACCGACGTCAGGTTCTGGGCGGTGTCCCGCAGGAGCGTGTAGGCCGCCTTCTCATCGGCCGTGAGCGGGGAGTTGGCGCCGAGCAGCTTGTCGTTCACCGCGGTGAGCGCGGACTTGTTGCTCTCGAGCTGCGCTCCCGTGCGGCCCACCGTGTCGACATAGTCCTTCGCGACGAAGCTCGTCGCGCGCAACCCGGCGGCGTTGAGCGTCGCGGTGTTGCGCAGCGGCGCAGGACTGACCGCGGCGGGCGCGGCCGGTTTGGCGACGGCGGCCGCCGCGCCGGCGACGGGGGAGGGGGCGAAATTGGCGAGGAGCTGGCTCGCGAAGGCATTCACGCCGGCGGCATCCGCCTTCGGCGGCTTGCGCTCGATGATGTTGGCCAGGCTGGCCGACGCGGTGAACTTCTGGGCGAGCGAGCTGTTGCTCAGCAGGCTGCCGAGCCGGAACACGTCGGTGCGCACCTTGAGGAAGCCGGCATCGACGAGTTCGTCGGCCTCGTCCGCGCGGGCGGAAAAGTGATCGATCAGCTCCTGCAGCCGGCCGGCGCCCAGCTTCTTCTCCTCGCTTTCCTGCACCTCGGTCTGCTTGCGCACATAGGCCAGCAGCTCGCGGCGGAGTTCGTTGCGCTCGGCCTCGTCGAGGGTCTTGTCGTTGCCGCCGACCTCGAGCCGGGCGAGCCACTCGGGCGGCTTGCCCGGCGCGAAGGCCTCCGCCGCCTGGGCGCGGGTGAGCCCGCAGGCGCTGAAGAGGGCGGTGAATTCGGCGATGTCCTCGGCGGTGAACTTCTTCAGGAACGTCGCCGCGCGCCGGTGCAGTGCCGCCAGCGCGTCGCTGGCATAGGTCGGCGCGGCGGCCGGGCCGGCGCGCGTGACGCCGAACTGCGTCGCCTCCCCGGGCGGCGCCGCCACCGGCTCCTCCGGGGATTCCAGCCTCCGCTCGTCCGGATCGGACGCCTGGCGCGGCCCGGGCGTGGTCCGGCCGTCGATCGCGAGTTCGAGCGCGAACCGGCGCTGCGCAAGGTCGAACCGGTGCGCCAGCCACTCGCCGCGCGTCTTTCGATAGGCGGTGACGTGCGCCTCGAACCGCGGATCGATCGGGTCGACCTGCAGCAGCGCCGGGTCGAACCATTGCTGGCCGACCGGCAGCAGCAGCCGCACGGCGTCCGCCTGGTCCACGGCATAGGGCTCGAGCCGGACGCTGTCCGCGATCAGCGCGTCGAGCTGCTCGAGCGGTGCGACGCATACGTCGACCGTGTAGTTTGCCGGAAAGAAGTGCTGCTCCGGCCGCCATGCGGAGCCCGCCTGCGTGAGCGTCAGGAAAGCCCGCGGCAGCAATCCCACCGGCGGCAGGTGGCGGGCAAAGGCGGCGGCGGGCACGGGCGCATCGAGCCCGCTCGCCTCGGCGCAGAACTGGTCGAAGCGCGCCATCCAGTACCGCGCGTCGAGGTGCGGCGCGGTGAGCACGCGGCGCCGCGGCCGGCCCGCCGGGCGTGCCACGGCGTGACGGTCGAGCCAGGCGGGCGCCAGGCCCGGCTCGAGGCCGACGAGCGCGAGCGGCACGCCGTGTTCCAGCCAGGGCGGGGTCCGTCCGGCGGCCTCGAAGGCGAAGACCGACCAGGCGGCGCGGTTTCGCCACCGGGCCCCGGCCGGCTCGTCCCATGGCAGCGGATACAGCACGAGCCGCGCGGCGTCGGTCGACGTCGTGCGCAGGTAGATCTCGTCCTCGGGCACGCGCGCGCAGGGCGTGAAATCCGCGCCCTCCTCCGGCGATTGCGCCGCGAGCGGAAGGTCGGCGTCCTCGAGGTAGCCGGGCTGGAGCAGCAGCACGGCCGTGAGCGGCCCGGCCGGGGGCGCGGGCAGCCGGCCGATCGGCGATCGTCGCCGTCATTCCCGAGACGTTGCGATCGATCAGTTGTTGCTGCC
>CALFZM010000368.1 GCA_937952235.1 uncultured Opitutia bacterium | reverse complement strand
GGGCGGGGTTGGAGGCTATTTTCTCAGGAAGAGGTCATCGACGACAAGTTCGTGGATCAGCGTCCGGACGCCATAGCCGGAGGACGCGGCGCGGGTGAGCAGCGCCTCGACGCGCTCCCGGTCGCTGAAGCGCATCGGCGCGCCGGTGGCGTAAACGATGAGCTGGTGCGCGAGGTTGCGGGCGAGCTGACGCTCGTCCTGCAGGAGCAGGCGCTTCAGCTCGCGCACGTCGGTGAACGTGCGCCCATCGGGCAGCCTTCCCGAGGGATCGACGAGCTGGGCGAGTTTGAACTCGAATTCCTGGCCGTGGTAGCCGACGCCGGTCACGGGGTCGCCCGCCCCGAGCGACCGATAGCGATCGCGCCAGCGGCCCATGACGTCGAAGCCTTCGAGCGCGAATCCCGGCGGATCGATCTGCTGGTGGCAACCGAAGCACGCGGCCTCGCTGCTGTGCCGCGCGAGCTGTTCGCGAATCGTGGTCGCGCCCCGGGTGTCGGACTCGACCGCGGGCACGCCAGCCGGCGGCGGCGGAGTATGGATGCCCCGGATACGCTCGTTGATCCAGATGCCGCGCAGGACGGGCGAGGTGGTGGTGCCGTTGGCGGTCACCTTCAGCACCGCCGCCTGCGTCATCAAGCCCCCGCGCACGCTGCCGGACGGCAGGTCGACGCGACGAAACTCCGTGCCGAGCACGCCGGGCAGATCGTAGAGCCGCGCCAGGCGCTCGTTCACGATCACGAAGTCCGAGGCGACGACACTGCGGGCGGGCCGGTCGTGCTTCAGCAGGTCCCGGAAGAAGTGCTGCGGCTCCTGCGCCATGCTTTCCACCAGGTAGTCGTCCAGCGCGTACTCCGGGTACAGGTTCGCATCGGCGGAGGCGTCCTGCATTTTCCGCAGGTCGAGCCAGTAGTCGAGGAACGCCTCGACGAAACGGTCCACGCGCGGGTCCGCGAGCATGCGATCGACCTCCCCGCGCAGGACGGCTGCGTTTTTCAGCCGCCCGGCGGCGGCGAGTTCGCGCAGCCGGTCGTCGGGGGGAGAGTTCCAGAGGAAGGAGGCGAGCCGTTCGGCCACGGCGGCGTCGGTCAGCGCGCCGGGCCGCGCCTGCTGGTAGAGGAAGCCGGGCGAGGCGAGCACGGCGGCGTAGCCGGCGAGCATCGCATCGGTGAACTCGTAACCCATGCCGCGCGCCCGCTGCACGATCGCGACGAAGCGCTCCACCTCGCCGGGCTCGACCGGACGGCGATAGGCGCGCGTGACGAAACCGCGCATGAGCCGCGGGACATCGCTGGCTTCGTCACGCGGCGTCACCCGGACCGTCGCCGGCGGGGCGTCACGGTCCTTCGAAGGGTCGACCTTGCGCGGCGAAGACATCGGCAGGTCGCCGAAAAGGAGCTGGTGCCCGGCGGGCGGCCACGACTCCAGCAACGGTCCCGTCGCCTCCATCCACTGGTAAGCGACACCGGGCATGCCATCCGGCTCGAGGAGCGGGTTCTTGAAGTCGGGCGGGCGCGAGCGCACGAGCCGCGTCGCGTCGGGCAGGATCGTCTCACCCTGGCGGAGCCAGACCTCGATCTCGCGCTCGGTCACATCCGGGCCGAAGTCGAACGCCCCCAGCCAGCGCTGGCGCTTGGGCGTCCAGGCGTAGATCGAGATCGGTTCGGTGCGGCGTCCGCGCGAAGCCGAACGGAAATCCGGCGCCATCCAGACGGTGTAGCCGGAGAACTTGAGCCGGTAGCGACCCGTGACCGGAGCCGTGAACTGTTCCCAGCGGATGTAGTTGGGCTCATAGGTGCTCATGACCTTCACCACCGCCTCCTGCTCCCGGCGCTCCGGACGCGAGGCCGCGGCGAGATCGGGCGCCGGGGTGCGTTGCGGGCCGCCGTTGGGCCGGCGGCGATCCACCAGGTCATACTGCACCTCGTATCCGACCACAGGATGCGTCCGGCGAAGGTCCGGGCCGACCCGCTTCACGAACTGGCGCTGCTGCCAGGTGTAGTGCCGCCGGGTGGTCTGCGGGGGTGGCGCCACCTGGGTCGCCACCGCCTCGCGCAGTCCGAGCTCCGCTGCCTCGAGATAGCGTGCCACCTGCACGTGCGAGATGTCGAGGGCCTCGCCGACGCGGTTGTAGCCGTGGAGCATCGGATCCTCCGGGAGCATGCTCCGGAGCCCCAGCGTCGGGAGGTGGAGCAGATCCTTCAGCGAGTTCTCAAACTCATACCGGTTGAGCCGGCGCGCCACCGCGCGCCCCGCCGCGGCCACCGTGACCTGTTCCGCGTCGGCAATGGCCGGCCCCAGGGCCCGCAGGAATTCCTGCAACGCCGAGGCGTCCGGCCGCGGTTTCTCCTTCGGCGGCATCTCCCCGGCGGCGGTGCGATCGTAGACCTTGATCCAGGTCGCAAGGTTCTTCGCGGACGCGCCATCGACCTTCAGCGCCGTGAGATCCAGCTTCGCCTCGAAATTCAAGTCATCGTGGCAGTTGGCGCAGTGCGCCTCGATGAAGTGCGTGACGGCCGCGGGGGGCGGCACGGCCGCACCGGCGGCCGCGGCCGCAAGCAGGCCGGCCACGAACGTCCAACGGAGGACGGAGGCGGGAAGGGAGAGAGACGCTGCGAGTCGCATGTTCGGCCGGGAGTCTCCCGCCGGTTCGGCCGCCGGCCCGAAAGGGCGGGTGCCTGCGGGCCGGCGCGGAAGGGACAGGTGACACTCCTAAGACGAACCAGCGCCCGAAGTCTGCACGGGAATTCGCTACGCTGGCGGAAATCGTCCCTTTCCGCGGATTTCGGCTGGCGGCGCGGCACCCGGCCGCGAATGTGTCGCTCCCGCGCGATGAACCCCACGAGCGCCGAAATCCAGAATTGGTATCTGACCGAAGTCGAACCCCACCGGCCGGCCCTGCGCGCCTGGCTCCTGGCGCGCTTTCCCACGCTGCCCGACATCGACAACATCGTGCAGGAGGCGCTGAGCCGGGTGCTCAAGGCCCGCGGCGGCGGCGCGATCCGCAGCGCGCAGGCGCTGTTGTTCACCACCGCCCGCAATCTCGCCCTCGACACGGTGCGCCGGCAACACGTGGTCCAGTTCGCGCCCCTTACAGACTTCGACGACTCGTCCGTCTTACAGGATACGACCGATGTCCTCGCGACGGTCACGAAACAAGAGGAGCTCGAGCTCTTGACCAAAGCCGTCCAAAGCCTGCCGGAACGACTGCGCCGCATCGTCACGCTGCGCACCGTCTACGGACTGACCCACAAGCAGATCGCCGAGCGGATGGGGCTCTCGCTCAGCTCGGTCGACAAGCAGATGGCGCAGGCCCTGCAGGCCTGCGCCCGGTTCTTCGCGAGAGGAAAGGCCTGACCGCATGAAACCGCCCGGCGACGGCTCCATTCCCCCCGAGGTGCACGAACAAGCGGCGCTCTGGGTCTCCCGCCGCGACCGCGGCCTCACGCCCGACGAGCAGGATGCCTACATGCACTGGCTCCATTCCCATCCGGCTCACCGCCACGCGGTCGCGCGCCATGCCGCCGCGCTGCAGCGCCTGATGCAGCTCCATGACTGGGCGCCGGGCCACACCGAGGAACCCAACGAAGACATCCTTGCACCCGCCCGGCCCCGCCCATGGCGCCGCGTCCTGCTCGCCGCGGCCTGCCTCGCGCTCGCCGCCGCGATCGCCTGGCGCGCGCCGTCGTCCGCCGGGCCGGAGGCGGCGTCCGCGTCCGCCGACAACTACCTCCGGGTCAACGAGCGCCTCGCGCTGCCCGACGGCTCCCGCGTCGAGCTCAAGGACGGCAGCCGCATCCAGGTCGAATACTCCGCGCACGAGCGCGTCGTGCGGCTGGAGCGCGGCGAGGCGCATTTCAGCGTGTGGAAGGATGCGTTGCGCCCGTTCGTCGTGCGGGTCGGTCAGGTCGCGGTCGTGGCGGTCGGCACCGCGTTCAACGTGCGCCGCGAGGATCGCAACGTCGAGGTTCTCGTCACCTCCGGCCGTGTCCGCCTCGCCGCGGCCGCGGCCTCCGATTCCACCGGGGAAACGGCGGGGTCCGCGGGCTCCGCTCCGGCCGGCGCCGAGCTCGGTGCCGGCGAGCGCGCCTCGGTCGACGCGCTGGCGCCCGTCCCAGCCGGAGGGCTTGTGCCCGCGATCACGCGGGTGTCGAACGACGAGATCGCCCAGGCGCTTTCCTGGCAGACGCCGCGGCTGGAGTTTCGCGACACGCCGCTGGCCAGCGCCGTCGCGCAATTCAACCGGCTCAACAAGCACCAGCTGGTGATCGGAGACGCCGGGCTGGTCGATCTGCGGATCGGGGGAAATTTCCGGCCCGATAATGTCGAGGCCTTCGTCCGCCTGCTCGAACTTGGGTTCAGCGTGCAGGCGACACGCCGGGGCGAGCACGAGACGATCCTGCGGCGTAGGCGCTGACGCCACGCGCGGCCCGGGCGATCCGTCCTTTCGTGAGCGTCTCCGACACTTTGGTTACAGGGGTGAGGCGCTGGCTCGTCTTTGTTGTTACCCACCTATACCCCTGCATGAAAACTGTGCTCACCTCGCGCGTCGTCTCGCGCCGCACCCTCCTCGGTGCCGTCTTCGCCGCCGGCCTCGGAACCAGTCAGGGCGCGACTGACAAGTACTACGACCTCCCCGCGGGCGAGGCCTTCACCTCGCTGCGCCGCTTCTCCCAGATTTCCGGCCAGGAAACGCTTTTCCCCTACGATCTCGTCCGCGGCGTGAGCACCCGGGCCGTGCGCGGCACGATGCCGGCGCTCACCGCGCTCGAACGCATGCTGGCCGGCACCGGGCTCCGGGCCGTCATCGATCCGCGCGGCGGCGCCGTCACGCTGGTGCGCGAAGAGCCGCCGGAAAAGCCGCGCGCGCGCGCATCCTTGCTGCGGCAGGCGATGGCTGGCCTCGGCGCGCTCTCCGGCGCGCTGCTCTACGGGCAGACGGCGCCCGCCAACACCCAGGGCGCCGGCGGCAACAACGTCCTGGTGCTCTCGCCCTTCGAGGTGAACGCCGCGCAGGACCAGGGCTACATCGCGACCAACACCCTCTCCGGCAGCCGCGTCAACACGCCGCTCTACACCACGCCGAGCGTGACGAGCGTCTTCACGCGCGACTTCCTCGACGACATCGCGGCCAACGACCTCGTCGAGGCCTACAGCTACGCGCTCAATGTCGACGCGGCCGAGCAGGCCGAGCAGTCGCCGAATTTCCGCGCCAACATCTTTTCCGACAACGCCGTCAATATCCGCGGCCTCAGTGCGGCCACGGCGCGCAACTATTTCGTTTGGTCCGTCAACGGCGACAGCTACAACCTGGAGCGCCTCGATTTCTCGCGCGGCCCGAACAACATCCTTTTCGGGCTCGGCGGACAGGGCGGGGTCGTCAATTCCACCACGAAGCGCGCGATGCTGAATCGCAACCTCGCCAGGGTCCAGCTTCGCACCGGGGAATGGGACCTCTACCGCGGCAGCCTCGACGTGAACCGCGCGCTCGGCCGCAACGTCGCGCTCCGGGTCAATCTGCTGAGCCACAACGAGGGCGGCTGGAAGAACCACGCCCAGTACGACAAGGAGGGCATGCACGTCGCCGGCACCTGGCGCGTCTTCGAGACGCGCGGCTTCGGCACCACCCTGCGCGCGGAGTTCGAGAAGCTCGATCTCGATCGCGTGCTCGCGTACCGGTTTCCTTTCATGGACGCCGTGTCCAATTGGAACGGCGTCGGCATTCCGGCTTCCGGCTCCCTCACCGGCGTCGAGGGCACCGGCACCATGGCCGCCAACCGCCGTTCGTTCGACCAGAGCGCCGGCACGTTCTTCTCGACCACCGGCGTGCGCCGCACCACCGGCCCGTCGGGCACCAGCTGGGCCGACGAGTCGATCATCCCGCGCCACCTCAGCTTCTACGGGCCTGACAACCGGAACGATTCCACGGTCAGCAACTTCACCGTGATGCTGGAGCAGCGCCTTTTCCGGGACTTGTTCATCGAGGTCGCCTTCAACCGGCAGAAGGACGACATGCGTTACAACCAGGTCGACGGATACCAGGTTTACCGCGACCCGCGGCAGACCGTGAACGGCGCGACCAATCCGCGCTTCGGGCAGTTCTACGCCGATTTCGATTATCAGGAGCGGCGCAACGACGTGCGCGTCGACGAGGAGCGCATCACCGCTTCCTACGAGCGCGATTTCGGAAAGTGGTTCGGCCGGCACCAGGTGGCCGGGCTGGTCTCACGCCGCGAAAACCGCTCGTTCGACAGCGGCTTCAATTTCGACGATGTCGCGACCAACGGGCTGCTGCTCATCCGCCGGTGGATCTCCGACGGCGATTCGGGCCAGTTCACCGGATTCAACGCGCGCCAGATCGCCAGCCAGGCGGCCGCCGCCGGCCTCGATGTCGGCTTCCGCCAGAACACGCTCACCTATTCGAACAACCGCCAGGACACCGCGCAGATCGTGCACGTCGGCAATTTCTTCGACGGCCGCCTCAGCACCGTCTACGGCATCCGAAAGGACGAATTGCTCAGCCGCAGTGCGCTCAACGGGACGCGCGACGTCGTGCAGAACGATCCGGTCTACCGGCGCGTGCGCGAGTGGAACAACTTCCAGCTCTCGCCGTGGAACGACGTCGCGGAGGACTACACGCGCACGAAGGGCTTCACGCTGGGCTGGTCGGCCGACTCCCCGGTGCGCGCCTACTACAACGAGTCGGAGAGTTTCGTGAACCAGTCGGGCCAGGTGCTCGTCGATCTCTACACGCGCAGCGACGTCTTTCCGCCGCGCGTCGGCGAGGGCCGCGACATGGGTCTGCGCTTCCGCCTCTTCGACAAGCGCGTGCAGGGCAGCATCGGGTATTTCGAAACCAACGACATCGGCCAGCGCCACTTCCTCCACGGCTCGATGCCGCAGGCGCTGCAGTTCGTCGCGCGCGACCTCCTGCGGCTGCCCGAGCAGCGGGGCTTCCAGGACAAGGTCGACGTTTCCAGCGACGGCTACGAGTTCGAGATCACCGCCAATCCCACGCGCAACCTGCGCCTGCACGTCAATTACTCCCGGACCAACGTCGAGACCTCGAACCACGGCCCCGATGCCAAATCCATCTTCTTTCCCAAGCTGGTCCCGGAATGGGAGCGCTGGGTGAGCGGCTGGCGCGCCGGGCCGGGCGAAGTGCTGCCGGCCGGAGTCAGCGACAACGCCGCGCCCGCGGTCAGCGTGCCCGACCTCGGTCGTCCGCTGACGTTCTTCGAGGCGCATGGCAACGGCATCGACCCGTCCTACGCCCGCGGTTCGCGCGGGCCCAATCCGCCCGTGACCGGCTCGCGCGGACTCGCGGACCACATCAACTTCGCGAACTGGGGCTCCGACATCTGGTTCCAGGACGGCATGCCTCCGCGCCGTCATCGGCGCGACAGCGTGAATGTCGTCGCCAATTACAGCTTCGACCAGCAGTCGCGACTCAAGGGCTGGAGCGTCGGCGCCAGCGCGCGCTGGCGGGGAAAGCCGATCATCGACCGGTATTTCGACGCCAACAGCAACGTGCTCGTCGTCTGGGGTAAGGACCGCCTCGATACCGACTTCACCCTCGGCTACACCCGGAAGTTCGAGCGCTTCACGATGAAGGCCCAGTTGAACGTGTTGAACGCCCTCGACGCCAACACCACCGAGGTCATCAACGTCGCCGGTAATGCCGACGAGCGTGGTCACCTGCAGTGGTACGATCCGCGCAGCGTCCGGCTGACGCTGGACTTCACCTTCTGAGCCTGGCACCGCGCCGCCCCCGGATGCACGGCGCAAGCTGCCGTCCGGGGTTCACGAGGTAGATCCGCTTGTTCCCCAAGCCTAAGGACTCATGCCGTTGAGGTGGAGCCACCTGTCCCCAGGCGGCTGACGTGAGGTGGAGCCACCTGCCCCCAGGCGGCTAACGTGAGGTGGAGCCACCGGTCCCCAGGCGGCTGACGTGAGGTGGAGCCGCCTGTCCCCAGGCGGCTGACGTGCGACGGACCGGTCCACAGCTGCTTGAGGACAAGCCGATCCACGTTTCGGTACGGCCGTCGTCATGGCTGACTTGAAGTCCGAGTGCATGGGTCCGATCTGGAGCCCACGGAACCCACGGATGACACGGAGCCCCATCTCTTCCGCGTCATCGGTGTGTTCCGTGGGTTCCGTGGGCACCCCTCCTACCGGTTGGCGCGGAATACGGTTCTATGTGTAAGACGCATCCGGGTACTCCAGCATCGCCCCCCGGAACGGACGCCTTCGGTCCGGAGTTCGTGGACGTGAAGCTCGCGCACGCCGGCAAACGGCGTAAAAAAACCCTCCGGGAAATCCGGAGGGTTCGAATAGGGCCGTGGAGGGCGGGCTTACTTCTTGGCCGCGCCGCGCTTGAACTTCGTGGTGAACTTCTCGACGCGTCCCGCGGTATCGACCAGGCGCTTCTCGCCCGTATAGGCCGGGTGCGAGTCCATGGTGACGTCGCGGACGACGACAAAGAATTCCTGCCCGTCGATCTGTTCCTTGCGCGCCGACTTCATCGTCGACTTCGTGAGGAAGCGACGACCGGTGCCGATGTCGAGGAAGCAGACGTTGTTCAGCGTGGGATGTCCTTCAGCTTTCATCGCAGTGGAAGATTCAGGTTAGCCTTGGCGCGCCTTGTAACGCGGCTCGACCTTGTTGATGACGTAAATCTTGCCTTTGCGGCGGACCACCTGGCACGCCGGGTGACGCTTCTTGGCCGACTTGATGGAGGAAACGACTTTCATAAAAGGCGCCAAAGCATAGCCCCCTCCCCCCCCTGTCAACGGAATAGTGGGCTCGATCCAACCCGGGGGCTCCCGCGCCACAACCCACGCGGAAAAACGATGCGCGCGCCACCCGTGCCGCGCGGCGGCGGCGGGCGGCTCATCGACGTCGGCCGCGGCCGCTCACCGACGCCGCGACGCGCCGGGCGCGCCCGTCTTCGGCCGCTGGCCGGGCAGCCGCCTTGCGATAGTCGCCGGAGCGCAGCGCATTGACCTGGTCGCGCAACACGGCCGCCCGCTCGAACTCCAGGCGGCCCGCCGCCAGGGTCATCTCCTCCTCCAGTTCGGCGATCACCCCGGCGACGTCATCCGTGCCCTCCGCCACCATCGGCTCATCCCGCGCGCCGGAGCCGTCGTAGACGTGCAGGCTGGCCTGGGCCGCCCGCTTGACGCTCCGCGGCGTGATGCCGTGCGCCTGATTATACGCGATCTGCTTCTCGCGCCGGTAGCTCACCGCGTCGAGCGTGCGCCGGATCGAATCCGTGATCTGGTCCGCGTAGAAGATCACCCTTCCCTTCTCGTGCCGGGCCGCCCGGCCGGCGGTCTGGATCAGCGACGTCTCGCTGCGCAGGAAACCTTCCTTGTCGGCATCGAGGATCGCCACGAGCGCAACCTCGGGCAGGTCGAGCCCTTCGCGCAGGAGGTTGATGCCGATCAGGACGTCGAAGTTGCCCAGGCGTAGGTTGCGCAGGATTTCGACGCGCTCGATCGCATCGATATCCGAGTGCAGGTACTCGACCCGGATCTTGGCCTCGCGCAGGAAACTCGTCAGATCCTCGGAGAGCCGCTTCGTCAGCGTCGTGACCAGCACGCGCTCCCCTGCCGCCGCGGCCGCCTTGATTTCGCCGATCAGATTCTCGACCTGCCCCTTGGTGGGACGGAGCGTGATCTCGGGGTCGAGCAACCCGGTCGGGCGGACGAGCTGTTCCGCGATGACCGCCGAGCGCTTCAGTTCGTACTCGGCGGGCGTGGCGGAAACATACAGCGCCTGGCCGGTCACCGACTCGAACTCGGTAAACGACTGCGGGCGGTTGTCCAGGGCCGAGGGCAGCCGGAAGCCGAAGTCCACGAGCGTCTGCTTGCGCGCGCGGTCGCCGTTGTACATGGCGCCGATCTGCGGGACGGTGGCGTGGCTCTCGTCGATCATCAGCAGGAAATCCCGCGGGAAGAAGTCGATGAGGCAGAAGGGTCGCTCCCCCGGTTTCCGGGCGGTCAGGTGGCGCGAGTAATTCTCGATTCCGTTGCAGAATCCCATTTCCTGCAGCATCTCCAGGTCGTAGTTCGTCCGCATCCGGATGCGCTGTGCCTCGAGGTACCGGCCCTGGCCCTCGAACCACGCGACGCGTTCGTCCAGCTCGCGCTTGATCGCCTCGATCGCCGGCTCCAGCCGACCCCGGCTCGTGACGTACTGATTGGCGGGATACAGGTCGAACTGCTCCAGCGGCCGCATGACCTCGCCGGTGGTCGGGTCGAACTCCGTCAGCGCCTCGATCTCGTCCCCGAAGAACTCGACGCGCAACCCGTGCTCCAGGTAGGCGGGCATCACGTCGACCACGTCACCCCGCACCCGGAAGCGGCCCGGCTTCAGCTCATAGTCGTTCCGCTCGTAGATGTTGTCGACCAGGCGCTCGAGCAACTTCTGCCGGCCGAGCGCCGCCCCGCGCCGCAGTGGAATCCTCATCTCGGAGAACTCCTGCGGAGAACCGAGGCCGTAGATGCACGACACGCTGGCGACCACGACGACGTCGCGCCGCGAAACCAGCGCGCTCGTGCTCGAGATCCGCAGCCGCTCGATCTCCTCGTTGATCGACGAGTCCTTCTCGATGAAGGTGTCGCTCGACGGAATGTACGCCTCGGGCTGGTAGTAGTCGTAGTAGCTGACGAAGTACTCGACGGCGTTCTCCGGAAAGAAGTTCTTGAACTCGGAGTAGAGCTGCGCCGCCAGGGTCTTGTTGTGCGAGATGATCAGCGTCGGCCGCTGGACCTGCGCGATCACGTTCGCCATCGTGAACGTCTTCCCGGAGCCCGTGACGCCCAGCAGGGTCTGGTGCCGGTTGCCCGCCCGGATCGATGCCACGAGCTTCTCGATCGCCTGCGGCTGATCGCCGGTCGGCTGGTACTCCGCGCTGAGCTTGAACTGCATGCCCGGACGAGAAACCACCCGGCCGTTTTGTGCAACCCGCCGGGCCTCCCGGGCGCTACAAGCCGAAGACCTTCAGCACGCCGTTCCAGACCGTGGCCCAGAACCGGCCGGCACGCGCGCCCGCGCCGGCGGTGGCGGTCTCCTGCAGCACGAACACCCCCCGGCCCGCGAAGAGATCGTCGAACAGCGGGTTCATCCCGCGGTAGTAACTCCAGAACGTCTCGGCGCGCACGGGCCGGTAGTCCAGGTTCGGAGTGAAGCCGATGGTGGCGTCCTGGTTCGTCCGGCGCGCGGGCTGCGCGGCGCCGGGACGATCGGCCAGCAGTTCCGCCCGGACGCCGCGGCTGCCCGCCACCAGCAGCCGGCAGGGGCCGCGAAACTCGAAGTAGCGGAACTGTCCGCTGACCCACGACTGCCAGCGCAACAGCCGCCAGTGGCGCCGGATCTCCAGCCGCCGGCCCCGCGGCTGCACCACGCCCGCGAGGAAACTCGGGCGCAGGATCAGCGACGCCCCCGGAGGGAGCGTCACGATCGCCAGCTCGATGTGGGGATCCTCGCCGTTGGACGCCGTGACGCGGAAGCCTCCGTCCGGCCGCGGATGCATCAGCTCGACCAGCTCCACCAGCCCGCACGCGACGCTGGTGAAGGGTATCCGCCAATCCAGCACGAAGCGCGTCTTCCGCGCGATGCCTTCGTCGGAGGCCTGCAGAAACTTCTCCTTGATCCGCAGGAGCTCGCCCGGCCCGACTGTGACGTCGGCGGACACGCGGCTGGCGCCGATCTCCGGCAGCGCGGCCGGGTCGGGCCCGAGGCGGATCGGACGTCCCCGCGCCAGCAGCGGGGCGAAGAGGTAGTAGAGCGTCAGGGCCCAGACGGTCGGCCCGAGGAAGTAGGCGCCGAGCGCGAGCGCCACATACCAGCGTGTCTGCTCCCACGCCCGCAGCACGAACTCCCGGCCCCGCGACCGGCTTGCCTCCAGTGCCGCCACCTCGGAATTTGCGCGGCGCAGGGCGCCGTCGATGCTCTCGCGTTCGGTCAGCGTACGGGTGATCGCCTGCTGGAGCTCCGCGATCTGCGCCGTCAGGTCGCCCCGCAGGCCCTCCATCTTGCGCACGCGCTCCACGTTCGCGGCCTGCTGCTCGCGGTTGCCGAACCAGCGTTCCCACCAGCTTTCAAGCTCGCGCAGCAGGCTGATGACCTTCTCGGCCTGGCGCACGCGTTCCCGCTGCTGGTCGACTTCCGCGCGGATGCCGGCGAGCCGCTGCTCCACCGCGGCCTGCACCGCCAGCAGCCGGTCGCGCTCTGCCGTGGCGCGGGCGAGGCGCTCGACCCGCTGGCCCTCCAGCAAGCCCTCCTCCTGCACGTAAAGCCACAAGGCGTAGCCGGCGACGGCCACGAGCACGATCAGCAGCGCCGCGCCACATTTCTGGAGCAGCCACAACCCGATCCGGATCAATACCGCCTGCATCGCGCGCGCAGTGTGGAAGCAGGGCGGCGGCGCGGGCAACAGCGGACCGCCGCGAACCCGTTTGCGTCGCCGTCGCCGTCCCCTATCCTCCCGGAATGTCCAAGGCCATCGTTTCCTCCCTCTACGATTCGGACGTCTTTCGCATGGCCTGCCGGCAGTTCGACCAGGCGGCGGATGCGATCAACCTGCCGGATGCGATCCGCGACCGGACGAAGTACCCGCGCCGCTGCCTCGCGGTCGCGCTGCCGGTGCGGCGCCGGGACGGCAGCGTGACGGTCTTCGAAGGCTATCGCGTGCAGCACAATCTCTCCACCGGCCCGTCGAAGGGGGGCATCCGCTTCCATCAGGACGTCACCATCGGCGAGGTGGCCGCGCTCGCGATGTGGATGAGCTGGAAGTGCTCGCTCGTGGGCCTGCCGTATGGCGGCGCGAAGGGTGGCGTGATCGTCAACCCCAACGAGCTCACCGAGGACGAGCTCGAGCACCTTGCCCGCCGCTACATGCAGGAGATGGTGAATTTCATCGGGCCCCATACCGACGTGCCCGCCCCGGACGTCGGCACCAACGAGAAGGTCATGGGGTGGATGATGGACACCTATTCCAACCATGTCGGCCACGTCGCCCCCGCCGTCGTCACGGGCAAGCCCCTCGCCCTCGGCGGCTCGGAGGGGCGCCGCGAGGCGACGGGCGCCGGCGTCGCGTATCTCGTGGTCAAATACCTCGAGGACATGAAAATCCCGGTGCGCAAGGCCACGGTGGCAATCCAGGGTTTCGGCAACGTGGGCAGCGAGACCGCGCTCGCCCTCGCCGGATACGGCGCGAAGGTCATCGCCATTTCCGACTACACCGGCGGAATCCATAATCCGAAGGGCATCAATCTGAAGAAGGCGCTCGACTTCGTCCGGTACCAGAAAGTGCTGCGCGATTTCGACGGGGGCGAACCGATCGGCAACGCCGAGCTGCTGGAGCTCAAGTGCACCGTCCTCGTGCCGGCCGCGCTCGAGCGGCAGATCACCGAGAAGAACGCGTCGCGACTGAAGTGCCGGTTGATCGCGGAGGCCGCCAACGGGCCCACCACCAACACGGCCGACCGGCTGATCGAGCAGCGGGGCGACATCGAGATCATCCCCGACGTGCTGTGCAATGCCGGCGGCGTCGTGGTCTCCTACTTCGAATGGCTTCAGAACCTCTCGAACTTCTATTGGTCCCGTGATGAGGTGATGGCGAAGCTCCATGGCATCCTCGACAAGGCGAAGGAGTCGGTCGAATACCAGAAGCGGAAGTTCAAGTTCAGCCGCCGGCTGGCGGCGCTGACCCTCGGTATCCAGCGGGTGGCGGACGCGAAGCAGAGCCGGGGCCTGTTCCCCTGAGGCAGCGCCCGGTCTCGCTCCGATGAAAACCCACCCCGCCCTCGGTGCGATGCTCGGCGCACTGACCCTGCCGGCGGCAGCCGGTCCCGCCGAAGACGCCGTCGTCGCCGCCATGCGGCTGTCCGAGGAGTCCGGGTACCGCTGGGTCACGACCGTCATCGACGATGCCCGTACCTACGAGATCGCGGGCCGCACGGGCCGTGACGGCTTTTCCCGCGTGACGATGCCGGCGGTCAACGCCCTGCGACGGCGGCTCGGCCGAAGCGTGACGGAGACCCACGTCGCCTTCATTTTCCGCGGCAACGTCGACTGCGTCGTCGAGACCGACACCGGCTGGCGCCGTCCCGACGAGCTCGCGGACGCGCCCGGTGACGTGGCTGCCGCCCGGCCTCCGAGCAGCGCAGTTCCGGGAGGCGGCCTTCCGGCGCCCCGGTCCCGCCGGACCCAGGCCGGGACGGAGCGCCCGGCCTACAGCAACCTGCAGCCCGGACTGAGCCTGCCGCACCAGGAACTCGGCGTGATCGTGGCCAGCCACGACGGTCCCCTGGGATTCGAGGACGGCACCATCACGGGGACGCTGTCGGAGACGGGCGCCCGACTCCTGCTCGTGCGCGACGGCCAGGAGGCGATCGCGCCCCTGCGCGCCACCGGCAGCTTCAAGCTCTGGCGACGCGGCGGGCACATCGTCCGCTACCGGGTGACCCTGCACGGCGCGCTGGCCATCCGGGTATCGGGCGGCACGCGGACGGTCGAAGTCAACCAGACCAGCGAGACCTTCGTCTCCGACGTGGGCACGACCGTGGTCGAGGTGCCACCCGACGCCCGCGCCCGCCTGGGCGGAGGATGACGCGGCCGTTCTCCGCGGAGGCGGCGGTCAGAACGTGTGGATGACCAGGCCGGAGCGCAGCTTCGGCTCGAACCAGGTGCTCTTCGGCGGCATGATCTGGCCGGCGTCGGCGATGTCCATGAGCTGGTCCAAGGTCACCGGATACAGGGAGAACGCCACGCCGCCCTCGGCATCGACGCGCTTCACGAGCTCGGCGGTGCCGCGAATGCCGCCGACGAAATCGATGCGCTTGCTCGTGCGCACATCGGCGATGCCGAGCACCGGGCCGAGCAGCCGGTCCTGCAGCACGCTCACGTCGAGCCGGCTCACCGGATCGGCTTTCGGCTCGGGCGTCATGCGCAGGCCGTACCATTTCCCTCCCACGTACATGCTCACCTCGCCGACCGCGGTAGGTGACGGCGGGGCGTCTTCCCGCAGGCCAAAGAGCTCCCGCGCCCGGGCCAGGAAGTCGGCGGGCGCGAGGCCGTTCAGATCGACGACGATGCGGTTGTAGGGGAGAATCCTGAGCTCGCTCGCCGGGAACAGGACGCAGAGGAACCAGTTGTAATCCTCGTTCCCGGTATGCTTCGCGTTGCGCTCCCGCCGCAGCCGCGCGACGCGCGCGGCGCTCGCGGCGCGATGGTGGCCGTCGGCGATGTACGTGACCGGCACGGCGGCGAAGGCCTGCACCCATTCCGCTCCGCCGGCGATGCGCCAGACCGTGTGGCGGATGCCGTCCGGCGCCGTGAAGTCGTGCAAGGCCGGTTCGGCCGTCTTCGCGTTGACGAGCGCCGTGACGGCGGCTTGGTCGCGATAGGTCAGGAACACGGGCCCGGTGTCGGCGCTCAACGTGTCGATCAGCTTCGTGCGGTCGTCCTCCTTGTCCTTGCGCGTCTTCTCGTGCTTCTTGATCAGTCCCTGGTCGTAGTCGTCGACATGGCACCCGGCGATGAGTCCGCGCTGCACGTGGCTGCCCATCTGCTGCTGGTAGACGTAGAGACAGGGCTCGCTCTCGCGCACGAGGACGCCTCCGCGTTGCAGCGCGAGAAAGTTCTCCAGGGCCTTGGCATACACCGCCTCGCTGTACGGATCCGTCCCGGCGGGAAGATCGATCTCCGCGCGATCCACGTGCAGCAGGCTGCGGGGCTTGCCGGAGGCCAGGGCGGCGGCCTCGGCGGCGTTGACGACGTCGTACGGCACGCAGGCGACCTCCGGAGCGAGCGCCGGCGTGGGAACGAGACCTTGGAACGGATGAATGCGCATGAAGGAAGGGAGCCGCGACACTTGCCCGCCAGGGCGGAGAAAGACAGGGAAAAAAGGCGCCGACGTCGTTTCCGCACGCGCTCGCAGCGCCCGGGTCGGGCGGGTGGTCGGGTTTCGACTCACCCCTGAGCACGGCCACCCTGGAAGGTGGAGCGGCTTGTCCTCACGCCGCTGCGGACCGGTCCTTCGCACGCCAGCCGCCTGGGGACAGGCGGCTCCACCTGCTGCATCGTTCGGTCAGGCGCGGCGCCGCCACCGGCGGTAGCCGCGATAGCCGGCGGCAGCGAGTCCGAGCAGCAGCAACGCCCAGGTCTCGGGCTCCGGCACGGCGACGAAGTTCGAAAGCACGACCTGGTTCAGCGCGTACGGGCTGCCCACGCCGTAATTCACCCGAAAGGTGCCCAAGCCGTCGGCCGTCGTCAGAATCCCGCCGTTGGGCACGTTGGCGAAGGACCCGATGAGCGCCGTTGCGCCAAGCAGTTCGAACGTCATGCCCGCCGTCGCCACGGATTGGAAACCTCCGGTGAAGCGCACGGCGAGGGTGCCGCCCAGCGTCGCGGGACCCGTGATCGACAACTGGTCGTGCTGCGTGCCCGGCACGGTGCCGCCGAGGTCAAACTCGACGGTCGATCCCGGCAGGAACACCACGACGCCGGTGAGCGCCAGCGATCCGACCGTGCCCACCGCTCCCGGATAGGTCGCGCCGCCCAGGCTGATCGTGCCGGCACTGACGCCGCCCGCTCCGCGCAGCGTCGACCCGGCGTCGAACGAGAGCGACGGCGTCGCCGTCAGGAGGGCGTTGGCCGCCACCGCGACCGTGCCGGTCTGGGTGAACCCGCCCTGGAGCGCGAGCGTGCCCCCCGCGACGTCGATCAGGCCGAGGTTCGTCACCGGGACGGTGAACGTCGTGTTGCCGCTGAGCTTGCGGTACGTGCCCGCACTGGCGTTGACGAAGGTCGCGCCGCCGCCGAACGCGCCGTTGACCGCGCCCGCCGCGGCGGAGTCGTTCCACACGCCCTGGTTCGAAACGCTGCCGCCGTTGCCCGAGCGCAGATCGCCGTCCGTCCAGGCCACCGTGCCCTGGTTGACGATCGAGTGGCCGGAGAAGTCGTGATTGGCGCCGCTGGCGATGGTCAGCGTCGCACCGGCGCCGATCGTCGTCACGCCGGTGCTGTTGAGCGACGTGCCCAGCCACGACAGCGTACCGAGGAACGTCGGCGTGCCGGTGAGCGTGCCTCCGCTGAGCTGGAGTCGCTGGGCCTGGATGCTGCC
>CALFZM010000367.1 GCA_937952235.1 uncultured Opitutia bacterium | reverse complement strand
GGTGCTCGGATACGTAGAGGGCGGTGCGCCCCTCGATATGTTCGCGCACCCGCGCCATCGTCTCCGCCAGGTCGTGGGGGTGCACGCGCCCGGACCACTCCTCGAGGCGCGAGGTCAGGCTCGACGGTTCGAAGCCAAGCATCGTCGCCCAGCGCGGGGAGAAATAAACCTCGTCCGTGACCATGTTCCAGTCCCAAACGCCGAGGTCGCTGCCCTCGATCGCGAACTTCCACCGTTCCTCGCGCTCGCGCAGGGCGCGCTCGGACTCCTGCAGCGCCTCGAGCTGCCGGCGCAGCTCGCGCTCGGCCGGCGACCCCGGCGAAGCCGGTTCGGCCGGCGTGCCGGTTTTCGCCGGGGCGTCAGGGCCGGAGTCGCGGGCGGAGGAAGGCGAGGAGGGGGGCATGTTCCCGGCGAGCGAAGGCGCGGCCCTGCTCCGCGGCATTGGCGCCCGCCTCACGCCGGCGAGTCAAGCTTCGCCGGCGGGGGCGGTCCGGCGTGAAACTTTTGCACCCCACCACGATCCGGGTCTGCGCTTGCCCGCCGGGGGCATCCCGGTCGAATGAAGCCGGCGGCGCGCCGGCCGTCCGCTTTCCCCGTCATGCTCCTGTCTCCCCGATTTCCACGCCTCGCCGCCGCTTCCCGGTCGCTGCTGGGCCTCCTGGGTGTCGCCACGGCGGCGCCGGCCGCGGAAACGCCCGCGGCGGGCGGACCGGTCAACGTCCGGCTGCTGGCGCAGCAGCGGGCCTTCGCCCCGGTGCCCTACGACACGCACCCCTCGTTCGTGCTCGACGCCACGGGGAAGGGCCTGGCGGTCTGGCATTCGTTCGCCGCGGGGCACGAGTGGATCGTGGCCCGGCCGTTGCCGCACGCCCGCGACCCCGGGATGATCGACGTCGCGGGCGGGCGCGGCGTGGTGGCTCCGGCCGAAGTGGCGGCGGACGGCGCGGGCGGATTCTGCGTCACGTGGGCCGCGTTTGCCGACGGCCGCTGGCAGGTCATGGCGCGCCGGTTCGCGGCAGGGGACTGGTCGGCGCCGGTGCGCCTCTCCGCGGCCGACGCGGAGGCGGTGTACCCCAACGTCACCGCGGTGCGCCCCGGCCGCTACCGGCTGGCGTGGTCCGAGTGGCGGGCCGGCCGGTTCGTGCTCACGTCGGCGGAACTGGGCGAAACCGCCTCCCCTGCGACCTCGGTGAGCGGGCCGGAGACGGATGCGTTCCGGCCGGCATTCGCGAAGGATGCGGCGGGAGCGATCTGGATCTTCTGGGACGCGTATCGTGACGCGCACTCCGCGGTGTACGCGCGGCGGCTCACGCCCGAACCCGGGCCCGTAGAACGCGTCTCCTCCTCGCCGGACCGCTGTCTGAAACCCGTGGCGATCGGCGGCAAGGGGATCGACCTGCACGTGGCCTGGGTGAAGGTGACCGATGTCACCGGGGGCGAGGGCGTCATCGACCAGGTGCACGCGCTCGAGGTCGCACGGCGGCAGGGCGAACGCTGGGAAATCCTGGCCGACGCCGGCGGACGCAGCGAGGTGGCGGTGCTCGCGCATGGCTTGACGGCAAAGCTCACGCCGCGGCCGGTGCCGACGGGCGGATATCTCGGCCGGCGGCGCGATCCGATGTTCGCGCGCGATGGCGAGGCCGTCTGGCTGCTGTGGGAACGCAAGGCGCAGCACGACGGCAACACGAGCAACGTCACCGGCGATCTGTGCGGCCGGCGCATCGCCGCGGGCACGCTCGCGGAGACCGTGGCGGTCGCGCACGGCTGGGTCGACTACCGCGTCGCGCACGGGGCCGAGGTGCGCGACGGCCGGCTGGAACTCATGGCGTCGTCATTGCCGCGGAGCGCCGTGCGCGAGCACGTGCGGCTGACGGTGTCGCCGGGTGCCGCCCGCCCGCTGGCGACGGAGCCCTGGGGCGGCTGGACGCGCGTTTCCCTCCCGCTGGCCGAGTCCGCGCCGGCGCGGCACGAGATCGAAGACGGCGGCCGGCGGTACCGGCTCGCGTGGATGGACTCGCACGTGCACAGCGGACTCAGCGCCGACGCCGAGGGCGAGCCCGACGAGATCGTGCTCTACGCCCGGGACCGCGGGCGGCTCGACGCGCTCGTGATGCAGGAAAACGATTTCTACAACGGGCCGCTCACCGAGTGGGAGTACCAGCTCGGCGCCTTCTTCTCGAAGGCGTACTCGCGCGACGGCGCATTCGTCGCGCTGCCCGGCTACGAATGGACGCAGCAGCGGCCGGCGGATCCGGGGATCGATCTCGATCAACCCCGCTTCTGGCGCGCCAACTATCCGAACCATCGCACGGTGATTTATCCGCGGGCGGGCGGGCCGCTCGTCCGGTACGTCGACGTGCAGGGTGACATCGGCCGGCTGCACGAGGCGGTGGCCCGGGCGGGCGGCGTGCTGCACACCCAGCACCCGACCTTCGATATGCACGCCCATCCGGTCGAGACGGCCATCGAGGTCACGGCGGGGTGGGGCGTCTACTTCCTCAATCCCGGCCGCATCCACGCCGCACTCAAGGAGGGACACCGCCCCGGCTTCATCGGCACCAGCGATTCGCACCGGCGCAATCCGGGGCTGGGTGGCGGCCTGACTGGACTCTACGTGGAGTCGCTCACGCCGGACGCGATTCTCGACGCGTACCGCGCGCGGCGCGTGTTCGCGACCACCGGATCCCGGATGGCCCTGGAGGCCCGCGCGCAGGGCGTGCTGATGGGGCAGGAGGCGCGGACAGGCGCCGGTCCGGTCCGGCTCACCCTGGCGGTGCAGGGCACGCGACCGCTGAAGTCGGCCACGCTCGTGCGGGACGGAGTCGAGGTGAAGACCTACGCCGCCCCGGCGGGCGCGCGGTCCGCCACCTTCGAGCATGCGGACGCCGAGGTCTCGGCGGGCACGCACTGGTATTACTGGCGCGTCGAACAGGAAGGAAGTTCCCGGCACTATGGCGGCAACGTGCTGGTGGCGCTCGGCCATCTCGCCTGGAGCACGCCCAACTGGGTGACGGTGGGCGCGCCGTGACCGGCCGACTCTCTCTCATGAAACACCTGCTGCCCGTCCTGCTTTCCGTCCTGGTTCTCGTTGCGTCCGCCTTGCGCGGCGCGGAGAGCGCGAAGCCGAACGTCCTGCTCCTATACGTCGACAACGTCGGCTACGGCGATCTCGGCTGCTATGGGAACGCCGCGGTGAAGACCCCGCGCATCGACCAGCTGGCGCGCGAAGGCGCGCGCGCAACGGAGTTCTACGTCGTGACGACCAGTTGCACTCCGTCGCGCGGCGCCGTGCTCACCGGGAGATACCCGCGGCGCAACGGCCTCTCCCACCAGCTCGCCGGTGCGGCGGAGAACTGGCACGGGATCGGGCTGCCGCACCGCGAGCGGATCATTCCGCAGTACCTGAAGGAAGCGGGCTACGCGACCGGCTGCTTCGGCAAGTGGAACATCGGTTTCGCGCCGGGCAGCCGCCCGACCGAGCGCGGCTTCGACGAGTTCTTCGGGTTCCGCTCGGGCAACATCGGGTACTTCGACCACCTTTACGCGAACGAGTACGACCTGTTCCGCGGCACCGAGCCGCATCGCGCCGAGGGGTACGCCACCGACCTCTTCGCCGATGCCGCCAACGACTTCATCCGGCGCCATCGCGACCGGCCCTGGTTCGTCTACCTGCCGTTCAACGCGGCTCATTTCGTCAACGCGGGCAACGTGCCCAGGGGGAAGAAGCCCGAATGGGAGGTGCCGGCGAAGTACCTGGAGCGCTACGGCTGGAAGGGCGATGAGCCCGACGAGAAGCGGCGCTACCAGGCCGTGCTCACCGCGCTCGACGACGCGATCGGCCGCGTGGTGGACCAGGTCGACGCCCTCGGCCTGCGCGAACGCACGCTCGTCATCCTCATCTCGGACAACGGCGCGTTCATGCTGCCGCAGCGCGGCCTCGAGGTGGCGAGCAACGCGCCGCTGCGGGACGGCGGCACGACGTGCTACGAGGGCGGCACGCGCGTGCCGGCCCTGTTCCGCTGGCCGGGAAAAATCAAGCCGGGCACGGTCGTGCGCGAAATGCTCTCCCATCTGGATGTGCTGCCGCTGGCCCTCGAGGTGTCCGGGGCAAGACCGCTGCCCGGTCGCATCATCGATGGACGCAACCCGCTTCCGGTGCTCGCCGCGGGTGCGAAGTCTCCGCACGCGCGACTCGCGTTTGCCTACGCCAACGGCACCGCGCTGCGCGAAGGGACGCTGAAGCTCGTGCGCCACGACGCAAAGAAGCCGTGGGAACTCTACGACCTTGCGGCCGATTTGGGGGAGCGGCAGGACCTGGCGGCGCGCCAGCCAGCGGATGTGGCGCGCCTCGAGGCGGCATTTGCCGCCTGGGCCGCCGACGCGCAGCGCGACGCCAGCCCGCCCTCGCCGCGGCCCGCGCCGAAGCAAAAGAAGGTGCCATGAGCGCGCCCGCCCTCCCGTTGCGCCGGCGCGGGGCCCGGCTCCTGGGCGCGTGGCTCGCGCTGCTGGCCGTCCTGGCCGGACCGGCCGTCGCGGCACGGCTGCCCAATGTGCTCGTCGTCACCATCGACAACCTGGGCTGCGCGGACCTGGGTTGCTTCGGCAATCCGCTCGTGCAGACGCCGCACCTCGACGCCCTCGCGCGGGAGGGCGTGCGCTGCACGGCGTTCTACTCCGCGTCGCCGACATGCTCGCCGTCGCGCGCCGCCCTGCTCACCGGCCGCTATCCGCAGCGCAACGGACTCAACGTCCAGTTGCCGGGCATCGAGGGCAACTGGGGCCGCGGGCTTCATCCGCGCGAGGTGCTGATCCCGGCCTACCTCAAGCCGGCGGGCTATGCCACGGGTTGCTTCGGCAAGTGGAACATCGGCTTCGCCCCCGGCACCCGCCCGACCGAGGAGGGTTTCGACGAGTTCATCGGCGTCGTGCCGGGCCAGGTGGACTACTACAGCTACCAGTACCAGGGGAAGCACGGGCTCTACCGCGGCACCGAGGAGTATCACAGCGACCAGTACGCCACCGACCTCTGGGCGGACGCGACGGTCGATTTCATCCGGCGGCATGCGGCCCGGCCGTTCTTCGTCTACCTTCCGTTCAACGCCCCGCATTCCCCCGATCCCTCGAACTACGCACCGGGCGAACCTATCCGCTACCGCGTGCCCGAAAAGTTCCTGAAGCTTTACGGCAGCACGGCGGACGAACCCAGCGACCGGATCCGTTATTTCGCGACGATTTCGGCCATGGACGACGCCTTCGGCCGGGTGCTGCGCACGCTCGACGAGCTGAAGCTGCGCGACGACACGCTCATCGTCTTCTTCAACGACAACGGTGCGAACACCAGCCGTGAGCACGGCCTGAAGTTCGCGACCAACGCCCCGTATCGCGGCGGCCGGCCCGACTGCTGGGAGGGCGGCATCCGCGTGCCGGCGATCTTCCGCTGGCCTGGCCGGCTGCCAGCCGACGTCGACTGCGACGCGCCCCTGATCGCCACCGACGTGCTGCCGATGATTCTCGCCGCGGCTGGAGTGGCGG
>CALFZM010000366.1 GCA_937952235.1 uncultured Opitutia bacterium | reverse complement strand
CCGGGGGGAGGAGGGTGGGGACGTCAGCCCGCGGCGGCCCCGGCGGTGCGGGCCTGGGCGTGGGCGACGATCGCGAGCAGCGCGGCGAAGTCCTCGTCGCGGGTGCGGCTCTCGATCCGGAAATCGAACTTGGCCGCCTCGCGCAGCTCGGCCTCGGCCGTGGCCATGCGCCGCGCGATCTCGTCCTCATGGTCCTTCGCGCGCTCGCGCATCCGCGCGATCAGCCGGTCGCGCTCGACCACGATGAAGATCGTCGTCATCACGCGCCGCAGCCGCGCATCGGTGCGGGCGACCTCGCGCAGGCTGGCCACGCCCTGCACGTCGATGCTCATGACGAGGTTCTGACCGCGTTCCAGCGGCCCGAACACGCTCGAGCGCAGCGTGCCGTAGAGGCGGTGGTCATGGTCGCCGTGCACCTGCGCCCACTCGAGGAATTCGCCGCGGTCGATCCGCCGGCGGAATTCGGCCGGCGGGAAGAAATGGTAGTGCACCCCGTCGATCTCGCCCGCGCGCGGCGTGCGCGTGGTGGTGGTGACGACGCGAGCGAACTCCGGCCGCTCGTGCACGAGCCGGTCGCAGAGCGTGCTCTTCCCGGAGCCGGCGGGGCCGGCGATGACGAGCAGGACGGGCGGCGGGGCGGACATGCTCGACCGGGCTCAATAGGTGAAGGCCACGATCGACAGCACGAGGCCGTACGCCGCCAGCACGCCGCCCAGCCCGCGCGCGCGGCCCGGCTGCGCGAACAGCCAGCCGAGGAAATCGCGCAGGCGCCACGGCTGCGCCCCGAGCCAGATCGCCGCGCTGAGCGCAAGGTAGACCGCGCTCACCATCAGGAGCCGCTGGGGCTTCTCGTATTCCATGTAGGCCGCATCGAGCAGGGGCATCGCTCCCATCAGCACCAGGGTGGCGAGCCCGCGGACGGCCAGGAAGTCGGGCACGCACTTGAACGAGAAGATCGCCACCGCGAGGAAGCCGAAGAACAGGTACGTGCGGTACTCGCCGAAATCCGCCGGCGACAGGTGCCAGATCGCGTGGAGGAACCACGCCGCGCCGGCGCCGAAGAAGACGTACGCCGCCGCGGTCGAGCGCGGAAACGCCTTCAGCATCGCCGCATAGCCGCGGTGGTTGAGCAGCAGCGGCACGCCGATGAGGACGAGGAGGACGCCCGGGATGAGGGTCGCGGCGGTGAGTGACATGGGTAAGAGGCGAGGGCGATGGGCGGGGAGCGAGTCGTTGAAGCTGATAAATTCCGCCGTAAAGCTGAAGGCCCGTTCCTTACACGCCGGCCAGCACCAGCTGGCCGTAGAGCGTGCTGACGGTGGCGCGTTCGATCTGCAGCGGGACGAGCTGACCGACGAGCCGCGGCTCGGCGTCGAAGACGCACACGCGATTCCCGCGCGTGCGGCCGGTGAAATGCCGGCCGCTCTTGTCGCGGCCCTCCACCAGCACCTCCTCGACCGTGCCGATCAGCGCGGCGGTGCGGCGCAGGGAGTTCCGCTGCAGCAGGTCGAGCAGCACCTGGTTGCGATGCTCCTTCACCTCGTCCGGCACCTGGTCGCCCAGCGCCGCCGCGGGCGTGCCGCTGCGGATGCTGTACTTGAAGATGTACGCCATGTCGTAGTTGCAGGCTTCGAAGAGGTCCCGCGTCTGGGCGAAGTCCTCCTCGGTCTCGCCGGGGAAGCCGACGATGACATCCGTGGAAAAGTACATCTCCGGCTGCGCGGCGCGGAGCGCGTCGACGATCTCCCGGTAGCGTTCGCGCGTGTAGGGCCGGTTCATTGCCCGCAGGATCCGGTTGCTGCCGCTCTGCAGCGGGAGGTGCACGTAGCCGCAGAGTTTCGGCAGCCGGCCGTAGGCGGCGACCAGATCGTCCTTGAACCCGCGCGGGTGCGGGGAAGTGAACCGGATCCGCTCGATGCCGTCGAGGGCGTGCACCCGTTCGAGCAGCTGCACGAAGGGCGACACCCCGCCGGTGTGCGCGTAGTCGCGGCGGCCGTAGCTGGTGACGATCTGGCCGAGCAGGGTGATCTCGCGCACGCCGCGTTCGGCCAGTGCGCGGCACTCGGCGACGATGTCGTCCATCGGACGCGACCGCTCGTCGCCGCGGGTCTTAGGCACGATGCAGAAGGCGCAATCCATGTTGCAGCCCTGCTGGATCGACACGAAGGCGCTCACCTGCCGCTCCGGTTCGGCGCCGTCGCCCGCTTCGGGCGGCAAGTGGTCCTTGATCGTGTTCTGCGAGCCGGCCTCTTCCGCAATGTCCACGATCGTGGCGCCGACCGGCACCCCGGCCTCGCGCGCCGCGCGCAGGTTGTCGAGGTAACCAGGCACCTGGTGAAACTTCTGCGTGCCGACAATGAGGTCGACATCCGGCAGCTGCTCCAGCAGCGACGCCCCCCGGTTCTGCGCCATGCAGCCGAGGATCCCGAGCACGAAGTCCGGCTGCTTCCGCTTGCGCTGCTGGAGGTAGCCCGCCTTGCCGATCGCCTTCTGCTCCGCGGCATCGCGCACGCTGCAGGTGTTGAGCAGGAGGATGTCGCAGTCGTTCTCGTCCGCCACGATCCGGTATCCCCGCGCGCGCAGCATCGCCGCGACCGCCTCGCTGTCGCGTTCGTTCATCTGGCAGCCGTAGGTCTTGATGTGGACGCGGTTCAATTCCGGGAGGGTCCTAGCTAGCCAGCGAGCCGGAGGGGTCAAACGGGAAAGTCCCCGGCCGCGAGGGCAGACCGGTCTAAATTTACGACCGTTTGGGATGGGGATCGCCCCGGCAGGCTGGCAGAAAATTTCCGGTCGGCTGAGACCTTTCCGTCCTCTGCGAGTCCCACCTCCCGGAAAACCTCCCATGAACTCACCTCTTCGGCTCCTTGGCACCCTGGCGGTCGTGGTGGTGTCGGGGTTCCTGCTGTGGCGATCGCCGCCGTCGCCCCCCGTGCCGGTCGGGTCGGAAGCGTCCCCCGGCGCGAGTGCCGGGACATCTCGCGCGCCCGTGGTGGCGGCGGGTGCCGCCGATCCCGCCCCGGAATGGCAGGACCGGACGACCCGGCTCGCGTACGCCACCGGCTGGCAGGGAGTTCTGCCGCCGAAGCTGGAGGAATTTCGCGCCTGGGTGCAGCGCTACCAGGCTGCCGCCCCGACGGCCAAGCCCGCCCTCGTCGCCGTTGGCGTCGAGCTGGCGCGGTCACGCCGCGCCGAGATGCATCGCTTGATCCGGACCGATCCCGCCGAAGCCCTCCGGGTCACGGTCCCCGCCGCCGTGCGCCGGGAAATGCCGGCGGAGGTGCAGGCCGAACTCGAAACGCGGGTTGCCGGACGGGGCGACCTGGCACTGCAGGCGGCCGTCGCCGGTCCCGACGAACCGGTGGGACGCCCGGCCCTGCGCCGGATCGTGGCGCTCGAGGGCAGGACCTTCACGGCCTTCACGTACGGGCGGCGCGAGGAGCAGACGACGAAAGAAGGAGCCTCGCTCCACGGCATCGCGATCGACGGCGATCTCGCCGTCCATGAGAGCCCGGTGCGGCTCGTCGAAGCGGGCGAGACGCCGGCCGCGGCGCCTCTGCCGGTGTGTGCGGAATGCCGCCGCGCGGTCGAGCCGGGCGAGGTCTACACCGAGCAGGCGCAACGGGTGGAACTGCTCGAGTTTGCCGGTCGGGTGCAGGCGGTGCATGCCGTCGAGGCGGACGCGTTCGTCGCCAGGGCGGTCGCGGCGGAAGACCAGGCACGAGTGCGCGTGCCGGCTCCGGTGGAGACCGAGTCGGGTACGCTGGAGCCGCCCCGCGCGGCCGAGGCCCCCACGCCCAACACCGTGGGTGCCAAGCAGGTGCTGGTGATTCGCGTGGACTTCGCCGATTTCCCGGGCGAGCCGGTGTCGCTCGCGACCGCGCAATCGGTGCTGCAGGCGTGTGCGACGCACTTCGACGCCGCGAGCTACGGGGATACGTCGCTGAACCCCACGATTTCCGCCGCCGTTTACCGGCTCCCGCGCACCGGGACCTCCTATGCGCTGGCGGCCGACGACACCGGCCTGCACCGCGACGCCCGGACGGCGGCGAGTGCCAATTACACCCTCGAGGCATACGACCGGATCATCGTGGTGTTCCCCAACCTCGGGACCTCGCGCGTGCCCGGTTCCCGCATCACCTACGGCGGCCTGGCCTCGGTGGGCGGGGTGAATGCATGGATCAACGGGCCCAATTCCTTCGTGCTCAACACGGTCAGCCATGAGCTGGGCCATAACTACGGGCTGCTGCACGCCAACCTGTGGCGGGTCACGGACCAGAATCCCGTGTCGGACGCCGGGAACTCGATCGAATACGGCGACCCGTTCGACATGATGAGCTCCGGCACGGTCACCGGCGTGACCCGCGACCAGCGGCATCATTTCAACATGTGGAGCAAGAACCGGCTCGGGTGGCTGCCGGATTCCGCCGCGCAGACCGTCACGCAGAGCGGCACGTATCGCATCCATCGCTTCGACAGCAAGGATGTGCCCCGCGACCGGCCGCTGGCGCTGCGGGTGTTTCGCGATGGCGTGCGCTGGTACTGGATCGGGCTGCGCCAGAATTTTTCGACCGGGGCTCTGCGCGGCGACGGGGCGTACGTGGTCTGGGGCTACAACCAGCGCCTGCAGTCGCAGGTCCTCGACCTCAACACTCCCGGCGTCAACGCCAACGACGCGGTGCTGGCGATCGGATCCACGTTCACCGACGCGCGTTATGGCGTCACGATCCGCCCCCTCGCGCGCGGAGGCGCGGAGCCCGAGCAGTGGCTCGACGTCGAGGTGACGGTGCCGTCCACCCCGGCCAACGTCGTCGCCGCCTGGGGCCGCGAAGGTGCGGCATTCTTCGATACCGAGACCGGCGAGGACCTTGTGCCGGCGCCCGAGACGAATGTCGCGGCCGGGCTGGCCGGCGTGCAGGCGATCGCCGCTGGCGATCAGCATGCGCTCGCGCTCAAGTCCGACGGCACGGTGGTGGCGTGGGGCAGCAACAGCTTTGGCCAGACCACCCTGCCGGCGGGGCTCGTCGATGTCGTGGCCATCGCCGCGGGCGGGCATGTGAGCGGGGCCGTGCGGCGCGACGGCAGCGTGGTGCTCTGGGGCGACGGGACCACCGGGGTCACGGCGCCACTGGCCGGCCTGACGGGCGTGCGCCAGCTGGCAATCGGCGGGTCGAGTGCGACGCGCTTCTACCACGCGCTCGCGCTCAAGTCCGACGGCACGCTCGTGGCCTGGGGCAGCAACAGCTCGGGTCAGGCCACCGTGCCGGCCACGCTCGGGCGCGTCGCCGCGATCGCCGCTGGCGACCGGCTGAGCGTGGCGCTCCTGGCCGACGGCACGGTGCAGCGCTGGGGCGCGAATTTCGCGGGCGCAGTGGCTTTTCCCGCCGGGCTGGGCGGCATCGCCGCCATCGCCACCAACGGCAGCGCGGGCCACGCGCTTGCGCTGCGAACGGACGGCACCGTGTTGGGTTGGGGCGTGAATGGCGCCGGGCAGGCCACGCCACCGGCCGGGCTGGACAACGTGGTCGCGCTGGCGACCGGCTCGAGCCATTCGCTCGCCCTGAAGTCCGACGGCACGATCGTCGCCTGGGGTTCGGGCACGAGCGGGCGCACCAACATCCCGCGCGTCCTCCCCGGCGCGGTCGCACTCGCGGGCAGCGCGGCGGCGAGCTTCGCCCTGGTCGGAACGCCCTTCCGCCTCACGGAGCAGCCGGTGGCGCAGACGGTGGCCGTCGGCGGCAGCGCGACGCTCCGCGTCACCGCCACGGGTGCGGGTCCGCTGACGTATCAGTGGCGCCGCGACGGCGTGGTGCTGCCCGGCGCGACCGGGGCCACCTACACGATCGGCAGCGCGGCGGCGGGCGATGCGGCGGCGTACGACGTGATCGTCACCGATCGGGGAGTCGCGTTTCCCAGCGCCGTGGCGCGCATCAGCGTCACCGGGCTCCAGCCGACGGAGCAGGCCCGGATCGCCAACCTCTCGATCCGCACCAACGCCGGCGCGGGCGCGCAGACCCTGATCGTGGGCTTCGTGATCGGCGGCGCGGGCACGGGCGGATCGAAGCCGCTGCTCGTGCGCGGCATCGGCCCGGCGCTCAGCGCGTTCGGCGTCAGCGGCACCCTGGCCGATCCGCGGCTCGAGCTCTACAATTCCGCCGCGGTGCGGCTGCTGGAAAACGACAACTGGAACGCCGTCGACGCGGCCACGTTCGCCGGGGTGGGGGCCTTTCCGCTGCCGGCGGGCAGCCGCGACGCCGCGCTCTTCCAGGGCGCGATGGCCGCGGCGAGCTATTCCGCGCAGGTTTCCGGCGTTGGCGGCACGACCGGCGTGGCGCTGGCGGAAATCTACGACGTCACCGCCCCCGGCGCCTTCGCGGCGACGACGCCGCGGCTCGTCAACGTCTCGGCGCGCGCCGTGAGCGGCACGGGCGCCAACACCCTCATCGCCGGCTTCGTCATCGCCGGCGGCGGCACGCGGACGGTCCTCATCCGCGCGATCGGTCCGACGCTGGCGAACTTCGGTGTGGGCGGCGTCCTGGCCGACCCGAAGCTCGAGCTGGTGAGCGGCGCCGGCGTGAAGCTGCAGGAGAACGACAACTGGGGCGGGGGCGCCGCGCTGGTCTCGGCCTTCTCGGCGGTGGGCGCCTTCGCCTTGAGCGGCGGGTCACGCGACGCGGCCCTGCTCGCGACGCTCGGCCCCGGAGCGTACACGGCGCAGGTCAGCGGGGCCGATGGCGGGACGGGCGTGGCGCTGGTGGAGATCTACGAGGCGCCCTGAGCCAGCGATTCGGCAGGGTGGAGCCGCCGGTCCCCCGGCGGCTGACGTTCGGCGGATCGGTCCGCAGCGGCTTGAGGACAAGCCGCTCCACCCCTTCGTGCGGCCGTTTTCATGAGCGAACGGAAGACCCGTCGCAGAGTTGGCGTCGTCGGAACGATGCAATTGAGGTGGAGCCGCCTGTCCCCAGGCGGCTGACGTCCGACGGACCGATCCCCCTGCGGCTTTGGGACACCACCTTGCAACGGCCGCTTTCGTCGGGAATGTGACGGCAACGGGAGACGAGTTCGGTGGGCCGCGGCGGATCGCCGTTGCAGAACGACGGTGGCGGCGCACGGTGAACGCTGCGCATGCGTCGACTCCTTTTGTTCTCGATCATCCTGCTCGTCGCGGGCCCCGCGGGCGCGGCGCCGGAGGCGCTGGTGGTGATCCTGGGCGACCTCCACTCGGCCTACGAGCGCACGGCGCAGCTCGTCGGCCGGATCGATCGGTTGCAGCGCGAGCATCCCGGCGTGCCGCTGGCCGTGCTGATCAACGGCGACTCGCTCGAGTACGGCAACGCGGTCGCGCGGCGCACGGCGGGCGCGATCGATTTCGCGATGTTCACGGCCCTCGCGCGGCGCGGGCCGGCGGTGATCAACCTCGGCAACCACGAGCCGGAGTTTCATGATGTCCCGGAGACGGTGCGGCGCCTGGCCGCCACGGGCCTGAAGGTCATCAGTGGCAACCTGCGCGACCCGGCGACAGGCCGGACCTATGCGCCGGCGTCGACCACCGTGACGCTCGGGACCCACATGCTCACGATCGTGGGCGTGACCACCGACAAGCTCTCCACCTACCGGCTGGCGATCCGGCCCCAGCTCGACCTCGCCGATCCGGCGGTGTGGGCGCGGGCGAACTTTCCCGCGTTGCTGGGCGACGCCGCGCTCCCTGTGGTGCTGAGCCACAGCGGGCTCAAGGCGGACCGGGCGATGTTCTCCACGGTGCCCGCCGGCACGCTCTTTGCGGGCGCACATGATCACCTGCGCTTCGTGCACCGGCAGGGTGCGACGGTCTACTTTCACTCGGGAAGCTGGATGGACACGCTTTCCGTGGCGCGGCTGGAGCGGCGTGACGGCCGGCTGGGCTGGGAATTGGAGCAACTGTCGCTGGCGGCGGATGAGCCGCCCGATTCCGCGCTCGCCGGACTGGTCCGCGCCACGCTGGCGCGCGAACTCACGGCGGAGGAGACCCGGAGCGTCGGCCGCTCGCCCCGCGAGCTGGCACCGGCCGAGGCGGCGGCGTTTGCGGTGGAGGCGGCGCGGGTGGCGGCCCGCGCGGACGTCGCGGTGATCGGAGCCACGACCTTCGGCGGCGGGCTGCCGGCCGGCGACGTGTCGCGCTTCGCCTTCGATGCGTGTGTGCGCTTCGATGGCACGCTGTGGACGGCGGAAGTCGACGGCGCCTGGCTGGCGGCGCTGCTGCGCCGGGCCAATCAGGGACCGGACACGCCCTTCGCCGACCGCGGGGGCGAGAACCTTCTCGCGGCGGTTGCGGGCGAAGTCCGGCCGGGCCGCACCTACCGGCTGGCGACGACCGACTGGGTGGCGAAGAACGCCCGCACGTACCTCGGCGAGAATCCTCCCGCGCTCGTCGAGCAACCCGCCCTCAAACTGAAAGCCGCCGTGACGGCGGCGCTGACACGATGAGAGCGGCGCGGGGCATCCTTGCCGGCGCGGCCGCGTTGGCGCTGGCGGTGGGCTCGGACCGGGCGCCCGGCGCGGAGACGACGACCGACGGCGCCGCCGCGCTGGCGAAGGAGTCGGAGGAGATGTTCCGCCTCGGGCGCGTGTTGTTCGACCGCCTGGCGCCCGCCGAAATCAAGGCGCAGTACGATTTCCCGACCAAGGAGCGATGGGATGCGTTCGTGCAGAAGTTCCAGCGCGCGATGGCGGGCGACTCGCTGCAGGAGCTCGGTTCGCTTGCCGCGGACGGGCGCTCCGCGCTCTCGGCGCTGCGGCTCGTGCCCGGGTATCAGGACCTCGCGGACTGGCTCGAGCAGCGGATCGACGAGATCGAGGGCGCGGACCAGATCGTGAAGCGGCCGCCGCCCCCGCCGCGTCCACCGGGCCAGCCCGTGCCGCCCGCGGAGTACCAGCCGGTGCCGCACTATCGCGAGTGGTTGTCGCGGGTGCGCACCCGGCCGATGCCCGCCCGTGCGCCTGCGCTCGTGCCCAAACTGCGGGCCATTTTCGCCGCCGAGGGTGTGCCGCCGGAATTGGTGTGGCTGGCGGAGGCGGAGAGCTCCTTCAATCCCGTCGCGCGCAGCCCGGTGGGGGCGAAAGGATTGTTCCAGTTCATGCCCGAAACGGCAAAATCCATGGGTCTCTCGACGATGCTGCCTGACGAGCGGACCGATCCGGAGAAATCGGCCCGGGCGGCGGCGCGCTACCTGCGCAATCTGCATGGCCGTTTCGGCAACTGGGCGCTGGTGCTGGCCGCGTACAATGCCGGGGAAGGCCGCGTCGGCCGCACCCTCGCGGCCCGCCAGGCGAAGTCCTTCACCGCCATCGCCGACGCCCTTCCCGCCGAGACGCGGATGTACGTGCCGAAAGTCTGCGCGTTGATCGCCGTCCGTGCCGGCGTGACCCCGGAGCGAATCGGGAGGAAGTAGGGATTGGGGCGATGGGCGATGGGCGTCTGGCATAAACGTTCGTCGAAGCCCATCACCCAGGACCCATTACCCATATTCCGAAATCCCTCGCCCCTCGCCTGGCGCGCCCTCCTACGGCGCCTCGATATGCCCGTGCTTGATGGCGTAGTGCACGAGCTCGGCGGGTTCGTGCAGGCCGAGCTTGTCCTTCAGCATCACGAGGTGGTTCTGCACCGTCTTCGTGCTCAAGCCCAGCCGGCCGGCGAGGGCCTTGGGATTCTCGCCGCGGGCGAAACCGCGAAGGACGTCGCGTTCGCGGGGAGTGAGGTTCACCGCGACCGTGCGCCCCTCGTCCACCATCTTTTCCACGAGCAGGCGGGAGCTTTCGGGACAATAGAACTTCTCGCCGGCAAGCACGCGCGTGATCGCGGTGCGCAGCGTCGACAGGTCGGAACGCTTCTGCACGAAGCCGTGGACCCCGAGTGAAACCGCCTCGCGCACGAGGTGGCCCTGCTCGTTGGACGACATGAACAGCCACCGCGTGCGCGAGAGTTTCGGGCCCGCCTGGCGCACCAGGTCGAACCCACGGCCGTCGGGCAGCATCCAATCGACGATCGCGAGGTCGGGTTTCTCGCGCAGCAGCGCGGCCGTGCCCTCCGCGACGGTGGTGCAGTCGGCGGCGAGGGTGAGCCCCAACTCGTCGCGCACCAGGTGCGCGAGCAGCTGTCGGACCATGGTGTGATCCTCCACGAGGACGACGCGGGCGGGGTTCTTTTCCGGCATGGAGCGATCTTACTGGAGTCGAGCCCCACTATGCCCGGGATAAGGGCGAAGGAAACCGGGAAATATTCCCGGGATGCTTTCGCCCCCTCCCGCGCAAATGCGGACCGGATTGTGCGAGGATGCGTCCACGAGCAACCACCGGCGCCCCCGCCGGCGGGCTCTTCCCCGAAAGGCTGACCACAATGACCGCCGTGCTCATGGCTCCGATCTCCCCCTCGCGCGTTTCGACGCCGCTCGATTCCCCCTCACGCTTCGCCACCTGTCTCCGCCGCCTGGCGGCCGCGGGGCTGCGTCTCGTCGTCACGACCCCGCCGGACGCCCGCACCTTCGCCCGCGGCCTGGCGCAGTTTCCCGAGCGGCGCGTCGATCCGGCCCTGCATGCGAGCTGGGAAACCGCCTACCGGCTCTTCAGCGGCCGCGGCCGCATGGCCGCGGATCGCGGCAGCTGGCGCGTGCTGGCTGTCGACGCCGACGAACGGGTCGTCGGCGCGATCACCGCTCGTCTCTTCTGCGGCGAGTTCGTGCCCGACTACCTGCACGTCCGCTCGCTGCTCGAGTCGACGGGCCCCGTGTTTCGCGAGCACTGCGACCTTGCCCTGGAGGACGTCGGTGCGGCCGGAGCGCGGCTCGACCGCACGCCGGCGGAGATCTCGGGCTGGGCCGTCAGCCCGGGCGAACACGCTGCGCTGGTCGCGGTCACGCTCGCGCGGGCCCTGGCGGCGCTGTTCGCGGCGTTCGCGGACCCGATCGCGGTGGTCGCGGTCGACAACCGCCGCGGCGAAGGCGCCCGGCTCCTGCGGCGCGGGGCGGGGCACCTCGGGTTGGCCGGCCGATTTGCGCTGCCGCCCTTCGTGCACCATGCGTCGGGCGCCTGGCTCCGGTTGCTGCTGCTCGACGCGCGCACCTACTTTGCCCGATCGGGCATCGAGCCAGACGTCGACCTCGCCCTGTTGCGCGAGCACGCCGACTTCGTGGGTGCGGTCTGAGTGGACGTCTTCCAGCAGCATGACGGCACCCTCCCCCTTCTCCCGACCGGCATTCATCGTACCCCTGGCGGCCACCGGCTTGCTCGACCCCGGGCAGGTGTTTGCGCCCGCGGACCTGCGGCTCCGGGTATTGTCGCATTGCTGGCAGGACTGTTGCACACCGCCCGCGGTGTCGCGTGCGCCCGCGCCCGTGATCGAGCTGGCGCCCGATGCCCTCGACGCCCGGGGCGCGCCGGAGCGAAGCCGCGCGTGGTGGCTCCTGCGTGATGGCATCGTGGAGGAGCCAGAGGGCCCGCGTTCGGAGCGGCTCCGGCCATTCTTCGAGAGCGCCTCGCCCTTCGGCCGGCTGCGGCCGCTGTACGAATTCCGCGTGCGGCAGGATCCGTGGCAGCTCGAGCTCAACCTGCACCACGAGCTCTGGTCAGGCCGCGGGGAACGCACGCTCTTCGTCGTGCAGCCCGACGGGCAGCTGCTCGTCACCGGTCGCGAACCCTGGTGGGGCCGCCCGCCGCCCCCCGCGGCAGGAACATGAGGCCGGCTGCCAGCGATTTCACCCTTGGCCCGTCCCGTGCCTGGCGGCATCAACGGCCGATGCCCCGCGTATGAATCCGGCCCTGCGGATGCTCGAAGAGTGGACGACGCACCAGGATTACCTCTGGTTCCTCGCGCTCGTCGCCTGGGGCGGGGTGGCGGGAGCGGAGCTGCGGCGGAAGGAGTCCGGCACGACGCCCGGGGGGCAGGCATGGCTGGTCGTGCTCGCGGTGTCGGGCATGGCCGGGGCATTGCTCGAACTCGTGCTGCTGGCGCAGCATCTCCAGACGCCCTATCTCCGGCTCGATCTCGCGATGGGCGCGGCGCAGGCCGTCGGGACCGGCGCCTTGACCTGGGCGGCGACCGCAGGCCTGCGGCACGCCCGAAGCTGGCGGGTGGCGGCCGGACTGCTGCTGGCAGGCCTGGCCGCGCTGCGATTCACTGCCCCGGTGGAGGCGGGTTTCGCCCTGGTGGCGGTGCAGGTGCTTGCGCTGGCGGGCGGACGACGATCGTCGCCGGGTCGGCGGCCGCTCACCGCCGCGCTGTTGCTGGCGCTGCTGCCCCTGGTCGCGACGCACGGACCCCTGGCCTATCTCGCCGGCGAAGGCCGGCGCACGACGGATTGGTCCCACTTCGCGCTCGGGGCGGCCGGCGTCAGCCTCGCGGCCGGATCGCTCCTGGCGTTGCAGGCCTGGCGGCGCCGGCTCGAACACGCGACCGAAGGCGTGACGGTTTCGGCGGCGCTGCGGCGCGATCTGCGGCGGGCATTGATCGCCCTGGTGTTCTGGCTGGCCGGCGGAGTGCTGCTCGCCGTGTGGTACGGGCGGATCGCGCGCCGTGCGTTCGAGGAAAACTTCCTCCGTCGGATGGACACCGCCGTGCTGGCGCTCGACCCGTCGACGGTCTCCGGAGCGCTCGGGCCGGAGCTGCGCATCGCCTCGATCGCCCAGCGGCGCTATCCGGACGGTCGGCCCGTCGCGGTCGCGACCGTGCCGTTCACCCGCGAGCCGGTGCATCGCGAGCTGCGGGGCCAGATCGCCCGCATTCGCGAGCGAAATTCCGACTTCAACTTCCTGTACATCGCAACCTGGCGGTCGGGCCAGTTGCTGGTGTTGAACTCCCTGCCCCGCCGCGAGGACGTCGTCACGCACGTCATCCACCATGAAGTGACTGCGGAGGACCTTTACCGCCTTGCGGAGGGCCGCAGTTTCCTCGAGGGCCCGGTCCTCAGCGCGGGCTGGGGTCCGCAGTTCTCCGCCAAGGCGCCCTTGCGCCATCATGAAACGGGCCGGCTGCTCGGCTGGCTGGTGGCCGATGTGGAGGCGACGCATTGGCTGGCCACGTTCCGGCAGGCGCGGCTGCAGACCATGGCGCTGGTGGGCGCGGGCGTCGGCTTGTGGGCGCTCGCCGTCGCGTACCGCCTGCGCCGCGAGGCGCGCGATGCGGCCGAGCGCCGCGCGGCCGCCGCGGCCGCGGCCGACCGGATGAAGAGCGCGTTCCTCGCCAAGGTGAGCCACGAACTGCGCACGCCGATCCAGAGCATCCTCGGTTTCGGCGAGTTGCTCGAGAGCGCTCCGCTGGCCGAGGCACACCGCGGCTGGCTCGCTGCCCTGCGCTCGCATGGCGACATCATGCTGCGCCTCGTGAACGATCTCATCGATCTCGGGGCGCTGCAGAGCGGGGCGTTCCGGCTGGAGCCCCGCCCGGTCGCGCTCCGGCCCCTGCTGGAGGAATGTGCCGCGGCGCTCCGGCCGGCGGCGAACGCAAAGGGGCTGTTGTTCCAGACGGACTTTTCGCCGGACCTGCCGCTGTGGGTGAACGTCGACGACGTCCGGCTGCGCCAGATCCTGCTCAACCTGCTCAACAATGCGGTGAAGTTCACCCCGGTCGGACGCGTGACGTTCCTGGTGCGGTCAAACCCGGATGGGATGACGGAGTTCGTGGTGGCCGACACCGGCCCGGGAATTCCGCCGGAATTGCGGTCGCGGCTCTACCAGCCGTTTGCGCGGCTCGATCCCGCCGCGGGCGGCGGGTCGGGGCTGGGACTCGCTCTCGTGCAGGGATTGTGCGGTGTCGCGGGCGGCACGGTGCACCTGGCCGCGTTGGACGGGCCTGGCGCGACGTTCGTCGTACGCCTGCCGCTGGCGCGTTGCGAGGCGCCGCCGGCGGTCGGGGAAAGCGATGCAGCGTCGTCCGAGGCCACCCTCGCGAGCCGCCGCGTGCTGGTCGCCGAGGACAACACGCTCGTGCGCGAACTGCTGGTCGCCTTCCTGACCGACCATGGCGCCGACGTCATCGTTGCCGTCGACGGCCCCACCGCGCTGGCGCTCGCGCGCGAGGGCGTGGCCGACGTGATGCTGCTCGACATCGGTCTGCCCCGGCTGGACGGGCTCGAGGTGGCGCGGACGCTCCGCGCCGAGGGCGTCGCGAGCCTCCGCATCATCGGGCTGAGCGCGCACGTGTCCGCCGCCGACGAAGCGCGCGCGCGGCAGGCGGGCATGGATGCGTTCCTGGGCAAACCGGTGCGACTCGCGACGCTCGCCGGAGTCATTGCGGAGCAGTTGCGCCCGGCGCGGACCGCGGAGCCCGCGGAACTGTCGCCCGCGTCGTCGCTGCGCCAGAAATTGCACGCCCAATTCGCGGCGGAAACGCCGGGCGTCCTGGACGATCTCCGCCGCGCCCTGGAGCTGCGCGACTGGGGCCGCGTCCGCAACCGGGCGCATTACCTGAAGAACAGCGCCGATGTCCTGGGGCTTGCGGCGCTGCAGGAAACGAGCGCCCGGCTCTCGACCCTGCCGGATCCCGTTGACGCCGCGGAGGCGCGCCGTCTCCTTGCGGAGCTGGAGGCGGCGATTCCGCCCGGGCTGCAACCGCAACCCACTCCGGCCGCGCCGCTTGCCTGAGGCGCGGCGACTTCCTTTCCAGCGACCACGTCCAACTCAACCTCGTATGGCGAAAAAGAAACCAGCTCCGAAGAAAAAGGAGAAAGCGAAATCCCGCCGGTCCGGGCCGAAGGCGGCCAAGGCCAAGGCTTCCCGCGTGAAGGCGCGGCGGACGGCGTCCGCCAAGTCGAAGCGTCGAAAGGTCACGCGACGCAATCCGCGCTCCCGGCGCTCCGCACCGAAGGTCGTCCGGCTCGGCAGTGCCGCCGCCTCCGAAGGCACCGGTGGCACGATGGACCCTCCGGACGACGATCCGCCCGAAGACGAGGAGGAAGAGGAGGAGGGCGAAGGTGAAGAGGGTGAACAGTAAGTCGGTCGTCACCCAAGCGTGGCGGGCGACGCCGGTGAGGTGGAACGTCCCGTCCCCGAGCGGCTGACGCCGGCGCGTCCATCCTGAGCAGCTGGAGGACCCGCCGCTCCACCTTTCCCCGCTGCCGTTCGTGGCGATGACTTGAATCCGCCGCGGACGGCCGACTGCCGCCGCGCGCGGCGCGCGTGCCCTGAAATCAGGTTCGCCAGACCCGGCCCGGGCGCTTTGCTCGCGCCATGGGTTTTTTCGACCGCTTCACCGCCAAAAAGCCTGCGCCGGCGTCGGCTCCAGCCCCCGCGCCTGCGGCAGCGACGCCGGCTGAACCGGTGGTTGCGCCGGCCGCGCCGGCGGCCTCGGCCGTGGGCACCAAAGCCCGGCTGGCGGCGGCGCGCGAGCGGATCGAAGCGCGCGACCTCCCGGGTGCGCTGGCGATCTACGAGGAGGTGCTCGCCGTGGCGGGCGATCGGGCCGACGTCCTCGTGGCGGTGTCCGGCGACCTCGGCTCGCACGGGCATGTGGCGGAAATCGTCGAGCTCGTCGCCCCGCGTTACGACGCGGACCGCCACGGTCCCGCCACCGGGCTCAACCTGCTCCAGGCCTATCTCGCGCTGCGCAATGCCGACGCCGCGCAGCATGTGCTCGACATCCTGTTCGCGTTGAACCGGCCCGAGCTCGAAGACCGGCTCTTCGGTTTTTCCAACGCGATCGCCGAACTGATCGCGGCCCCCGTCGCGGGGGCGCCGGCGGCAGGTGCGCCGGGCGACGCCGCGAAGATCGGCCTGATCACGATCAGCAAGCCGATCTGGTGCTACGGCTTGGAAGCGCTCCACGACCGGCTGCTGCCCCCCAAGGAAGGGCGCCTCCGCCGGCTCGCTTTCGCGCAACTGGCTTTGCCCGGCCACGGCGAGAAGTCCGCCGCCGGCGCCAACGCCCACCCCGAGGACGAACTCGGGCGGCTCTCGCGGGCGCTCCCGCTCTGGTTCGCGGAAACGTTCTATTTTTCGCCGCTCTACACGCCGGTGGCGGCCGTCGGCCTCATTACGCTCCCGGAAGGCGGGAACCGTTACGTGAACTTCGGCGCGGAGTGGTCGACCGACAACCTGCGCCAGCTCGTCGAGACCCATGAGGGCGGGCTCGACTACATCGTCAGCGGTGCACTCCGCGCCAGCGCCGGCGACTATGAACTCGTGCTGCGCGTCTGGGAAGTGAAAGGGTTTCGCGAGCGCAAGACCTTCCAGGCCCGCTGGACGCCGGCGACGATGGAAACCGCGCTCGCGCAGCTCCACGGTCAGGTGCGCGCGTTCATGGAATGGTCGCCGGCCAGCGCCGCGTTCGCATACACCATTCCCCCGCAGCCCGCGCCGTGGATCGACACGCTGGGGGCCTCGCTGGGACTTTTTCTCGTCGAGAAAGGCGTGTTGCCCAAGGACCAGATCGCGCCGGTGGCCACCGACCTGAAGCGACTCGCCGATCGTGGCGCGGCGAGCGAGGCGGCCGCGCTGGCGTTCCTCACCTTTCGCGCGCGCGCGGCGCGCCTGGGCTTCGAGGCCGGCATCGAGCCGCCGCTCGCGCGCTCGCCGCTGGTCAACGAGGCGCGGGCGGCGCTGGGCTGAGCCGGAATGAGACCGCGGCCCCCGGCAGGGGCCGGACGGCGGACGGGGACATCCGCGCTCCCGGACCGGGGAGAGAACTTGCGCGGTCCGGACTCGTCCACGACGTTGGGCCGTGCCCTCGAAACCCATTCCCGGCTCCACCGGCGAAGTGCTCACGACCCTGCCGTCGCCCTATCTGCCGCACGCGGCGACGGGCCTGCTTTACCTGCCGCGGTTCCTCGCGAAGTGCCGCCATGTGAAGGAGCACGGCGCCCTGCCTGCGAGCTACGCGAAGAACTACAAGCGCGGTTGCGACCGGTTTCTCTCCCAGCACCTGGGACTCGACCCCGCGGCGATCGAGCGCGTGGTGTTCGAGGCCACCACGGAGGCCGAAGTCGAGGCGAACCTTGCGCAACTCCTCCCGGCCGACGTGCGCGCGGTGCAGTGGAACCGCCGGCTCGTGCAGATGGGCATGACCGCCGCCGGCCGCGAATTCCTCAAGGAAGCGCTCACCAACATGGGCTGCGCCGACCGCGTCGACGACATCAAGAGCGTGCCCGACCTGATCGACTTCGACGAAGGCCGGATCGAATAGACCGGCGTGGCCGGATGCCGGCCCGTTCCCGGCGAAGTAGCCAGGCGCGCTGTGGGTGGAGCCGCCTGTCCCCAGGCGGCTGACGCGCGACGGACTTGTCCGCGGCGGCCGGGTTTTTGAAGCTTTCGAACGCCAACCGCTTGGGGACAAGCGGTTCCACCCGGACGGGCCTCCACCCGGACGCGGTGCAACCTTCGAGCGACCCGACCTTTCGGCTCAGATCAGCGCCCAGGGCGAGCGCATGGCGCGCCCGCGCAACCGGTTCGCCATGGCATCGCCGACGAACTCCTCCTTCGCCGGATCCCAGCGCAGCTTGCGGCCGAGCACCATCGCGATCTGGCCGAGGTTGCAGACGGTGGTGGTGCGGTGCCCCAGCTCGACGTCGGCGATCGGACGCTGCCGCGAACGCACGCAGGCGAAGAAGTTTTCGTGGTGGTTGTTGCTCAGCGGGAGCTGGATCTTTTTTCCGGGAGCCTGCATCTCGCGCAGGAGGTCGTTGTGCGACGCACTCATCCGGTTGCGCGCGATGTCGAGCCAGCCGCGCTCACCGACGAAACGCACGGTGCCGCCACCCTCGAAGCGGGTGCGGCAGAACATCGGCACTCCGTTGGCGTAGCGGACGGTGAAGTCCACCTTGGTCGCGTTGGTGAAGAGGCCCGAGCTGGGAAACTCGCCGCGCCCCTCGACCTCGACGGGACCGCTGGCGTCCATGTCGAGCGCCCACTGGCCGATGTCGAGGTAGTGCGCGCCCCAGTTGGTCACCTGGCCGTAGGCGCTGTCGGAGATGAAGCGGAAATTGTAATGGCAGCCCAGGGACGTGTACGGCCGCCAGGGCGCGGGCCCGAGCCACATGTCCCAGTCGAGTCCGGCCGGCACCGGCTCGGGTTTCCAGGTGGCGCCCACGTGGCGGTTGTTCGGCGGAATGAAGCACTCGATCCGGTCGAGCCGCCCGAGCCCCTGGTTGCGGACGAATTCGGCGACGTCGTGAAACCGCTTCATCGAGCGGTGCTGCGTGCCGTGTTGTGCGACCCGGTGGTATTTCCGCGCCGTGGCCACGAGCGCGCGCCCTTCCTGGATCGTGAGCGTGAGCGGCTTTTCGACGTAGACGTCCTTCCCGTTGCGCATGGCGTCGATCGCGACCAGCGCGTGCCAGTGGTCGGGCGTGCAGACGAAGACCGTGTCGATATCCGACCGGCGGTTCAGTTCGCGAAAATCGCCGTAGGCCTTGCAGTCCTGGTTCCCGTAGGTGCGGTTGACGCGCGCCGCCGCATCGTCGCGTCGCTCGCGATCCACGTCGCAGACAGCGAGGATGCGGACATTCTCGGGATCTCCAAGCAGCGGGCCGAAGTGGCTGTCGGAGATGTTGCCCGCGCCGACGATGCCGACGGTGATCTTGCGGCTCGGGGCGCCGGCGCCGCGCAGGCCCGACGGCAGGATGAGCGGGGCGGCGGCGACGGCGGTGGCGACGCCCGATTGCTGGAGGAAGCGCCGGCGCGTGACGGTGGAAGCGGTGGGCATGGCGGGTCAGGCTTTGGCGGTGGCGAGGTGTTCGAGGGCACGGCCCGCGGCTTCGCGGACGATGGCGGGCTCGGAAGGATTTCCCTTGATGCCGGCGAGCAGGTAGCGCGCGGAGGTGTCGCCGCGGATCGCGATGCTGCCGATCATGCCCGCTTTCGCGCTGCCGGAGACCGCGGCAATGCCTTCGCGCAGCGCGGCCGAGGCCTCCGCTCCGGGGATGGCCTCGAGCGCGTAGCGGGCGGACTCCACCGCGTCGACGTCCTTGAGGAGCGCAGCCAGGGCCGGCACGCTCTGGGCGGAGCCCACGAGGGCCAGCATCTGGCAGAGAAACGCCCGCCCCGCCGCGGTGGCGTCCGCGCGCGCGAGCGACTTCAGCAATCGGGTTTCCGCCGCGGGCCAGCCTTCCGGCGGCGTGGCGAGCAGTTCCTCCCGCACGCTCCAGGCAGGGCTGCGGTCACCGCCGTACTCGAGCCTCGCACAGGCTTCCCAGGGATCGGGCGTGGCGCCCGCGTTGGATTTGCGGTCAGGGTTCGCGGCGGGAGGCGAGGAGGCGGCGGCGCACATCGGGAGGAGGGTTTCAGCCTAGCGATGCGCGACGTCGGCGCAGCGGCAAGGGCAATCCGGCCGCCGATCGACGCCGCAACCTGGCCGCCCGCGGGCGCAGCCGGATTCTTCTTTTGCAGTTTGGCGCCGGCGCGCTAAAGGTGAAGCGACATGGTCAAGGGTCAGAAAGTCGTCTGCATCAACGATACGTTCACTCCCACGATCCGGGCGCTCTACAAGCAGCTTCCGGTGAAGGACAACATCTACACCGTCCGGGAGGTTTTTCTCGGGCGGGAGAAGATCGTGAAGGGCGGTGACAGCGCCACGGTCGGGCTGCTGCTCGAGGAGCTGACGAACCCGCGCGACCCCTTTCACCAGGGCGAGCAGGAGCTGGGGTTTTCGTCGGAGCGCTTTGCCCCGCTCAACGAGTTGCCGGACGAAGAGGCCGAGGTGGAGCAGACGGTCGGCGTCGGCGCCTGGGTGCCGGCCTGAGTTCCGCGCGGCCGCCATGCGCCCCCGCCGTCGCGAGCCGAAGCCGGGCGTCTGGGTGCCGGCCTGGCTGGCGCTGGCTGCGGTCCTGCCGGCGGCGGTGCCGGTGGCCGACCCGGGCCTGATCGAGCATGGCGCCCCGTCGCCGCTCGCGGTCGGGGCGAGCGTGGAGCCCTGGCCCCACTTTCTCGGGCCGCACCAGAATGCCTCCACGCGCGAGCGTCCGCTGCTCGACACCTGGCCGCCGGAAGGTCCGCGCCGGGTGTGGGAGCGGGGGTCGGGCGAGGGTTACGCCTGCCCGGTCATCGCCGAGGACCGGCTGGTGTACTTCCATCGCGTCGAGGGCCGCGAGACGGTCGAGTGCCTCGAGCCGGCGACAGGCCGGCGGTATTGGCGATTCGATTACGCGGTCGAGTATCAGGATCGCTATGGTTACAGCCCCGGCCCGCGCTCGAGCGCCGTCATCGCCCAGGGCCGGGTGTACGCCGCGGGCGTGACCGGCCAGCTCCACTGTCTCGAGCTCGCGAGCGGCAAGCTGCTCTGGCGGCGCGACCTCGCGGCGGAGTACCGCGTGCCGGCCTACTTCTTCGGCTATGGGCCGACGCCCTGCGTCTGGGGTGACCGGGTGATCGTCGCCCTCGGCGGCCGGACGGCCGAGGGCGGGCCGGGCACGAGCGTGGCGGCATTCGATGCCCGCACGGGCGAGGTGCGTTGGGAAACGCCGGATGCGTGGGGCGCGAGCTACGCCTCGCCGATCGTGGCGCGGCTGCACGACCGCGACGTCGCCCTCGTCATGCTCGGCGGCGAAAGCCGGCCCAGCGTCGGCGGACTGCTCGTGCTCGATCCGCAGGACGGTCGGGTGCTGGAGCGCTTTCCCTGGCGGGCGCGGATCTACGAGTCGGCGACGGCGCAGACCCCGCTCGTCCTCGACGACCGCCGCGTGTTCATTTCCGAGTGCTACGAGAAGGGCGGCACGCTGCTGGAGTTCGACGCCGGGCTGAAGGCGCGCCCGCTCTGGGCCCAGCGCGGCTTCGGGCTGCATTGGATGATGCCGCAGGCGCGAGGCGGACATCTCTACGGTTTCGCGGGCCGCAACCCGCCCGATACGGAGCTCAAGTGCGTCGACCTCGCGACCGGCGCGATCGTGTGGCAGGACGACACGCGCTTCGAGCAGGACGGCCGGGTCAACAGCTTCTTTCGCGGCACGCTGCTTCGAGCGGGCGAACGCACCTTCGCGCTCGGCGAGGACGGGCTCTTCGCCGAGTTCGAGCTGGGCCCCGGGGGACTCAAGGTGCGGCAGCGCGTGCGGCTCTTCCTGGCGCACTCCTCCTGGACGCTGCCCGCGCTGCACCGCGGGCTCCTTTACGTGGCGCAGAATTCCCGCGACGTGCGCGGCGGGAAGGGCGCACGGATCATCTGCTACGACTTCCGGGGAAAGTAGACTCGCCAGGACCGGCGCCCTCCGGCTGCGCTCCGGCGCCGGCAAAGGCGCTGTCCGGGGAACGGCTCCCCGATTTCGTTCGTCGCTAGAGCCGGCCGGCGAACGCCAGCAGGCGGGCCTGCCAGAGTGGGAGGGGCGGCTTCGCGGCGATCGCGCGCAGCGTCGCCCGCTGCTTCTCATCCAGCTCCAGGTCGCGGACCAGCAATTCCGTGACGTCGATCCGTTCCTCCGGGGGAATGCCGCGGAGCGCGGCGGTGTCCCATTTCGACACCAGCCGGGTTACGCCCGTGTCGCTGCGCGCGCGGGTCACCGCGGGCGCGAGTTGCTCCAGTATTTCGGGAATCGGCGCGGTGCTGAAGACCTGGAGATGAATCCGGGACTGGTCGGCCTTGATCAGCCGCTCGAGCCTGGCGCCTTCCTCCCGGTCGCCGTCGGCCTGCGCCTTGCGGGCCGCGGCGACCCGGGCGCGCAGGGCGGTGCGTTGCGGCGGCGCGTTGAACCAGGCGTAGGCGACGAGCCGGGAGTCGTACACGCCGACGCTGGCGGCACGGGCCGCCGGGACGCACGCCAGCGGCGCCACGAGCACGGCCAGGGCCGCCCAGGCCGCGCGGAAAGTCGGATGCGAGTTCATGCCGGCGATTCTAGCGGAGAGTGCGCCGCCGGTGTGATTCGATAAATCCGATGGCCCCATTGCTCCGCTCGATGGCCGCGGCATTGCGCCCGCCGTGGCGCGCTGCTTGCCTCGACGCCGGATGAACGTTCACCACCTCGAGCTGTTCCACTACGTGGCGCGGCACGGCGGCATCAGCCGCGCGGTACGGCACATCCCCTACGGGATCCAGCAGCCGGCGGTGAGCGGCCAGCTCCGCCAGCTCGAGGCGGATCTCGGGACGAGGTTGTTCGAACGTTCGCCGTTCCGTCTCACCGCGGCCGGCAAGAAGCTGGCGGCGTTCATCGAGCCGTTCTTCGGCCGGCTCGACGCCGTGGCGGAGGAAATTCGCGCGGGCGAAACGCCGGTCCTTCGGCTGGGCGCGGCGGAGGTGGCGCTGCGGGATCATGTGCCCGAGATCGCGGAACGGCTGCGCGCGCATCTGCCCGGCCTGCGGTTGAATCTTTGCGGGGGACTGCAGGCCGATCTCATGCACCGGCTTGAATCCGGGCGCGTCGACCTGGTGGTCGCAGCAGCCGGTCCGCGGGCGCCGGCGGGCGTGCGGTGCCGCCGACTCCTGCGCGTGCCGCTCGTGCTGCTGGTGCCGGCCCGCGGCCCGAGGCGCCCGCCCGAAGCGTGGTGGGCGGACACGCCCGGGCGCCGGCCGCTCATCAGCCTGCCCGCCAGCGAGACCGTGACGCGGCTGTTCCAGCGCGAACTGCGGGCTCGGGGCGTCCGCTGGCCCGTCAGCATCGAGGCCGATTCACTGCTCATGATCGCGCCGTATGTCGCGCGCGGACAGGGCGTGGGCGTGAGCCTGGATTTTCCGGGCTATGTCCGGCAGCCGGGCGTCCGGGTGCTGCCGCTGCCCGGATTTCCGCTCGTCGAGGTGGCCGCCTGGTGGCGCGATGAACCGCCGCCGGTGGTGCGGGCGTTTCTCGCGGAGGCGGTGAAGCGAGTCCGGGAACTGTGGCCGCAGCTCGCGGTCGCGGAGTGACGGGGCGCTCCCGGTGCGGCGCCGCTCACGCGCCGAGCGCGCGGCGCAGCAGGTTGTGCGTGATCTGCTGCACGCGTGGATCCGGCCCCTGCGGTCGCGACCAGTGGCTCCACGGGATCATGTGGCCCGGCGGGCTCGCGAGGCCCTGCACCCAGAAGATCGTGGCGGCGTTGAAGACGAAGTTGCCCTTGGGCCCCGGAAAGATCGTCGCCGTGTAGCGCGACGGCGTGACGCCACCGGCCCACACCAGGCCTTCCGCCACGACTTCCAGTCCCGGGATCAAAGCTGGTTCGCCGTGGTGTTCCCAGCCCACGAGACCTGGAATTCGATCGCCCGCCTTCATGCCGGTGCCGGCAAACATCCAGTGGTCGGGGCGGGTGCAGATCCAGTCGCCGCCGCCGTTGAACGGGATGACGGTGCGCGCGCCGATGATATCGGACTCGTCGGGGCCGATCCGGCGATAGTCCTCCGAAAACACCCGCCGCGCCTTCTCGACCTCGGCGTCGGTCATGCCGGCAAAGTGGCCGGCGCGCTCGATCACGCGACGCGGCCGGCCGTCGCTGGATTCCGTGAACGGGCTCACGACGAAGACGGAATTGCCGCAGAGCCAGAGCACGCTCACGCCGTCGGAGATCGCACGTTTCACCGCCGCGTGCTGGAGCGGATCCCAGTACTCGTCGTGCCCCACGCTGAGGAACGTCCTGCAGCGCGTGATCTGCGCGGGATCGAGGCAATCGCTGTTCGAACAGTACGTGACGTCGTAACCGTGCTGCTCGAGCCAGTACGCGAGCGGAAATTCGAAGCAGAGCCACTCGCCCGATCCGAGCGACTGAGGATTCTCGTAGATCTGCGCGTACTTGCCGTAGGGCCGGTCGAAGCTCACCGCGACTCCCGGCGCCTGCGCGCCCAGCGGGTTGGTGTAGAGCGAGTAGTTGTCCGGCCACTTGTTGTAGGCCTGCCAGGTGTTGTCGCTGCACTGGAGCAGGATGTCGGCCTTGCGGGTGTCGCGGACGATGAAGACGAGGTAGTTCTGCCAGTAGGGCTTGTCCGCGTCGTCCGGCAACGTGGTCAGCCGGCCCAGGTACACGCCGCTGGGCCAGTCGCGCGGGATTGTCAGCGTGGCGCACGGCGTCCATTTGCACTCGATCAGCCGCTTCGGCCCCGGCGCCGGCACGGGCTGCGTCCGACCCTCGAACGGTCCGAGGGTCGCCATCAGCCGGGCGCCCGCGCCGCCGTAGTAGCCGGTGCGGAAGATCTCGACCTTGAACCGTGCCGCCGGGGTCGTGCTCACGCAGAGGTCGAGCGTCTCGCCGGCGAGCCCGGACTGGCGTGAGCAGTAGCCTTCGATCTCGGCCGCCCGGATGCCCTGGGCGCGGGACAGGCGCACGCGCGTGAGCTGCCAGTCGGTCGCGCCGGGGCGCTGGTTCTCCTCCGCGATGAAGGCGGAGCGGGAGGCGCGCGCGGGCGTGGCGGCGGAGGCGGTGGCGGGTAGCGCGCCGGCGAGTGCCGAGGCGGCGGAGAACTTCAGGAAATCGCGCCGGCCTACGCCGCCCAGGTCAGGGGAACTCATGGCGGCGTGGGTTTACGCCCGGCGCGGCGGGAGCGGCAAGCGCGTTGCGTTCGCGGCGGGCCGGCCGGCCCCGGTCTTTCGGCCCATCTGCCCGGGATTGGCGCAGCTTGATTCCGGATGGCCGCGCGCCAGCCTCGCGCGCCGTGTCGCCCCGCGTGCCTCCAGCCCGTACCGCGTCGTCCGCCTCCGCCTGGGTCCTGCTCAGCTCGGTGCTGGCCTCGGGCATGGTGTTCATCGACGGCACCGCGCTGAGCGTCGCGCTGCCGGTGTTGCAACGCGAACTCCATGCGACGGGCGCGGGGCTCTTCTGGGTGACAAACGGTTTCTCGCTGCCGCTGGCGGCGCTGCTGCTGTTTGGCGGCGTCCTGGGCGACACCTTCGGCCGCCGGCGGATCTTCAGCCTGGGCATCGCGATCTTCACGGTCGCTTCCGTGGGATGCGGCCTGGCGCCCGACATCGGCGTCCTCATCGCCGCGCGCGTCGCGCAGGGCGTGGGTGGCGCGCTGATGGTGCCCGGCTCCCTCGCGCTGCTGTCCAGCCACTTTCCGCCCGAGGTGCGGGGCAAGGCGATCGGCACGTGGTCGGCGTTCAGCGTGCTCGCGACCACGATCGGGCCGGTGCTCGGCGGCGTGCTGGCGGGCGCCGGCCTCTGGCGCGTGGTGTTCTTCATCAACGTCCCACTGGCGGCGGTGGCGCTGCTGGCCGTGCTCAGTCGCGTGCCGCCCGATCCGGCCGCGTCGCGGCGCGCGGTCGACGGCTGGGGCGCGCTGCTGCTCACGCTCGGCCTTGCCGGCTTGAACCAGGGACTGATCGAGTGGCCGAAGGCGGGGCTCGGCCACCCGCTGGTCTCCATCCCGCTGGCCGGCGGCCTCGTCGCCCTGGGGGCGTTTCTCCACCGGCAGACGCGCGTCGCGCACCCGCTGCTGCCGCTCGACGTCTTCCGGTCGCCTTCCCTCCTGGCCGCCTGCGGCCTGAGTTTCGCCTTCTACCTCGGCTTCCACGGCACGCTCTTCTTCATGCCGCTGAATCTCGTACAGGTGCAGGGCTACGCGCCGATGCTCGCCGGGCTCACGCAACTGCCGCTGATGGCCCTGCTCATCCTGCTCTCGCGCTGGGCCGGCCGCTGCGTCGACCGCCGGGGCCCGCGGCTCCCGCTGACGTTCGGGCCGCTGTTCGCCGCGGCGGGGTTTCTCCTGTTCGCACTGCCCGGACTCACGGCCGGGCCGCGCGAGTTCTGGACCACGTACCTGCCGGGTTTCGTCCTCGTGGGCGTGGGCCTCGGCCTGACCGCGACGCCGCTGAGCACGGCGGTGATGGATGCCGTCCCGTCGGACCGGCTCGGGCTGGCCTCGGGCATCAACAGCAGCACGACGCGGCTCGCCGGCGTGTTCGCGATCGCCGTGCTGGGGCCGGTGATGCTGGCGGTTTTCAGCCGCGCGTTGGAGGCGCGGGTCGCGGATCTCGGCCTCACGGACACCGCCCTCGCCGTGCTTCGCCTCGAGGCGGCGAAACTCGCGGTGGCCCGGCCTCCGGAGGGCCTGGCGCCGGCGACGGCGCAGGCGGTGGAGGCCGCCATCCGGGAGGCGTTTGTCGCCGGCTTTCGGGTGGTGGTGTCGCTCGCCGCCGCTTGTTGCGTCGGGGCGGCGCTGCTCGCCACGCTGCTGCGCGGCCGGCCCGCGACGGGACATTGATTTGCGCGATGGCCACCCAAAATTTTATCGATTAACGCCCCGGGGCGTCCGCTAACTATCCTCGTCGCGTGAATCCCCCAGCGCCGAACTCCGTCGTTCCGCGGCCCGCCGAGGCCGGGCCGGGCCGCGACCATTTCAAGCCCCGTCTGGGGGAACTGCTCCGCACGCTGGCGCTCGACATCGATTACGAACGCGGTGCGGGTCCCCACTTGTATTACCGCGATGCGGCGGGCGACGAGGTCGAAGTGCTCGACCTCGTAGGCGGCTACGGCTCGCTGCTTCTCGGGCATGCGCATCCCGCCCTGGTCGCCGAAGCGCAGCGGTTGCTCGCCTCCGGCCGGCCGGTGCACAGTCAGGCCTCGCGGCGGCGGCACGCGGCGGAGCTGGCGGCCGAGCTTTCGCGCCGTGCCGGTGCCGACTACGTGGCCGTCTTCGCGAACTCCGGCGCCGAGGCGGTGGAGGCGGCGATGAAGCACGCGCGGCTGGAAACGGGCGCGCGGACCTTCGTCGCCCTCGAGCGCGGGTTTCACGGCAAGACCCTCGCCGCCCTCCAGCTCACCGCGCATCCCGCCTACCGCGAGCCGTACGCGCTCGCGGGCGTGCCGGTGGTGCGCGTCGCGCCCAATGACGTCGCGGCGCTCGAGGCGGCATTCGCCCGTCCGGGCGATCTCGCGGGTTTCATCTTCGAGCCCGTGCTCGGCGAAGGCGGCGTGCGGCCGCTTTCCCGGGAGTTCGTCCAGCGCGCCGCGGCCCTCTGCGCCCGCCACGGCGTCCCGCTCATCGCCGACGAGTGCCAGACCGGGGTTGGCCGCACCGGGCAGTTCCTGGCCTCGGCCGCCCTCGGGGTGCAGCCGGATTACGTGATCCTCTCTAAGGCGCTTGGCGGCGGGCTGGCGAAGATCTCGGCGCTGCTCGTCCGCCGTGAACGCTACGACGACCGCTTCGACCTCCAGCATACGAGCACGTATGCCGAGGATGACCACGCCTGCGCGCTCGCGCGGCGGACCCTCGCGCTCGTCGACGACGCGCTGCTCGCCGCCGTGCGCGCCCGGGGCGCGGAGCTCCGCGCCGGGCTCGAGGCGCTCGCCGCGCGGCATCCGCGGGCGATTGCCGCCGTGCGGGGAGCGGGCCTGCTGCTCGCGGTGGAGTTCCGCCGGCAGTCCGAGGCCCCGAGTTTCCTCCTGCGTTTCCTCACCGCGCAGGACGACCTCGGCTACGTGCTCGCGGGCCACCTGCTGCACGCGCATCGCATCCGCGTGGCGCCCACGCTCAGCGAGCCGCTGGCCCTGCGGCTGGAGCCCTGCGCCTTCATCACGACCGCCGACATCGGGCGCGTGCTCGCGGCGTTCGAGGACGTCTGCCGGCGCCTGGACGCAGGCGACACGCTCGGCCTCACGCGCCACCTCTGGTCGGGGCGCGACGCCGCCGCGGCCGGCAACCGCTGCGTGCGCACCGAGGTGCGCCTGCTCGCGCACGACGAGCCGTCGTTCCGTGCGGCCCAGCGCCACGTGCCGGAGCGGCGGGTGGCCTGGCTCTGCCACCTGGTCGCGACGGACGACTTCGGCGTGCTCGAGCCGTCGTTCGCGCCGGCGTCGACGGCCGAGCGCGAGGCCTTCCTCGAGCGCGTGGCCGGCCGCATGGCGCCGGTCGTGCTCAACGTGTGCGACGTGCGGTCCGCGACGGGCGAGCGGGTGCGGTTTCATCCGATCCTGCTGCCGTTCAGCTCCGCCTGGATCAAGCGGCGGCTGGACGCCCGCCGGCTGGCGCAGCCGCAGGCGCTGGTGCAGCAGGGCATCGATCTCGCGCACGCGCTCGGCTGCCAGGTGGTGTCGCTCGGCCAGTACACGTCCATCGCCACCTGCGCCGGGACGCGGCTCGACGCCCGCGGCCTGGGCGTCACGACCGGCAACAGCACCGCGATCGCGCTGGCCCTGCAGGCGCTCGACCGCGCGCACCGGGAGACCGGGCGCCCCGCGGCGGAGACGGTGCTCGTCATCGCCGGAGCCGCCGGGAACATCGGCCGCACCTGCGCCGAGATCCTCGCGCCCCGTTACCGTCGCACGATCCTGATCGGCAGCCGCAAACCCGGTTCCGCGCTGCGGCTGCGGCACCTCGCCGAAAAGCTGCCGCGCGCCTCCGCGACCACCGACCTGCGCGCGGTACGGGAGGGCGGGGTGGTGGTGGCCGCGATGAACGCCGTGGATGCTCCCCTGGGCGCGGACGATTTCGCCCCGGGCGCCGTCTGCTGCGATCTCTCCGTCCCGGCGAGCCTGACGCCCGCGGCGGCCGCGGCCCGGCCTGACGTCCTGATGCTGCGGGGCGGGCTCGCCGCGCTGCCGGGAGGCGAGGACCTCGGGATCATCGATTTCCCGCTGCCGCCGGGGCAGGCCTACGGCTGCATGGTCGAGGCGATGTTGCTGGGACTCGAGGGCGTGCGCGACACGCGCTACACCGGCGCGCTCACGCCCTGGCATGTGGCCCAGGTTGCGGCGATGGCGGGCCGGCACGGTTTCGGGCTGGCGGGCTACCGGCAGCCGGGGGTCTCGGAGCGGGCGGTACGGGGGGCCGGTTATGCGATCGCCCTCTGACACCGCCGCGCCGCTGATCGGGGGCAAGGTCCGCCGGCTCGTGGAGCTGCAGCTCGCCGGCTTCCGCGTCCCGGATTTCCTCTGCGCGCCCCGCGATCTCGCGCGCGCCGCCGAGGTGCTGGGCTTTCCGCTGGCCGTGCGGTCGTCGGCGTCCGCCGAGGATGGCGGGGACGTGTCGTTCGCGGGGCAGTTCCGCAGCTTCCTCAATCTCGAATCGGTCGAGGCCGTCGAGGCCGCCGTCCGCGGCTGCCTCGCCTCCGTGCACGCGCCCGCGGTCGCGGATTACTGCCGGCGGCACGGCATCGACCCGGCCACGCTGCGCATGACGCCGGTCGTGCAGCGGATGATCCGGCCGGAGCTCGCCGGCGTGGCCTTCACCGTCAATCCCGCCACGGGCGCCGAGGAGGTGGTGATCGAGGCCTGCGCCGGGCTGGCGGACGGGTTGCTGGCCGGCACGCAGGCGGCGCTGCCGCCGGATCACCCGCTGCTGGTGCGGCACCGGCCGGAGATCGAACGGGTGGCGCGCGCGATCCAGCGGTACTTCGGTGCGCCGCAGGACATCGAGTTCGCGATCGAGGACGGCCTGCTGTACGTGCTGCAGGCGCGCCCGGTCACGCGGATCGACTTTGCGCCCGGCACCGGCGAATGGACCAACGCCGACTTCAGGGACGGCGGCGTTTCCGCCGGCGTGTGCACCCCGCTGATGTGGTCGCTCTACGACTACATCTGGGAACCGGCGCTGAAGGACTTCCTGCGGGAGGTGCGGCTCTTCTCCGGGGAATTCGAGGCGGGGCGGATGTTCTTCGGGCGCCCGTACTGGAACCTCGGCGCGGTGAAGCAGTGCCTCGCGCGGCTTCCCGGCTTCGTCGAGCGCGAGTTCGACCGCGACCTGAGCGTGGCGGTCACGTACGAGGGCGACGGTATCCGCACGCCTGTGACGGCGCTGGGCGTGCTGCGCGCGCTGCCCACATTGCTGGCCGTGCCGGGCATCTGGCGCCGGCAGGAGCGCTTCGACCGGGAGTTCCTGGCGGGCGGGGCGGAGGAGGTGCTGCGCCGGCACGAGCGGCGGACGGGCGATCCGGCCGCCGCCCTCCGCCGGCTGATCGAGGACGACTACCGCGTGGTCGAGACGAACTATTTCCGCACGATCTTCTGCGCCTCGCTCGCGAAGCTGGCTTTCCTCGAATCGTTCCCCGATGCCGACTATCCCGCCCTCGTCGCGGCGCTGCCGCCCATGCGGCACCTGGAGCCGACGCGCCGGATGCGCGAGATGGCGGCGCGCGGGGACAGTGACGTGGCGGCGCTGCAACGGGAGTTTCCGCACCGCAGCCGGCGCGAGCTCGACCTCAGTGCGCCGCGCTGGGACGAGGATCCCGCGTGGGTCGCGGGGCTGCTGCGCGAGCAGCGCGGGGCGCCCGCGGGAGCGGATCCGCGGCCGGCCTATGCCCGCGCCCGGGCGGCCGCGCTCGCCGCGCTGCCCTGGCACCGGCGGCGCAGCTTTGCGCGCAAGCTGGACCGGCTGCGCACCTTCCTCTGGCTGCGCGAGGAGATGCGCGATGTCTCGAGCCGGATGTATCACCGCATCCGGCGCCACGTCCTCGTGCTGGCGGCACAGCGTGGCGTGGGCGACGACGTCTTCTTCCAGACGTTCGAGGAACTCTGCCGCGACGACCGCTCGCAGGTCGCGGCCCGGCGGGAGACGTTCGAGAGCTACCGGAATTTTCGCGCGCCGAACGAAATCGGCGCCCGCTTCGCCTTCGCGCCCGCTCCGGCGCACGGCGCGCTGCGGGGCATCGGCGCCAGCCGAGGGCGGGTCCGCGGCATCGCCCGCGTGGCGCGCTCGATCGAGGAGGCGATGTCGGTCGAGCGGGGCGCAATCCTGGTGTGTCCGTTCACCGACCCGGGCTGGACGCCCGTGCTCGACCGGGTCGCGGCCGTCGTGACCGAGACCGGCGGGCTGCTTTCGCACGCCGCCGTGATCTGCCGCGAGTACGGCATTCCCGCGGTGCTCGGCGTGCCCGACGCCACGCGCCGCATTCCCGACGGCGCCACGATCGTGGTGCACGGCGGGCTGGGCAGCGTTGAAACCGAGCCCGCGTCCGACGCCTGAGATTTCCCCTCCAACACTGACATGAAACGCCTCGTCTCGTCCCCCCTCCTCCTGGCCGGCCTGCTGCTCGGCTTCCTCGCGCCGTCGCTTTCCGCCGCGGAGGATCTTGCCCACAACGAACTGCGCGCGCTGCGCACCCAGGTGATCGAAGCCATCACCAAGGGCGACAACGAAGCCGTGATGCAGCACGTGCACCCGAATGTCGTCGTCACCTGGCAGAACGCCGAGGTGTGCCGCGGCGTGCAGGGCCTGCGCGATTTCTTCAACAAGATGGCGAAGGATACGTTCCGCGGCTACAAGGTGCCGCCGACCCCCGACGATCTCACGATCCTCCACGGCGGCGACACGGGCGTGTCGTACGGCCACGTGGTCGCGGAGTACAACCTGTTGGGGAAGACCCTCGAGTTTCGCAGCCGCTGGACCGCCACGATCGTGAAGGAGAACGGCCGCTGGCTGCTCGCGAGCTACCACATCTCGCTCAACGCGCTCGACAATCCGATCCTCGCCGCGGCCAAGGGCTCGCTGATCTGGATCGGCGTCGGTGGCGCCGTCGTCGGCCTCCTGATCGGCGTGCTGCTGGCGCGCCGGCGGCAGGCGTGAGCGACGTCCCGCTGGCCGGCAGCCCGGGGCCTCGGTCCGCGCGCGCGCCCGGCGAGGCGCGGGTGGCTAGCGAGGCGGCGGCGCATGCGGATTTCTCCCGCGTGCGCTACGCTCAATGCTGGGAGGATGCCGATGTGCTGCTCGCCGCGCTGGACGTGCAGCCGGGCGACGCCTGTCTCTCGATCGCTTCCGCCGGCGACAACACCCTCGCGCTGCTCGCGCGCGCGCCGGCGCGCGTCGTGGCGCTCGACCTCAACCCCGCGCAGCTCGCCTGCCTGGAGCTGCGGGTGGCGGCGTATCGGGAACTCGAGCACGCGGAGCTGCTCGAGTTCGTGGGCTCGCGTCCGGGACCGCGGGTGGCGGAGTTCTACCGCCGCTGCCGGCCGGCCCTGTCTTCCGGGGCACGGGCATTCTGGGATGCGCAACCCGAAGCCCTGGGGGCGGGCATCGGGACCGCGGGGAAGTTCGAGCGCTACTTCGGCACCTTCCGCCGGCGAATTCTCCCGCTGGTGCACGGCCGGGCGACGATCGAGCGGCTGCTGGCCGGCGGCGGCGACGCGGCGAGCCGCACCCGGTTCTACGAGCAGACGTGGAACACCTGGCGCTGGCGGCTGCTGTTCCGGCTGTTCTTCTCGCGTTTCGTGATGGGGCGGATGGGACGGGACCCGAGTTTCTTCCGCTATGTCGAGGGCAGCGTGGCGGACCGGATCCTGGCGCGCGCCCGGCACGCCGTGACCGCGCTCGATCCCGCGGACAATCCCTACCTCCACTGGATTCTCACCGGCCATCACCCGCGGGCGCTGCCTTTCGCGCTGCGACCGGAGAACTTCGCCGCCATCCGCCAACACCTCGACCGGCTCGAATGGCATCAGGCGCCGCTCGAGGCTTACCTGGGCGAGGGCGCGGAGCGCCGCTTCGATGCCTTCAACCTCAGCGACATCTTCGAGTACATGTCGCCCGGAAACTACGAGCGGCTGCTCGAACGCATCGTGCAGTCAGGGCGGCCCGGCGCGCGGCTCGCGTACTGGAACACGCTCGTCGACCGCCGCCGGCCTGCGCATCTGGCGGACCGGCTCCGGCCACTCGAGGAGCTCGCCCGCACGCTGCATGCGCAGGACAAGGCTTTCTTTTATTGCGCGTTCCACGTGGAGGAGATCGTCGGGTGACGGTCCTCACTCCGGATCGCCCCCGGCAGGTGCGTTCCGTTCACCGATGATGACGGCCGCCCGGAAAGGTGGCGCCGCCTGTCCCCAGGCGGCTGACGTGCGATGGACCGGTCCGCAGCAGCTTGAGGGCAAGCTGCTCCACCTTTCCGTGCGGCCGTTTTAGCGGCTGAGTTGAAGGCCAACTGCATGATTCCGGCTTAAGGCTTGTTGGCTCCACCGGCATTCGCGCCGGTGCGCGTCCGTTCCTACTGCGCGGCCGGCTTCGCGGTGGCGGGACGGCGGTTCTGGGGCGGCAACGCCTCGATGAGGGCGTTGGCCTGGCCGGCCCTTTTGCGGAGCGTGAACGCGTCGTAGAGCCGGCCGGTGGCGGTGCGGGCCTCGTAGTGCAGCTCGTCGAGGCCGACCTTGATGATCTGGTAGAGCTGCGTGTCCTCTGCCGTGCGGACGGCGAAGCCATCGGTGGTCACGTTGTACATCTTGGGCCCGCTGACCGAGACGACGTACACGGTGCCGATGGCGGGATCGTACGCCTGGTTGTAGCCGGCCGGCATGTTCTTCGAACCGCCACGGCCGGCGACGTCGCCGCTGCGGGCGTAGGTGTGGTCGTGGCCCGTCAGCACGAGGTCGACCTTGAATTCGTCGAAGACCGGTTTCCACGCCGCGCGCAGCTCCGGGTTGTCGCGGTTGTTGGCGGGCGAAAAGATCGGGTGGTGCTGCGTGACGATCGTCCAGCGGTTCGGGTTGTCGGTCAGCGCGCGCCGCAGCCACGTGACCTGCTCCGGCTGGGAGCGGTTGGAGTCGAGCGAGATGATGCGCGTGCCCTGGTAGTCGACGTAGTAGCAGGTCTCTTCGAGACCGGCGGGCGGGCTCTGGATGGGAAAGGCGAACTGCGGGCGCCAGTGCCGGCTGACGGCGCGCGTCCCGGGATGGGCGATCCGGTCGCGCAGGGGCCGCTTGTCGGGTTGCTGGCCGGCGAGGTCGGCGGCCGTGTATCCGGTCAGCGCGGTGAATCCGGCGTCGACGGCCATGACGAGCCCGTCGGCGCCGAGCGTGAGGACGCCGGTGCGGCCGTCGGCCGTGCGGCCGGTGATCCGCTGCCGCGTGGCCTTCCCGGCGGCGTCCTTTTCCGTCTGTTGGGCGACGGTGACGTCCAGCGTGCCGCCGTCCTTGGCGGTCCACTTGCGCTCATGCTCCGGTCCGGCGCCGTCGGCGAAGTACTCGTGATTGCCGGGCGTGGCGATGACGGGGATGGTGGCGTGGACCCAGGCGGGGGCGCCGAACCACTCGCCCCACTCGGCGTCGCGATTGGCGCGGTTGATCAGGTCGCCGGCGTGCAGGGTGAAGGCGGCGCGGGGTGCGTCGCGAAACGACTCGCGAAACACCCGCGACCAATGCGTCTTCACGTCGTTCTGGGCGTCGCCGAAGTAGACGAACGTGAACGGGCGCGCTTCCCGGCTCGCGGTGCGGAAGTGGAACCACTCGCTCCAGTTCACGCCGTCGCCGACGCGGTACGCATACAGCGTATCCGGCGTGAGACCGGTGAAACGCGCGCTGTGGTAGGCGGCCTCGCCCAGGTCGCTGGTGAAGCGCTCGGTGCGTGCCGTCACGGTCACGGGCTTGAGGTCCTTCGCATTCTCCGTCGCGGGCGCGAGCTCGGCGACCGCGCGGCGAGTGCCCGGGTCGGTGCGCCAGGTGACCGCCTGGGTGGTGGCGGGATCGCCGTCCCAGGTGAGCACGACGCGGTCGGGCAGGGGACGCGGCGCGTGGGCGGCCTTCTCGGCGTAGGCGACGGGTTTCCAGTCGGAGTCCTGGGCGGCGGCGGTTGCGGCGAGGACGACGGGGAGCGACAGGGCGGCGAGGAGGCGGAAGGACTTGGGCATGGGGAGCGGAGGTGAAAGGAGTGCGGTGGGTTGCGATTGAAAGGCGCGCCAGGATGCGGGGGAAAGGGCGTTCGTGCGGACGGTCGCGAGGCGAGGCCGCTCCCGCAGGGACGAGCGAATCAGGGTTTCATCGCATACGACAGGGTGAACTGGTGCTGATCGCGCGCGGGTGCGTGCGCCGTGGTATCGACGAGCGCGCGGCGCGAAGTGTCGTAGGTGATAACGCGGACTTCGTTTGCCGACGGCACGAAGCGGTAGATGCGCAACGGTCCGGACGACGTGTAGTCCGAAAGCAGCGAGTGCACGGTGTTGCCGGCGTCGCCACGGGCGGCGAGCCGCATGGCGGTGGTGCGGCTCTGGTCGCCGGAGAAGATGAAGCCGAGGCCCGCATGCCTGCGGAACAGCTTCTCCCACATCTGCACCGCGCTGTTGCCGCGGGCCCCGTGGATCTTGACCCAGCTCATGCGGCCTTTCGGGTCCTTGATATAGCCTTCGTTGTCCTTGGGCCGCTCGACGGGCCCGAGATCCATGTGGGTGGTGACGAGCGCCCGTCGGCCGGCGTGCCGGCGAAGCAGGCCGTCGGCCCACGCGAGCACGTCGTCCGGCGCGTTGCACTCGAGGCTGAGGTGAATGAACTCGAGGCCGCCGGCGGAGAACAGCTGGTAGCTGTTCACGTTGTTGGCGGACACGTTCGGCTCGGGCCGGTCGTGGACGTAGCTTCCGCCGTACCAGGCAAAGCCGCGGTAACGTTCGGCGGGAAAGAAGCGCTGGTAGAGCGACGCATCGCCCTTCGAGGTCATGTCATGGTTGCCGACGGTGAGGCTGTACGGCACGACGCCGTGCAGCCGGTCGAGGCACTCGGGGGCGAGCGTCCACTGCTCGGCGTTGTTGATGTCGACGATGTCGCCGACGTGGGAGACGAACACGATGTTCTGCGCGCGCAGGTTCTCCGCGATCCAGCGGGTGTGATGCTGGAAAACCGGGTTGGTGAGCGGCTCCGTGCTCTGCGGCGTGGCCTTGGTGGCGCGGCCGCGGTAGCCCTGGGTGTCGGGGATGACGACGATCGTGAACGCGCCGGGGGGAGGAAGGTCGAGGTCGGCGGCACGGCCGGCGAGGATGAGCGCGCTGCCGGCGAAGAGGAGGCGAAGCAGGCGGAACATGGGCCTAGAAATCACGCGTCACGCCGAAGTTCACGGAGAAATCGTAGTAGCGCACGCCGGTCGGGTTGGAGCGGCTGCCCTGGTAGGTGATCTTGGGCGCGTCGGTGATATTCTTCACGTTGGCGTAAGCGGAGAGCCGGCGCGTGAAGCGGTGCTTCGCGGAGAAGTCCAGGGTCGCCCGCTCCTTCTCGTAGACGTCGAGCGCGCGGCGGGCGCCGACGGAGCTGAGATAGTCGCCGCGGAGGTTGTAGAAGAGGCGCAGATCGAGGCCGCGGCGGACATAGGAGACGTTGACGTTGCCGGTGCGCTTCGCCGTGCCGATGAAGGTGAGGTTGTCGCCGGGCCGGGTGGGGTAGCGACCGGTGGCGTCGAGCCACGTGTGGTTGGCCCCGAAGCCAAGCCCGCCCCAGGCGCCCGGGAGAAACGCGAGCCGCTGCTGCCACTCGACCTCGAGGCCGCTCACCTTGCCGCCGCGGCCCATCTCGACGCGGCTCAACCGGTAGCCGTCATACTCACCGCCGACCACGGTCGAAGCGGTCGTGAAATAGAAGCCGTCGATCGATTTCCTGAAGGCGCCGACCGAGACGACGCCGAGCGGTTTGAGGTAGTACTCGATGCTGGCGTCGATGTTGTCCGACTCGGTGACGTCGAGGTTCGGGTTGCCATCGGTGAGCGTGCGGGCGTCGTCATCGACGCGTCGCGACGGCAGCATGTCGGTCGGGCTCGGCCGCGCCACGGTGCGGTTGAGCGAGAGCCGGAGGACGACGTTGGGGCGGAGGCCGTAATTGAAGTGCAGGCCCGGCAGGACGTTGGTGTACCGGGTGGAATTGCGCACGACGGTCGAGCTGACGAGCACGCCGCGGGGCGTGTCGAGTTCGCGCGCCTTGCCCTCGAACTCCGTATGCTCGATCCGGGCGCCGGTGACGACATTGAGCCGGCCGAACGTGGCGCTGCCCATCAGATAGGTGGCGTAGATGTTCTCCTCGGTGGCGCGGCGGTTGGCCTCGATCAGGATGTCGGATGCGTTGTCGGTGCGGGTGAACTCCCCGCGGCGATTCCAGAAGGCGTCGAGGAACCTGCTGATGTCGGGCGCAAGCGGCGAAAGGATCGCGCGCCCGTGGCTCGGGCGAAAGAACCGGTCGTTGACGTAGTTCTCTGCGAGGGCGCCGGCCGCCTGCGGCCCGGTGTAGGTCCAGTTGCCGAGCTGGCTGTCGCCGCCGAAAACCCAGTTGCGGAACTTGGCCCGGGCGCCGGACTTCACGTAGCCGTTGAAGGGAAGGCCGGCGAGTTCGCGCCGCGCGTTGAAGTCGACGGAGAACTCCTGGTCGCGCGACGGGTGCTGCGTGCGCGCGATCGACCGGTGGGAGAGGCGGGCCGGATCATTGAGCGCGATGCCGTTGTCGACGCGGAAGAGCGGAAATTCGCGGATCGAGCGGTCGTAGGAGAGATCGGTGCCGTTGAAGGAGAAGACCGGCGTGAACGTCTCCTGGTACTCGTTGGTCGCACGTCCGTAGCTGAGGCGCGCATCGAGGTTCCAGCGATCGAACCGGCTTTCGAGCCCGATCGACAGCTGGCCGGAGGTGCTGATCGGCTCGCGGTACTGGCGATCGACGTCGACGCGGCCGTTGCGCGAGCTGGCGGAGTTCGGCGTGATGTTGGTGCGCGTGCCCGGGCGGTAGATGGTCCGGCGGTCCTCGAGGTAGCGGGTGTCGTTGCTGAACAGGCCCCGGGCCCAAAGGACCGTGGCGTCGCTCAGTTTGTAGTCGACGCTGCCGGTGTACTTGAACTTCCACGAATCGTCCTCGACGCGATCCTGCAGCGTGTAGGTGGCGATGTTGTAGTTGTCGGCGGCGTCGACCTGGTAGCTGATGCTCGAAGTGTGGTAGCCGCGGTCCGAGCGGTAGTGGTTGATCGATGAATACACGCCCAGCCGGCCCTCGGGCCCGAACCGGTCGGCGTATTCGAGGTTCACCTGCTTGTCCCAGTTCTGCTGCTGGTTGTTGTAGGCGCCGCCGAGGTTCAGCTTGAGCACGCGCTCGGAGAGATCGAAGGCGCGGCGCGAGACCAGGTTGATGCTGCCGCCGATCGCGTCGCCTTCCATGTCGGGCGTGACCGACTTCATCAGCTCGACGCGGGCGAGGCTCTCGGCGGGATAGCCGCTGACGCCGTCCGAGCGGTCGTTGTTCGTGTTGCCGATGCGCACGCCGTCGAAGGTGATCGAGTTGAATTCGGAGCCGAGGCCGCGGATGTTGGGCCGGCTCGGCTGGTGCGTGCTGATCTCGAGGTAGAGACCGGGCAGCGCCTGCAGCACCTCGCCGACTTCACCGAGACGGGAGTTGGCGAGCGCGTCCTGGGAGACGACCTTGCGGATGTTCTCGGCGTTCTTCTGCACGTTCAGGGCCTGCGACTGGCCCTCGGCCTGGGCGGTGACCATGAGTTTCTCCATCGCGACGATCTCCGAGCCGAGCCGGAGGGTCGGCGTAGCGGTCGCGCCGGGGCCGACCGCGACCAGCCGCTCGCCGGCGGCGTTGCCCGCGGACTCGGCGCGCACGCGGTAATCGCCGGCCGGCAGGGCGCCGAAGTGGAAACGTCCCTGGCTGTCGCTGACCGCGCTGCGGTTGGTGCCGGCGAGCGTGAGCACCGCACCCTCGACGAAGTTGCCGGTGGCGTCGTTCACGACGACGCCACGGATGGCGCCGGCGGGCGCCGTCTGCGCCGGAGCGCAGACCGGCAGCAAGAGCGTTAAGGTAAGGAAAGGCGCGAGGACGCGCCGCAGGGGATCGATCATGGCGGAGGGCCCAGTTTGGGCCGGCGGCGTTACGAATGTGGGGCAACAGGGCGACGCTACGGTGAATTCCGCCCCGAAGACGAAACGCCGCCGGAGTGGGCCCGGCGGCGAGAGAGGTCGGTCGGAAGGAGCGGGAGAGACGCTCAGAACCGGTAGCCCACGCCGAACGTCGCGCGCCAGGAGTACTTCGTGTAGTCCTCCGGGTTGTCGGGCCGGTTCACGCCCTGGTAGGATATCTGCGGCTCGTCGGTGAGGTTGTTCACGTTGAAGAACAGCCGGGTGCCGCGGTTGAGCTGGTAGCTCGACTCCCAGTTGAGCGACTCGTAGGCGCCGAAGTAGTCGTCGAAGAGATTGTTCGCGTCCAGGCCCTCCAGGAAGTCCGACCGGTACGTGTAGCTCAGCCGGGCGCGGAAGCCGCCGCCGGCGTACTCGAGCGCGGCATTGTAGATCCGGTCACTGAAGCCGTACGTTGGCAGGTCCTCGTCCAGGCGGCCGGGATACTTCCCGTCGCTCTCGGTGAACGTGCCGGAGAGTGCGACACCCAGCCCGCTGAAGGGAGCCGGGAGGAACAGCAGCCGCTGCCGCGCGATCAGCTCCAGGCCGTAGTTCGTCGCGCCGAGGGCGTTGTCGGTCGAGGAGTAGATCCGAGTGCCATTGGGGTCCGGGATCGGATAGCCGTTGGCGTCGGTGTCGGTGAACCGCAGCGACGTCTCATAGTAGAACCCCTTCATCTTCTTGTAGAACACGCCGGCCGAGTAGAGCCCGCCCTTGGGTGTGTAGTATTCGAGCTGCACGTCGAAGTTGTGCGACGTCGACGGCTTCAGGTTCGGGTTGCCGCCGGAGATGTTGCCGGTGTTCGTGTCGAGGTTCAGGCCCGCGACGAGCGCGTTCACGTCGGGGCGGCTGTAACTGCGGTTGTAGCTCTCGCGCAGGATCAGGTTCTTCGCGAGTTCGTGCCGCAGGTGAAGGCCGGGCAGCCACATCGTGTAGTCGCGTTTCGCGTTGACCGTGTCAGGGACTGCCGGCGTCGCGCTGTTGTACCGATAGGTGCGCGACTTGAAGGTGTTGTGTTCCAGGCGCAGTCCGGTGATGAGCGTCGTGGCGCCGAAACGCAGCGTGCCCATGCCGTACGCGGCGGCGATGTCCTCCTCCGCGCGGTAGTCGTTGATGACGTTATTGAGCAGCGCGTCGTTGGTCTGGAGCGCGAAGAGTTCCGGACGGCTGCGCCGCAGTGCGTCGACGCGTTCCAAGTCGGGGTACTGGTAGATCGGCAGCGCGCCGAAGACCTTGTAGTCCGTGCGGGTGAGGAGGCTGGCGTAGGGAAACCCGGCGGCGTTGGTGCCCGTGCGATAGACGACCGACGCCTGGTCCTGCTCCTTGACATTGGAGCGGAACTTGCCGCCGAACTTCAGGGCGCCGCCGAGCTTCGCGCCGGCGAACTTGCGCTCGACGTCAATCCGGGCGCTGGAGGCCTTCTCGGCCGCGTCGCGCGGCGAATAGGTGAGGTCGCCGCGGTTGATGGCCGACACGTCGTACGGGTCCTTGCCGTTGAGGATCGTATAGACCGGCTTCCAGCGGACCGTCTGGTCGTACGCGAACTGGTAGCCCGGGTTGCGGATGACGTAGGCGAGCGAGCGGTCGCGGTTCGAAACGTTGTTCGAGCGGAACAGGTCGAACGACACCGTCGTCTCCGCCATCTGGTGACGGCCTCCAAACGAGGCGCCGTAGACGTCGTTGTCGGAGACGCTCAGGTCATTCTGGTACCGCAGCTCGTTGGTGACCGTGGCGACGCTACGCCCGGTGTTGTAGGTCGCCTCGGCGATGCTCTTGGTGCCGGTGGCCGCGTTGAAGTTGTGGTTCGAGTTGACGTAGTAGCGGGCGCGCGGCTTCTCGGCGTCGACACGGTTGTGCCGGTAAAAGGGCCGCAGGTAGACGGACGTCTGCGCGCTCAGGCGGTAGTCGAGCGCGAGGTTGGCGCTGAGGGACCGCGTCTCGCGGTCGTTGGTCTGCGGCGCGGCGTTGGTATGGAAGTAGAGCGGCCCGGACAGGCGGAGGGCTGGCTCGAACTCCGGCCGCAGCACGGCGTAGTCCTTGTCGAGATTGTCGTAGTCGCGCGAGGTCTCCGACCACGCGAGATTGAGTCCGACGCCGAGGTTCCGCTGGCCGCCGCCCACGCTGAAAAGGTCGAGGTAGTTGAGCGAGGCGTTGTAGTTCCACCGCTCGCGCATGTCGTAATAGAGCCCGCCTGCCGTGAGTTCGATGGTCCGCCCGTCACGCTGGAAGGCGGAGCGGGAAATGACGTTGACGATGCCCCCGAGGGCGTCGCCGTCGCGGTCGGGAGTGGCGGCCTTGATGACTTCGATGTTGCTGACGGCGTCGGCGTTGAGCTGGCCGACGGAGAACGCGCGGGAGTTGCCCGAGGCCGGCATGCGGTTGCCGTCGACCTGGACGGAATTGTACTTGGCCTCGAGTCCGCGGATGTTGACTCCCGACGGTTCGCCGTCCTCGCCCTCGTTCACGCTCAGGCCGGGCAACTGCTGCAGGGTGAAGCCGAGGTTCCCGCCGAGGTTGGTGTTGAACGTCTCTTCGGACACGATGTTCACCAGGCCGCTGGCGGTCTTTTGCTGGTTGATGGCGAGCGCCTGCCCCCGCGCGGACTCCGCGACGGTGAACGCCTCCAGCTTGAGGGTCTCACTTGCCAGTTCGACGTTCAGCGTGGCGGCGGCGCCAGCGGCGATCGCGACCTCGCGGCTGGCGATGTCGAGACCGACGTACTCAACCTGGATGCGGCGTCCGCCGGCCGGGAGTGCCGGCAGGTTGAACTGGCCGCTGGCGTCGGTGTAGGCGACGGCGGTGGTGCCGACGGCGCGCACCACGGCGCCCTGGAGCGAGTGCCCGGTGCGGGCGTCGGAAACGCGACCGGAAAGCATGCCGGTGCCCTGGGCGGCGGCGACGCACGGCGCGAGCAGCGCCGCGCACAGCGCGCCGCGCAGGCGACCCGTGAAGGGAAACCGGAGGAACGGGGAGGAGACGAACTTCATGGCTTGGACTCGGGTGTTGGAGGGAGAGCGGGACGGAACGAATCCGGCTTCCACCCGCGGGCGGCGGGTGGCCGGAACCCGCGCAGGATGCCGGCCACGGGTGCCGGTTCGGTGGCGGCGCCGCGACAAGGACGTCACAACGGGCCCGCCGGGGGCCGCATTAGTATCCGAATTGTAACGACACCGTCATGCGTTCGCGACCAACGCCGGTTCTACTCGGCGCGCGGGCGGAAGCCGTCCCGCCTTCCCCGTGAAACTCGCCGTCGTCACCGAAACGTTCCCGCCCGAGATCAATGGCGTGGCGATGACGTTCGGCGTCATTGCGCGCGAGCTCGGCCGGCGCGGTCACGCGGTGCGCGTCTACCGCCCGCGGCGCCCCGACCTGCCCCCCGCCGGGACCCATCCGGAATACGTGCAGGTGCCGCTGCCGGGGGTGCCGATCCCGCGTTACCCGCTGCTGCGGCTCGGATCCTGAATACCTGCTCCTCGTAGGTCCTGGCGTTGTCGAGGATCTGCTCGCGCCACTACGGGTTCGGTCTCTTCGGACGGGTCGTGCTCGGCTGGCTGCGGCGGGTGCACAACCGCACGCGGCGCACGTTCGTGCCCACCGCGGAACTGTCCGCCGAGCTGGCCGCCGCCGGTTTCACCGACGTGGCGCTGCTGTCGCGCGGGGTCGACACCTGGCAGTTTCATCCGGCGCGGCGGTGCGCCGCGCTGCGGGCCACGTGGGACGCCTCTGGCGACGAACCAGTCGTCATCCACGCCGGCCGGATGGCGGCGGAGAAGAACTACGACCTGCTCATGCGGGCCTTCGCCGCGATGCGGCAGTCCAATCCGCGGTGCCGCTTCGTCCTGGTCGGGGACGGGCCCCTGCGCTCCCGGCTGCAACGGGACCACCCGGGCTGCATCTTCACGGGTTTCGTCTCGCGCGGGGAGCTCGCGCGGCACTACGCCTCGGCCGACATCTACATCCACGCGAGCCTCACGGAGACGTTCGGCAACGTCCTCACGGAGGCGATGGCCAGTGAGCTCGCGGTCGCAGGATTCGACTACGCCGCGGCGCAGCAGTTTATCCGCCACGGCCGCAGCGGGCTCGTCGCGCCGTGCGACCGGCCGGAGGCGCTCGTCGACGCCGCCGTCATGCTCGCGACCGACCCGATGTTGCGCGCGCAGCTGCGGCCCGCGGCGCGGCTCGCGGTCGAGGCCCAGTCGTGGGACCAGGTCATCGGCCGGTTCGAGGCCGACCTGCTCTCGGTCGCCGGCAGTGCCGCCGGCGGGCCGGTCGCGGCGGTGGCATGAGACCGCGGGTGATCATCCTCACCGCCGGTTTCGGCGAGGGGCACAATGCCGCGGCCCGGGCGCTCGCGACGGGCTTCGACCAGCTCGGCGGCCCCGGCACCGCCCGGGTGGCGGACGTGTTCGAGCTGGCGGCACCGCGCGGCAATGCCCTGGCCCGCCGCAGCTACCTCGGGTTGATCAACCGGGCGCCCTGGGTCTGGCGCGCCGCCTACGCCTGGATGCATCGCTCGCGGCTCCTGCCCTCGGTCCTTCGCCGCCTGCTCGCCGAACGGCGGGCCCTCGGCCGCCTGCTCGCGGCCCACGCTCCGGAGGCGGTGTGCACGACGTATCCGGTCTACGGATTTCTCCTGGAGGAGCTCTCCCGCCGCGGCGGCTGGAGCGGCCCGGTGTTCACCGTGGTGACCGACTCGATCAGCATCAATTCGCTGTGGTGGCGCGCCCCGTCCGACGGCTGGTTCCTGCCCAACGAGGATTCCGCCGCCGTGCTGCGAGCGGCGGGCGTCGATTCCCGCCGGCTGCACGTCGCCGGATTCCCGGTGCCGCCGGTGTTCGCGGCCGCCGGGACCGAGCCTGGCCCGCCCGACCTCGTCGCGGGCGGGGTGCCGCGCGTCCTGTACATCATCAACTCCCGCCAGCCCGAGGCGGCGGCAACCGCGCGCCGCCTGCTCACGACCACGTCGTGGGAGGTGACGTGCACGGTCGGCCGGAACGCCGCGTTGCAGCGTGAGCTCGAGTCGGTGGCGCGCGGGCGGACCGCGGCGACGCGAATTCTGGGCTGGACCGACGAGATTCCGCGGCTGCTGCTCTCCCACCACGTCGTGATCAGTAAGGCCGGCGGCGCCACCACCCAGGAGGCCCTCGCCGCCCGGTGTCCGATGATCGTCAACCAGATCGTGCCCGGCCAGGAGGAGGGCAACTGGGAGCTGCTGCGCCGGCACGGCGTCGGCGCCCTCGCCACGACGGCGCCCGCGGTGATCGCGGCGCTGGAGCGGGCGTTTGCCGCCGGCGGAGGAGTCTGGCGCGAATGGCGGACCGCGCTGGCGCCGCTGTCGCGCCCGGGGGCGGCGCACGACATCGCCTCGGCCGTGCTCGGCCACGCGGGCGAGCTGGCCACGGCGGAGCCCGTGCCGCTGCCGTTCCGGGCCGCCGCCGCTTCCGCATGAAGACCTGCTTCATCTTCAATCCGCATTCGGGGCGCAACCGGCGGCGCCCGAGCCTGGCCGCATCGATCCGCGAGTTCATCGCGGCGCGCGCCCTCGATGCCCGGCTCTCCGTCACCGAGGGCCCGGGGCACGCCACGATCCTCGCGCGCGAGGCGGTGGCGGCCGGGCACGACGTGGTCGTGGCGGTCGGCGGCGACGGCACCATGAACGAGGTCGCCCAGGGGCTGCTGCACACGCCGGCGGCGCTCGCGCTCGTGCCGTGCGGCTCGGGGAACGGCCTGGCGCTCCACCTCGGGCTGCCCCGCTCGCCACTTGGCGCCCTGGAACTCGCGAGCGGGACCGGCTCCCGGATCGTGAGCATCGATACGGGCACGGCCAACGGCCGGCCCTTCTTCAACGCGATGGGACTCGGCCTCGACGCCGACGTGAGCCGCCGGTTCAACCAGCTCACACGACGCGGCCTGCCCGCCTATGCCCGCGTGGCCTGGCATGCCTGGCGCGAGCGGCGCGGCGAGCATGTCACGATCCGCTGCGGCGGCCAGCGGGAGGATCTCGAACTTCTCCTCGTGGCCGTCGCCAACTCCGATCAATACGGCAACCACGCGCGCATCGCGCCCGGCGCCCGGGTCGACGACGGGCAGCTCGACCTCGTCGCCGTGCGCGCGGCCGGCCTGCGGGCGGCGGCCGCCCTGGTGCCGCGGCTGTTCCTCGGCACGATCGACCGCAGTCCGCTCGTGCACCGCCTGCGGGGCGCCCGGTTCGTGATCGAACGGGCGACACCCGGCCTGATCCACACCGACGGCGAGACCCATGCCGCGGCCGCGGCGGTCGAAGTCGTGGTCCAGCCGCGCAGCCTCCGGCTGCTGATTCCCTTCGATTCGGGCGCGGTGGCCACCGGGGACCGCGCGCCATCGGGTTTCGCCCTCCAACTGCCATGAAACTCCACGTGCGGACGGTCATCCTCTCGGACGTGCACCTCGGCACGCTGGACTCGAAGGCGGCGGAGGTGAATCACTTCCTGCGCCACGTGCGCTGCGACAAGCTGATCCTCAATGGCGACATCATCGACGGGTGGCAGCTCCGGCGCGGCGGGGCGTGGACGAAGGCGCATACGCGCTTCGTCCGCATCGTGCTCAAGAAACTCGAGAAGCGCGACACGCAGGTCATCTACGTGCGCGGCAACCACGACGACATCCTCTCGAGCTTCCTCCCCCTCGACTTCGAGAACCTCAGCATCGTCGAGGACCACGTGCACGAGGCACTGAATGGACCGTACCTGGTGCTGCACGGCGACATCTTCGACACGGTCACGAAGAACTTCGTCTTCCTCGCCCACCTCGGCGACTGGGGCTACCGGGCGCTCCTGCGGCTGAACCGTCTCTACAACGCCTGGCGCGCCTGGCGGGGACGGGAGTACTGGTCGCTGAGCCGCGCGATCAAGGCCCGGGTCAAGGAGGCCGTCAGCCACATCTCCAAGTTCGAGGATCACATCGTGCAGCTCGCGCGGCAGCGGGACTGCGTGGGCGTGATGTGCGGGCATATCCACACCGCGGCCGACAAGTCCCTCGGCGGCGTGCACTACCTCAACTCGGGCGACTGGGTGGAGTCGCTCACCGCGATCGTGGAGCACTGGGACGGGCGGTTCGAGCTGATCCAGTACACGGACTTCGTGCGCCGGTATCCAATCGACCGTGACGAGGGCATCGCGGAGAACGCGGCCCTGCAGCCGGCGTCGGAGTGACGCCGGAGCACGGCCGTCCCCTTCCTCCAAGACGTGATTGCGGCGCAGGGCGCATGGCCCCTGCTCCGGCCGGCCGGGAGAGGCCGCGCCACCGGGCGGGCGTCACCCGATCGTCACTCGGTGTCGAACGCGTGACGGCGCCGTTAAGTCTCCGTCACGCGGCGGCATTTGCATTGCGACCGGCGATTGCCGCGTGGCGTGCTGCGCGGCATGAAGACGTTCTCGTTCCTCCTCCGCCGCTGCGCCGGTGTGATGATCGTATTCGCGGCGGTGCTGGGCGCGCTGCGGGCGGCGGAGACGCCCGTCGGCACGGTGGCAGGGCAGGTCATCAACCCGGAGACCGGGCGCGGAGTGGCGGGGGCGACGGTGGCCATCGCGGGCGTGGAGGCGACGACGACGACCGATCTCGACGGCGCGTTCCAGGTGGCGGGAGTGCCCGCGGGACTGCGGGAGGTGCGGGTGAGCAAGGAGGGTTTCCAGCCGGCCAACGTCAGCGGCGTGGCGGTGATGGCTGGACTGGCGGCGCGCGTCGACGTGCCGCTCGGAGTGAACCGCGAGCCCGTGATCCGGATGGAGGCGTTCTCCGTGTCGGCCGAGGTGGTGCAGAATTCCGGCGTGGGCCTGCTGTCGGCGCGGCAGAAGGCGACCGCGGTGAGCGACGCGATCGGCTCCGACCAGATGAGCAAGCTCGGTTTCGGCACGGCGGCCGCGGCGATGAAGGCCGTGACGGGCGCATCCGTGGTCGGCGGAAAGTACGTCTACATCCGCGGACTCGGCGAGCGGTACAGCTCGACGCAGGTGAATGGTGTGGAGGTGCCGAGCGCCGACCCGGATCGGCGGGCGGTGAACATGGACATGTTTCCCAGCGACCTGATCGACGCGATCGTGACGACGAAGACGTTCACGCCCGATCGCCCCGGCAACTTCACCGGCGGCAGCGTCGACCTGAAGACGAAGGAGTTTCCCGAGCAGTTCACCAGCTCCGTGTCCGCCTCGTTCGCCCACAACTCCCGCGTTTCCGGCCGTCGTTTCCTTACCACCGGCGGTGGCAGCAACGCCTGGGGGCGCGACGACGGCGGCCGCGATCTGCCGGCGGAAGTCGGCGGGCAGCGCATCCCGCTCCGATTCTCGACGCCCACCGTGGATGCCGACATCGGCCGGCTCACCCGCGCCTTCTCGCCCGTGATGGCTCCGGGCAGCAAGGACGCGCCGTTCAACCACAGTTTCGCGGCAGCCGTCGGCGGGCAGACACGCCTCTTCGGCCGCAAGCTCGGCTACGCCGCGAGCCTGTCGTACGAGCGCAGCTTCAGCGGCTACACCGACGGCGTGCTCGGGCGCTACGAGCGCCAGGGAGTCAACTCGCCCGCGTTGGCGCCGCTCGTCCGACTGAGCGACACGCGCAGTGAGGACGACGCGCTGCTCGGGGCGATCGTGAACGTCGCCTACCAGTTCAACCCCGAGCACCAGGTCAGCCTGAACACCCTGTTCAACCAGTCGGGCAACGACATGGCCCGCCGCCAGACCGGCCTGAACGTCGCCGGGGGCGGCATCAGCGAGACCGAGGTCTTCACCACCCGCACGCTGCGCTATACGGAGCGCTCGCTGCAGTCGCTGCAGCTCACGGGCAAGCACCTGTTCCCCGGCTGGCGTGACGCCCGCCTGCAGTGGAGCATCACCGACGCGACGACGACGCAGGACGAGCCCGACACGCGTTATTTCAGCACCTTCCAGACCCAGGACGGAAATCAGTTCTTCGAGGCGTCCGGATTGCCGCGACCGGCGCGTTTCTTCCGGGACCTGCAGGAAGCGAGAAAAGATTACTCGCTGGATCTCTCCGTGCCGCTGCCCGCCTGGGCCGGGTCGAATGCCCTGGTCAAGGTCGGCGGCGCCTTCGCCCGCACGGAGCGGATCTTCAACGAGCGCCTCTTCGAGTACAACAGCACGGTCCTCCGTTACGATGGCGACGAGCGGAACTTCCTGCGGGAGTCGCAGGTGGGCCAGGTCGATCCGGCCACGGGGCGGTTCCGCCCGGGCCAGCTCTACCTCGTGGAAACCGGCTCCGCCGGCAACAGCTACCTCGGCGACCAGGAAGTGACGGCGTGGTACGGCATGGTCGATCTCGGACTCACGCGGGATCTCCGGCTGATCGGCGGGCTGCGTCGCGAAAGCACGAAGCTCGACGTGCGCAGCCGCGATCCGCGCCGCCGGGCCGGGCTGCTCGACAATGACGACAACCTGCCCTCGGCCAGCCTGGTCTACGCCCTGAGCCCGCGCATGAACCTGCGCGCGGCGGTGACGAAGACGATCGCCCGGCCGAACTTCCGCGAGATCGCGGACTACACCTCCTTCGAGTTCGTCGGTGACTTTGTCTATATCGGAAACCCGAGCCTTCGCCGGACGACGATCAACAATTACGACCTCCGCTGGGAGTGGTTTCCCCGTCGCGGCGAGATCGTGGCCGTGAGCCTGTTTCACAAGCGGATGACGGACCCGATCGAGCGCGGCGTGTTCTCGATCGTGAACAGCGGCGAGTTGCAGTACCAGAACGCGCCGCGCGGCGAGGTGACGGGCATCGAGTTCGAGCTGCGCAAGAACCTCGGCTTCCTTTCCGAGCGGCTGCGCGGCCTCTCCGGAGGCTTCAACTTCACGTGGGTCGAGTCCTCCGTCGACATCACCGCGGCCGAACTCGCGCTGATCCGGATCTATGAGCCGGGTGCGCCTGCCACGCGGGAACTCACCGGGCAGTCGCCGTACCTGGTCAACCTCGACTTCACCTACAACCACGCGCGCCTGGGCACGACGGTGAGCGTGTACTACAACCTCTTCGGCGAGCGGATGGCCCAGGTCAGCCCGCCCGGCACGCCGAATGTCTTCGAGCAGCCGGCGCCCACGCTGGACGTCATCTGGCGGCAGCGGCTCGGCGAGCGCTGGAAGCTGTCGCTCTCGAGCAAGAACCTCCTGGATCGTGCGGCCGAGGAGACCTACTCGTATCGAGGCCAGGACTACGTGCGCTCGTCGCATCGCCGCGGCGTCACCACCTCGCTGGGCCTGACGTATTCCTATTGAGCGCCATGCCGGTCCGGCTCCGTGGCCCCGTCCTGACTTTCCCGTGCCCGCGCGAACGCGGCCCACGGCCCCCGCTTCCTTTCCCACCAACCCACTGAAAACGACATGATGAAAACACGGTTCCTCACCCTCGCCGCGGCCCTGGCCGCGCCGTGCGCCCTCGTCGGCGCCGACGTCCTCGTCAACGCCAACATCACTTCGAGCCGCGTCTGGACGAAGAACAACACCTACATCCTCGATGGCCGCGTGTTCGTCACCGACGGCGTCACCCTCACGATCGAGCCCGGCACCGTCATCAAGGGCAAGGTGCGCGCCGCGCAGGACGCGTCCGCACTGGTCATCGCCCGCGGCGGCAAGATCAACGCCAGCGGCAACGCGCAGGAGCCGATCATCTTCACCGCCGAGGCCGACAACCTGAACGGCAATCTCGGCCAGAGCGACCGCGGCCTCTGGGGCGGCGTCGTGCTGCTGGGCCGCGCGCGCACCAACACCGCCTCCGGTCAGGGGAACATCGAGGGCATTCCCACCACGGAACCGCTCGGCATCTACGGCGGCACCAACGATGCCGACGATTCCGGCATCATGCGCTTCGTCTCCATCCGGCACGCGGGTTCGCTGCTCGGGCCCAACAACGAGCTCAACGGTCTCACCTTCGGCGCCGTCGGCTCCGCCACGGTCATCGAGTACATCGAGGTCTTCGCCAATGCCGACGACGGTTTCGAGTGGTTCGGCGGCACCGTCAACGCGAAGTATCTCGTCAGCGCGTTCAACGACGACGACGCCTTCGACTGGGATGAAGGCTATCGCGGCAAGCTGCAGTTCCTCTTCACCATCCAGGATCCGGCCGTGGGCAACCACGCATTCGAGTCGGACGGCGGCACCACGCCGGAGGACGGCCAGCCTTACGCGATGCCGACGATCTACAACTACACCGCCATCGGCTCCGGCGCGACCTCGGGCAACTCGAACAGCATCGGGCCCATCTTCCGCGACAACACCGGCGGCAAGGTGTACAACTCGATCTTCCACGACTTCCGCGGCTACGCCTGGCGCATCGAAACCGAGTCCGCGCAGGCGCAGGACAGCGCCAAGCGGCTCGCAGCCGGTGAGATCGTGATCGCCAACAACCTCTTCGGCACGTTCGGCGCGGGCACCACGGACGCCCAGCTCTTCGTAAGTCCTAATGCCACGGCGGGCGGCGCCGCCCCCGCCTCCAATTACACCGCCGAGCACATCCGGGCGGCCGCGCAGAACAACCGCGTGAACACCAACCCGCAGCTGGTCGCCATCGACCGGACCCGCAGCGGTCTGCTCGACCCGCGGCTCCAGGCCGGCAGCCCGGCGCTGCAGCTCGCCGCCACCGCGCCGAACGACGGCTTCTTCACGCCCGCCGCCTACCTCGGCGCCTTCACCACCTCGGGCAACTGGGCCTACGCGTGGACCAAGCTCGGCCGCGACGGATACTTCTCGCCGGCCAGCGCTCTCAGCGACACGGGCGGTGGCACCACCGTCGTCGTGAACAGCGGCTCGACCAGCAAACTGAGCAACCTCGCGACGCGGCTCACGCTGCCCGCGGCCGGCAGCATCGCCTTCCCGGGCTTCTTCATCAACGGCACGCAGTCGCAGACCGTGATGATCCGCGCCGTCGGCCCCGGCCTCGCGCCGCTTGGGGTGGCCAATGTCGTCGCCGATCCCGTGCTCGAGCTCTATTCCGGGGCGAACAAGATTGCCGAGAATGACGACTGGTCCGGCACGCAGTCGGTGCAACTCGCCGCGCAGGTGGGCGCCTTCGCGCTCCCGGCCGGCAGCCGCGACGCCGTGCTGCTCGCGACGCTTCCGCCCGGACCGTACACCCTGCAGGTGCGCGGGAAGACGGGTGGTGGCGAAGTGATCGTCGAAGTCTACGAGATCGACTGAGACAGAGGCAGTGGAGGTGGAGCCGGCTGTCCCCAGGCGGCTGACGGCGGTGAATCCGTCCGCAGCAGCTTGAGGACAAGCTGCTCCACCTTCCGGTGCGGTCGCCGTTGCCGGCGATCTGAAGGGCAACCGCGTCGCCCCGGCCGAGTCTGGGGCGATAGGTGTCGGTGCGGGAGCGCGGACGTCCCCGTCCGCCCTCTCCCGGCAACGAAGCGCACCGGTTTCCTTCCTGGTGCAGCCGGCGACGGCCGCCCTCGCGCGTCACGCCGCGAAATAGCGTGCCCGTGCCGGCACCTGGACCAGCTCGCGGCCGGGCAGGATGCAGGCGGTAAGCGCCCCGCCCTGCACGCACGCGGTGTCGAGGCCGAGTGTCCAGCGCGTGAGGTGCGGCTCGGATCTCGGTGTATGTCCGTAGAGCACGAACGGCGGTCCCTGCCAGCGTTCCGACCAGTGCGGCTCGCCGGGAAAATCGGCGCGCTTGGCGGGTTCTCCGTCCGGCCCGACGACCTGGATGCGCGTCACGACGCGGGCAGGCTGCGAATGCCAGGGGCGGCCGGGCAGGAAGCCGCCGTGCACGCACACGGCGTGATGTTCGGGCACGTGATACGTGAGCGGCATGGAGGCCAGGTAGGCCCAATCCTTGTCACTGAGCTGGCGGAGCGTGTCGTAGTCCGCACGCTTGAGGTGGGTGGGATCGCCGGTCTTGCGGTAGTTGAGCAGCCGGAGCTCGTGGTTGCCGAGCAGCGAGCGGTGGGCGTGCTGGCGCGCGAGGGCGATGACGCGACCGCTGTCGGGGCCGCGGTTGACCAGGTCGCCGAGCAGGATGAGGCGGTCTTGGCGCGTCAGGGCGAGCCGCTCCAGCAGTTGTTCGAACTCGTCCGCGCAACCGTGGATGTCGCCGACGGCGATGACGCGGCCCTTCATGGGAACGTCGCCGGCGACTCCGCCGGCTCCGGCGGGCTGAGATCCAGCAGTGGAAGCGATCGCATCGGCATCGATGCGTGGGAGCATGATGACGCCCGGTCGCATCGGCGACAGAAAAGCCCGGGTGTCACGCGTTTTTCACCCGCCGGGGAGTGTGCGGGCGCGGGGTTGTTACGAAGCGCTGGCAGTGGCGCAACACTTGGGCGACAACACCGGTTTTCGGTTGTGGAGCGGGTGGCGATGCTGCGGCTATCTGCCCATGCCCGGCTTCGATTTTGCGCCTGCCTGGACGTTCCTTTCCGCGCTCGGTACCGCGCCGCTGCGCCCGCTTCACACCTTTGTTCGCACCACGGAAGAGCGTCTGCGGCCGCCCCGGGTGGAACTGCATCGCCCCGCGGTCCGGCGGGCCGCCGATGCCCTGGCCGCGCCCGAGGAGCTCGGGGCACGGGTGCTCCGGGAGCAGGGATCCGGACGCGTGCCGACGATCGTGCTCGGGGGCTTTGTCCCCGATTCCTCGGAGCAGGTCTTTCTCCTGCGGCGGTTCCTCCTGCGGTCCGGCGACCTCTTCTGCCTCAACTACCCGCGCGAGGCGTTCTCGCTCGATGCGATTTGCGCGCAGATCTCCGATCTGGTCGACGAGTGTAACGAGCGCGGCACACCGCCGGTGATCTTCGGGGTGAGCTTCGGCGCCGGCATCGTGCTGGAATGGCTTCGTCGCGGCCGGGTCGCGGGTTGGGAGCGGAAGCTGGCGGGCGTGGTGCTGGTGAGCCCGGTGACCTGCATCGCGGACATCCTGGCAGCCGGGGTGGCGAAACCCGCGACGCTGCTGGGCCGCGCGGTGCTGCCCTTTCTCGCCGACCGCGAGGTGCCGGCGGCGGCGATCGAGAAGTCGCGGGCGATCTTCGTGCGGATGTTCGAGGCGGGCGCGCAGAATCGAAAGGCGCTGCAGTTGATCATGTCGCGCGCCGAGGTGGAGCGGCTGCGCGCCGCGGTGCTCGGAACGATCCGGGGAATCACCGCGGAAGGGGCGCGCCAGCGGGTGCGGGCCCTGCGGGAGATGGAGGAGCCTACGGCATACTTCCGGCCGGGACTGCTGCCGCTGACCCGCGCGCCTGCGCTGGTGCTCTTCGCCGAACGCGAGGAGGCGGTGCTGGACGCCGGTTCGCCGGCCGCCTTTGCCTTCGAGCACGGATGTCGCGGCTTCTTCCCGGGCGGACGGGCCCTGCGCGTGCGCGGTCGGCCGTACGCGGCGCCGGTGCAGCACGCATCGCTCATCTTCCACGTGTTCGAGTTCCTGCCCGCGCTCCAGCGGTTCTACCAGGGTGTGCGGAGCGCGCCCTTGCGCCTCGCCGCATGAAGCCCGCGGGGCAGGTCCATGCGGAGGACCGGGGGTCGTGGCTGCAGCACCTCGTGGCGTGGGGCGCGGCGCTGCGCACCGCGCGCATGGCGCGAAGGGATGCGGCGGATGCGGTGCTGCGCCGTCAGGGCGAAACGTTGCGAACGCTGATGCGCCGGTTTGCCGCGACGGAGTTCGGTCGCGAGCAGGGGCTCTCGCCGGGCATGTCCTACGCGCGCTTTCGTTCCCGGGTGGCCCCGCGCGTCTACGAGGATCTGGTACCGGCGATCGAGCGCATGAAGGCCGGCGCGGCGGACGTTCTCTGGCCGGGTCGGTGCGCCCACTACGCGGTTTCGTCCGGCACCACCGCGGGGCGGACGAAGTACCTGCCGGTCACGCGCGAGATGCTCGGACATTTCCGGATGACGGGGCTCGATACGTTGTGCTCCCACGCGCGGCGGGCGGGAGGCACCTCGGTGTTTCGCGGCCGGCATTTGTTTCTGGGCGGATCGACTGCGCTCTCGCCGCTGCCCGGCGCGGACGGCTTTCGCGCGTGGGGCGGCGACCTGAGCGGGATCACAGCGCTCAATCTGCCCCGCTGGGTGGAGCGCCACCTGTACGAGCCGGGCCGCGACATCGCGCAGATGACCGACTGGCCTGCGAAGCTGCGCGCCATGGCGGAGCGGACGATCCCGCGACGGCTCACCCTGCTGGCCGGCATCCCGAGCTGGCTGCTGATCTTTGCCGCGGAAGTGCGCGCGCAGACGGGGCGTGAGACCCTGAAAGAGGTGTGGCCCGGGCTCGAGTGCCTCGTGCACGGCGGCGTGCCGCTCGGCCCGTTTGCCGCGGAACTGCGTGCCGTGCTGGGCCCCGGCGTGCACCTGCATGAGGTGTATCCGGCTTCGGAAGGCTTCATCGCCGTCCAGGACGACGAACCCGAGGCGGGCCTGCGGCTCCCGACGTCCGCGGGAATCTTCTACGAGTTCCTCCCGATGGCCGCGTTCGATCCGGGGCGGCTCGGCCGGCTGGCGGATGAGGTGCGGCCGCTGGCGGAGGTCGAGACCGGCATCGACTACGCGTTGGTGATGACCACCCCGGGCGGGCTCTGCCGCTACGTGATTGGCGATGTCGTCCGCTTCCTTTCGCTCGCCCCGCCGCGGTTGATCTACGTCGGTCGGACGGCGCTGCAGCTCAGTGCGTTTGGCGAGCACGTGATCGAGAAGGAGCTGACCGACGCGATCACGCGCGTGGCCGTGCGGCACGGCATCGCGGTGGCAAACTTCCATGTTGCCCCCCGCTTTGCCGACCGGGAGCGCGGCGAGATGCGCGGCCGGCACGAGTGGTGGATCGAACTTCGCGGCGGCGGGGCGGCGGTGCCGGCGGCATTGTTCCTGGAGCAGGACCTGGACCGGGAATTGCAGCATTTGAACGAGGACTACGAGGCGAAGCGGCGCGGCGGCGGGCTGGATCTGCCGCAGGTGCACCTCCTGCCGGCCGGGACTTTCGAGCGCTGGCTCCGGGCGCGCGGAAAGTGGGGAGGGCAGAACAAGATGCCGCGCTGCCGGAGCGATCGCGCGGTGGCGGACGAGTTGCAGCGGCTCGCGCCAGCGGGCGTGCCTGACTGCTCTTAGTTCACCCTGCCTGGTGCGTCAGCTCTCCGCGGCGCGGGCGGCGCTTTCCCACCAGGCCTCGAGTCGGCGCACGAGTGCGCCCGGTTTCTCCGCGCAGAGCCGGCGACCAAGATCGACCGCTTCCTCGCGCAGATGGGACCGGCGCCGGGCGATCAGCTCCAGCGTCTCCCGCCACCGGCCCTCCGCCCGGTCGCCGGCGTGGCGGGAAAGCCAGTCGTGGAGCAGTGCGTGATCGTGTTCGATCCCGAGGGTCCGTCCGACGGACTGCACCTGGCGGCTCCAGTGGACCATGATGTCCGGCCAGGCCGATTCGAGCAGGCGGCAATGGTAGCCGTGGGCCTTGAGGTGGAAGCGCCAGCGATGAAAGGCGTCGACGGAACCATCCCGCACCGCGGCGCGAAAGCTGCGCCGCGCCTGACGGTAGGTGCGTTCAAGCCCGGCGGCCAGGATGCCGAAGCCGTCCTCGTCCACCGCGGACCGGGCAATGGAGCGGGAGCAGGTTGCGAGCTGCTTCACGCTTCGTGCCAGCGCGGACCGAATGGCCGCGGGCGCGAGCCGGGAGCGAAAGTCCGCCCGCACCGCGCGCCGGACCTGGGAGAGCAAACGGGCGTCGGCACCGCGCTGCTTTTGCAGGTCGTCGAGCGTGGCGAGCAGCACCCCGGCGTCGCGACTGGCCGCAAGCTGGCGCGCGGCGGCGTGGAGCAGGCGGCTGGCCTGCCGCCAGGCGCGGGGGGCGTGCGAGTCGACGAGGGCGATGGCGGCGCGCGCGCGCTTGATGGCCACCCGCACGCCATGGACCCGGGCGGCAAGGGGGCGGCGGGCGTCGCGCGCGCCGGCGATCGCGGACTCGAGTTCGGTGCCGATCACCCGCCGGAGGTCCTCGGCGGGGCCGCGACCGGGATGGAGTCGGAAGGCCATGACTGACGGAGCGACCTTTGCCGGGGTGCCGCAACCTCTTCCGCCGTGACGATTCGGTGACGTGGCATCCCGCGGCCACGACCGGATCTATCGGCTGGCGTGAGCGCGCTTTCCGCGGCCCAGTGGTCCCGTCGCGACCTGGTGAAGTGGCTTGTCCTCGAGGCGCGGCGGTTTCGCGGGCGAAGCAGAGCGGCCTGGGGACAGGCCGCTCCGCCTCCACAGCTGCCGATCCGATCCGGCGGCATTGGGATCGCGCTCCATTACACCCGCCGGACCTCGCCCACCAGCTCGCGGAGCCGGGCCTCGACCTCGCGCAGGGCGCGGCGGCCGGCGGCGGTGGCGCGGAAGGGTCGGGCCTGCTTCGCCCCGGCGCCGCGGGGGCGCGGGACGTGCTCCAGCCAGCCGAGCTTCACCATGCGCGCGAGCAGCGGGTAGAGCGTGCCGGGGCTGACCCGGTAGCCGTGCTCGCGCAGCTCCTCGAGCATCCAGTGCCCGACGATCGGCCCCTCGCTGGCGTGGTGCAGGATGTGCACCTTCCAGAGCGGGCGCAGGATCTCGCGTTCCAGGGCCTCCGCGTTCACGGCGCGAGTCCCCTTATTACGTGCGTCGTAATCGGCGGCAGAAAACTGCCGCAAGAAAGTGCTCGCGTGGGCGGGAACTCGTTTGCCATGGAAAGCGGGGTCGCAACCCGCCGCCGAGCTTTCCTTACCCCCGCCCGACTTCAAGCCCCCGTATGAATTTCCTTCAGCTCGCGTTGCGTCGTCCCCTCACGGTGGTGGTCCTGGTCCTGGCCGTGGCGCTGGCGGCGGGGCTCGCGATCCAGCGGATGTCGCGGGACATCTTTCCCGCCCTGGGCGTGCCGACGATCTACGTCGCGCAACCCTTCGGCGGCATGGATCCGGCCCAGATGGAGGGTTACCTGACGTACCGGTACGAGTACCACTTCCTGTACATCGCGGGGATCGAGCACGTGGAGTCGAAGTCGATCCAGGGCGCCTCGATCATGAAGCTCCAGTTCCATCCGGGCACGGACATGGCGCAGGCGCTCTCCGAGGTGATCGCGTACGTGAACCGCTCGCGCGCCTTCATGCCGGCGGGCACGCCGGCGCCGTTCGTCACGCGATTCGACGCCGGCAGCGTGGCGGTCGGGTACCTGGTTTTCTCGACGGACAATCCCAATCGCACGCTCGGCGAAATGCAGGATCAGGCGCTCAACCGCGTGCGGCCGTCGTTTGCGACGCTGCCGGGCGTGTCGGCGCCCCCGCCGTTCGGCGGCAGCTCGCGCGGCATCATCGTCAACGTGAACCCGGAGCGGATGCGCGCCTACGGGCTCTCGCCCGACGAGATCGTGCAGGCGCTGGCGGAGTCCAACCCCATCAGCCCGTCGGGCAACATGAACCTCGGGGACAAGTATCCGATCGTGGAGATGAACGCGATCGTGAAGAACCCGAAGGACCTCGAGGCGGTGCCGCTCAAGCGTGGAGGGAACGGCGCCGCGGTGTTCCTGCGCGACGTCGGCACGGTGGAGGACGGCGCCGACGTCACCACCGGGCACGCCCTCGCCAACGGCCTGCGCACGGTCTACCTGCCGGTCACGAAGCGCGGCGACGCCTCGACGCTCGCGGTGGTCGACCTGGTCAGGAAGAACATTCCCGAGTTCCAGAAGATCCTGCCCGACGACATCAAGGTCAGCTACGTCTTCGACCAGTCGCCGGTGGTGAACCGCTCGATCATGGACGTGGTCAAGGAGGGCGGCCTCGGCGCGCTCCTCACCGGGCTCATGGTGCTGCTCTTCCTGCGCGACTGGCGCAGCGCGTTCATCGTGGTGATCAACATCCCCGTCGCCCTGCTCGCGGCGATCTGCGCCCTGTGGATCACCGGGCAGCAGATCCACCTCATGACGCTCGGCGGCCTGGCGCTCGCGATCGGCATCCTGGTCGACGAGGCGACGGTGGCGGTCGAGAACATCCACTCGCACCTCGCCCGCGGGAAGCCGGTGGCGGCCGCCGCCTACGAGGGCACGCTCGAGACCGCGGGGCCGCGGCTGCTCGCGATGCTGTGCATCCTGGCGGTGTTCATCCCGGCGTTCTTCATGGTCGGGGCGGCCAAGGCGCTGTTCGTGCCGATGGCGCTCTCGGTCGGCTTCGCGATGATCGCATCCTACCTGCTGTCGAGCACGCTGGTGCCGGTGCTCTCGGTCTGGTTCCTCCGCGGGCAGGCGGGGCACGTGCACGAGTCATCCTTCTTCGGCCGGCTGCAGCGCGGTTACAGCCGGGTCGTGGGCGCGGTCGCGGTGGCGCGCTGGCCGGTGGTCCTGGTCTATCTCGCGGTGTGCGGCGGGATCATCTGGTCGATCGGCGGCCGGCTGGGCACGGAGATTTTTCCCAAGGCCGACAACGGCCAGTTTGCCGTGCGGCTGCGGGCGCCGAGCGGCACGCGGGTCGACCACACCGAGGCGCTGGCGAAGCGCGTGCTGGACCTCATCGGGCGCGAGGCGGGCGGGGCCGAGAAGATCGAGGTCAGCATCGGCATGGTCGGCGTGCACAACTCCAGCTTCCCGGTGAACCTCGTGCACCTCTGGAACAGTGGACCGGAGGAGGGGTGGCTCGCGGTGCAGCTCAAGCCCGGCACCGGGCTGCGGATCGAGGACTTCAAGGAACGGCTGCGCGGCGTGTTCGCGCGGGAAATGCCCGACGTGCGGTTTTCGTTCGAACCGCAGGACATCGTCTCGCGGGTCATGAGCTTCGGCTCGCCGACGCCCATCGAGATCGCGATCAGCGGCTCGCCGCTGCCGGTGGCGAAGGGCTATGCCGACCGGATCATCGGGGAGCTGAAGAAAATCCCCGCGCTGCGCGACGTGCAGATCGCGCAGACGCTCGATTATCCGTCCATCGCCGTGAATGTGGACCGCGAGCGCGCGGGCCTGCTCGGCGTGAAGATTTCCGACGTGACGAAGTCGCTCGTCGCGGCGACCACCTCGAGTCGATTCACGACGCCCGTCTTCTGGGCCGACCCGGGCAGCGGCATCAGTTTCAACGTGCAGGTGCAGATTCCCGAGTCGAAGACGACGTCGCTCGAGGACCTCGGCAACGTCCCGGTCTCGGCGGGCGGGAACGGTACCGTCCTGCTGCGCAATCTCGCCACGATCACCACGGGAACCTCGGTCGGCGTCTATGAGCGCTACAATGTCGTGCGGCTGCTCAGCATCACGGCGAACCTCCACGGCTCCGACCTCGGCACGGTCATGCGCGCCGTGCGCTCGGCGGTGGCGGCCGCCGGGGCGCCGCCGGAGGCGCGCACGAAGATCGATTACCGCGGCCAGATCGTCCCGCTCGAGCAGTTGCTGGAAGGCTTCTCGTCCGGCCTCGTGATCGCGGTCGTCGTGATCTTCCTGATGTTGATGGCGAGCTTCCAGTCGGTGCGGCTCGCGCTGGTCGTGGTCTCGACCGTCCCGGCGGTGCTGGTCGGAGTGGTGCTGGCGCTCTGGCTCACGGGCACGACGCTCAACATCCAGTCCGCGATGGGCGCGATCATGGCGGTCGGCGTGGCGGTGGCCAACGCGATCCTGCTCGTGACGTTCGCCGAGCAGGCGCGCCGCGCCTCGGGCAACCCGTTGACGGCCGGGGTCGAGGGCGGCCGCAGCCGGCTCCGGCCGATCCTGATGACGAGCTTTGCCATGATCGCCGGCATGATGCCGCTCGCGCTGGGCCTGGGCGAAGGTGGCGACCAGATCGCCCCGCTCGGCCGTTCGGTGGTGGGCGGCTTGGCGCTGGCGACACTCGCCACGCTCCTCGTCCTGCCCAGCTTCTTCGCCATCCTCACCACGCGCCGCGTGCGTTCGCCCTCGCTGGACCCCCACGATCCCCAGAGCGGGCATTTCACCGGTGTGACCACCCATGAACGCTGACCCCACCCTCGCCCCTCGCCGGTCGCGCGCGGCGGGGCGCCAGCCTCGCTTCCCTTCCATCATGTCCTGCCCCCGCTGTCTCGTCCTTGGCGTGCTGTTTGCCGCCGCTCCGTTGTCCGCCCAGACGCCCGCGGCTCCGCCGGAGGCAGGCGTGACCAGCCCGCGCCGGGGCGACATCCATCGCTTTGTCACGCTCCCCGGCACGCTGCGGGCGAACCAGCAGGTGACGCTGCACGCCAAGGTCGCCGGCTACCTGAAGAGCATCGCGGTGGACAAGGGCGACACCGTGCGGTCGGGGCAGGTGGTGGCGGAGCTCGAGCTGCCGGAGCTCGTCGCCGAGCGCGCCAGGCACGACGCCGAGCTGAAGATCGCGCAGGCGGAGGCGGAACGCGTGCTGGCCGCGCGGGCCAAGGCGCCGGACCTCATCACGCCGCAGGCGGCGGACATCGCCCAGGCCCGGCTCGAGACGGCCAGGGCCGCCATCAACTACAACGAGACGCTGCTGCGCTACAGCCGGCTGACCGCGCCGTTCGCGGGCGTCGTGACCATGCGCTACGTCGACCCCGGAGCGTTCGTGCCTGCGGCGACCGCCGGCGGCAACCCGGCGGCGGCGGCGATCGTGACCCTGATGGATTACTCCACGATCCGCGTGCGCGTGGCAGTGCCGGAGATCGAGTCGGCGCGCGTGCAGCCGGGACAACCGGTCGTGGTGACGGCCGAATCGCTGCCGGGCCGGACGTTCCGCGGCACGGTGACGCGGCATACCGGCGCGCTCGACGAGGCGACCCGCTCGCTGCTGGTCGAGGCCGACCTGCCCAATCCCGACCTCGCGCTCCGGCCCGGCATGTACGTGTCGGTGCGGATCGGCGTGGAATTGCGGACCAATGTCCTGCTGGTCCCGGCCGCCGCGCTGGTGCGGGAGAAGGCGGCGGGTTTCCTCTTCACCCTGGTCGACGGCAAGGCCGTGCGCGTGCCCGTCAAGTACGGCTTCAACGACGGCACCAGCGTGGAGATCACCGAGGGGATCGCGCCGGCGACGCGCGTGCTCGTCCCGGGCAAGGTGCCGCTGGTCAACGGCCAGGCGGTCAACGCGGTGGAGGTCAAATGAAGTCCGGATCCTTGACCGGGAGCGCGCTGACTCCGGCGCGCTTCGCTTCGCGGGGGCGTTCGCTCCCGCGCCGGGGGGGCGGCGCGTTCCACGTCGGGGCCCTGCTGCTGGCCGTCGCTGCCCTGCCGGCCGCGCTGGCCGCGGCTGAGACGCCGGCGCCGCCGAACGGCGTCATCGATCTTCCCACCGCCCTGCGGCTCGCCGGCGCGGCCAACCTCGACGTGCAGATCGCGCGGGAGAAGGTGGCCGAGGCCCGGGCGGCCGGCGAGGGCATCCGCGCGCGCTACCTGCCGTTCCTCGCGCCGGGCATCGTCGTGCGGCGCCACGAGGAGAACATCCAGGCGGTCAACGGTCCGATCCTCGATGCCGACAAGCAGTCGCTCGCGCTGGGCCTGGCGTTGAACGTCCAGCTCGACCTGGGCGAGACCTACTATCACGACCTCGTCGCGAAGCAGGTCGTGCGGTCGCAGGAGGCGGCGCTCGCGGGCCGGCAGCGGGAGGTGACGCTGCGGGCGGCGAGCGGATATTTCGAACTGGTCCGGACCCATGCCGCCGCCAAGGCCGCCGGGGAGGCGGCCGCGATCGCCGGCCGGCACGGCGAACAACTGGGCGTGATGGCCGAGGCCGGGCTCGCGTTTGCCGGCGACGTCGCGCGGGTGCGCGCGGCCCGCGAGCGCGCGCTCCTCACCCACGTCCGCCTGCAGGGCGAACAAAGGGCCGCGGCGGCGCGACTCGCCGAGATCCTGCGGCTCGATCCGGCCGTGGAGCTGACGCCGGCGGACGTCGACGTGGCGCCGATCGACATCTCCGCACCGGGCGACGACCTTGGCACCCTGATTGCGCGCGCGCTGGCGAACCGGCCGGAGCTCGACGAGGCGGCGGCGCGGCTCGAGGCGGCGCGGACGCAGCGGCGCGCCGCGACCCGCGGCCCCCTGATCCCGACCATCGGGGCGCAGGCGTCGATCGGCGGGCTGGGGGGCGGCCCGGAAGGGTCGACCCTCACGCGCGATTTCGACCTGAGCAGCGACCTTAGTTTCGGTGTGAGCTGGCGGATCGGTCCCGGCGGGCTTTTCGACCGGCCGCGTCAGCGGGAGACCGCGGCCCGGGAACGGCAGGGCGAATTCGAACAGGAGAAGGTCCGCGATGCCATCCGGCGCCAGGTCGTGGAGCAGCACGTGCGGCTGCGGTCGCTGGCGGCGCAGATCGGCCTCGCGCAGAAGGCCCTCGAGGCCGCCGACCAGACGGCGCGCCTCTCGCGGCAGCGGCGCGAGACGGGTGTCGGCGCCGTGCTCGAGGACCTGCAGGCGGAGGAGGAACTTGCCCGCGCCCGACGCGATTACGTGTCCACGGTGGCGGAGTACAACCAGGCGCAGTACGCGCTGCGCTTCGCGACCGGCCAGTAGCCGGCGGACGCGAGGAGGAGAGCCGCTCGCGGTCGGCGTGATTTCGGCCTTGGGAAGCCCGGCCGGCGGCGAGCGGCCCTTCCCGGCGGCAGCACGGGCGATGACAGCAGCGCTACAGGAGGGGAGGGCGGGGCAGCGCAACGCGCGGGGCGCCGGCTGGCGTGGCCTGGGGGAGATCGCAGCCGCGTTCCTCCGGCTGGGCTGCACCTCGTTCGGCGGCCCGGTCGCCCACCTTGGTTACCTGCATGCGGAGTTCGTGGTCCGGCGGCGGTGGCTCAATGAGGAGGCGTACGCGGAACGCGTGGCGCTGTGCAACTTCCTGCCCGGACCTTCGAGCAGTCAGGTCGTTTTCGCCCTGGGCTTCCTGCGTGGGGGGCTGGCGGGCGCGTTGCTGGCGTCGCTCTGTTTCACGCTGCCCTCGGCCCTCCTGATGATCCTGTTCGCGTATGGTTTCGCCTCTTTCGCCGGGGTGGGTGACGCCGGCTGGTTGCGGGGCCTGAAACTTGCCGCTGTCGCGGTCGTGGCCCACGCGGTGTGGGGCATGGGCCGCCAGCTTTGTCCCGACGTGCCGCGCGTCGTGCTCGCGCTCGCCAGTGCGGCGGGGCTGGTGGCGGCGGCGGCAGGACAGTGGGTCCTGTGAGGCGGCGGCGCGCCGGGTGCCCGGACGCCTGGCGCCTTGTGACCGGTCTGTAACGCTTCCGGACGGTCCGTGACCATTTTGCGCCCATTTCGTAACGCGGACGCCACCTATTCGTAACATTCGCCCCCCACAGTCAGGTCGAAATTCATGTTGCCGCTCCCTGCCATCCCCCCCGCCCGCCCGCTCTTCCTGGTCCTGGGAATCGCCGGCGGGCTCTTTTGTGGCCCGGCGACGGTGTCGGGCCAGGAGAGCGGGGCGTTGATCGACGCCCTGATTCGGAAGGGCATCCTCACCCATCAGGAAGCGGAGGACATCCGGGCGGAGCTGGTACGGGAGAACAACACCGTGCCTTCCCGCGCGATGGCCAACGGGAAGTCGACCGACCGACTCAGCGTCGGCATGCGCATGCAGGCGCAGTACGCTTATCTCGACTCCGAGACACCGGGCGCGGCGTTCGGTCCGGTCGCGACCAACCATGCGTTCCTGCGCCGGATGTACCTTACGCTGAAGGCTGGGGTGGGGGGCAACTGGGGGGTGACGATGACGTACGATTTCGCCTCGAGCGGCTACGACGACGCCATCATCGAGTGGAAGCCGACGACCGACCTCAGTTTCAACTTTGGCCTGCGCAAGGTCGCGGTCGGCTACGAGGAGCGGGCGTCGAGCGGCGATCTCCGCTCGATCGAGCGGTCGGGGGTCACGCGCTATTTCGTCGAACCCAACAACGGTCGCCGCCTGGGCGCCGCCAGTTACCGCATCGGCATCTTCCTGGACGGCAAGCGGGAGCTCAATGCGCGCACGGGCCTGGTTTACACCGCCGCGGTCACCAACCCGGAGCGCACGGAGAACTTCACCATCGCCTCGGCGGCCGGTGACGCCACGAACAACCGCCCCGCGTACTGGGCCACCTTCGGTTTCAACGGTCGTATCGGCGAGACCGGCACCTGGCTCGCCGGCGTGGGCGCGGGATTCCTGCCCGACCAGGGCGGCGCGGGCACGGCCAACCTCGGGCGCGGCTTCGATCTCACGCTCCAGTCCGCGTTCATCGACTTCAAGACCGAGCGCGTCAACGTCATGGCCGAGTACCTGATGGCCGATGTCGAGCGTGGCGCCTCCGCGACGCGCGATGCCCGGCCCGCGGGTTATTTCATCCAGACGGGCGTGTTCCTGACGCCCGTGGTGGAGGCGATGCTGCGGTTCGAGGCGCTGGATACCGATGGCCGCGGGCTCAACCTGGCCGACGTCGTGCGCTCCGCTCCCGCCGGGGCGACGATGGACCGGTTCCACGGCTGGTTCACCGGCGTGAACTGGTACCTGCGCGGCAACGACCTCAAGTACCAGCTGGGCCTCGTGTATGGAAAAACCAAGGACACGCCCGCCGGCGCCCCCGCCGAGGCGAAGGCCGTGGGCGTGCGTTCCCAGATGCAGATGCAGTTCTAGACTCCGCGGCCGCCCCGCGAACACCACCACCACATGAAAACCACCCTCGTTCTCCTCGCCGCGCTGGCCGCGGCTGCTCCGGCCCTCGCCCAGAAGCTCGTCATCAAGGGTTCCGACACCCTCGGCGCCAAGCTGGTCCCCACGCTGGCCGAGGAGTACCGGGCGCGCCACCCCGGCGTCTCGTTCGAGATCGCGGCGGAAGGCTCCACCACCGGCATCGCGGCCATCATCGACGGCACGGCCCAGATCGGCATGTCGAGCCGCCGGGCGCGGCCCACGGAAGTCTCGCAGGCCCAGGCCAAGGGCGTGTCGCTCAAGCCCATCATCGTCGCGCACGACGGCATGGCCGTGATCGTGAACGCCAACAGTCCGATCGCGAAGCTCAGCCTGCGGCAGGTGGAGCAGATCTTCACCGGAGATGTGACGGACTGGTCCGCGGTCGGCGGCCGGCCGGGCAAGATCTCCGTCTACACGCGCAACACCTCCTCCGGCACGTATCAGGACTGGAAGGACCTCGCGATGAAGAAGCGCGATTACGCCAAGGCCTCGCAGAAGATGGCGGGGAACGAGCAGATCGCATCGGAGGTGGCGAAGAATCCCAACGGCATCGGCTATGTCGGCCTCGCGTACATCAGCGCCGAGGGCGTGAAGGTCGTGCCGATCGACGGAGTCTCGCCTTCGAAGGACACCGTGCTCTCGAAGAAGTACGGCTACGCGCGGCCGACGTTCTACTATACCAACGGGGAGCCCTCCGGCGAGGCGGCTAAGTTCATCGAGTTCACCCTGAGCGACGAGGGCCAGAAGATCGCGGCCAAGATCGGGTTCGTGCCGATCCGCTGAGCGGTGCCGCGCCGCCGTGCCATGACGCCCCCCGCCGAAACCGCGACCACGCCGCCGCCTGGCTTCGTGCTGCACAAGAAGCGGCTGCGCTTCCTCGGCCTCACGGTGGAGGACTGCATCCGGGTGTTCTTCGGCGGCAACGCCCTGATGTCGATCGTCGTCCTGACGCTCATCACCTACTTTCTCTTCCGTGAAGGCGCCGGGTTCTTCGGGCAGAACCGGCAGAACCTCGAGGTCTACCGCCAGGCCGGCCTCGAGTACGTGGATTACATGCGGCAGCAGGCGGAGGACCACACCGCCCTCACCCGCTACCTCTCCGACGTGCGGCTGCGGGCGGTGAACCACCTGACGGAGGAGAAGAAGCTCTCGTTCGAAGACGCCGGTGCGGCGCTGGCGCCGTTCGACGAGTTTGCCGGCCGGTTCGGCGACGCGGTCGAGCCGTTGCGCGGCATGGTTTCCGACCTCGGCGAACTCGCGACCGCGATCAAGACCAAGTTCATCGTCAACGAGGACAAGAAGGAGGAACGCCGCCAGCTCCTGGCCGAGAACAAGGTCGCCGAGGCGGAGCGCGTGGCGATCGTGCCGGTGGATTTTGCGACCGAGCTGCAACCGCTGCTCGGCGTGCTGCCGCAGTACAAGGAGGTCAACCGGCAGTTCGCCACCCAGCTCACCGCGCAGCTCGCGGAACTGCCGCCACTGCCGACCGAGGAACTGCGCCGGCGGCTCGTGCGGTGGCAGGAGCTGACGCGCGAGTACCTCGCGAGCTTCCCGGCGGTGGAGCGCAACCTCGAACAGTGGGATTTCCGGCGGCCGGTGCCGGCCTGGCAGTCCTTCACCGCCTTCCTTTTCGGCCGGCAGTGGCTGACGGCGAGTTTCTGGCAGGACTGGTACGGCATCCTGCCGCTGTTCGTCGGCTCGCTGCTCGTCTCGCTGGTGGCGCTGGCGCTGGCTGTGCCGCTCGGCGTCGGCGCGGCGATCTACGTGAACCAGATCGCGACGACGCGGGAACAGCGGATCATCAAGCCGTGCATCGAATTCATCTCGGCCTTTCCCTCGGTGGTGCTGGGTTTCTTCGGCATCGCCGTGCTGGGTCAGGTGCTCCGGGCGCTCTCGGCGCAGCCCTGGCTGGCGTGGATTCCAGGGTTTCCCTACAGCGAGCGGCTCAACATCCTCACGGCGGGCTGCCTGCTCGCGCTGATCGCGGTGCCGACGATCTTCACCCTCGCCGAGGATGCGCTCAACAACGTCCCGAGTGCGCTCAAGGAGGCTTCGTACGCCCTGGGTGCGTCCCGGCTGCAGACGACGCTGCAGATCATCGTGCCGGCCTCGCTCTCGGGCATCATCTCGGCGGTCCTGCTCGGGCTCGGCCGGGTGATCGGCGAGACGATGGTCGTGCTGCTGTGCGCGGGCAACCGGATCGCGATCCCCGATTTCAGCCGCGGCCTGGCGATCGTGACGGAGCCGGTGCACACCATGACGGGCATCATCGCGCAGGAGATGGGCGAGGTCGTGCGGGGCAGCATCCATTATCGCGCGCTGTTCGTCGTGGGGCTCGTGCTCTTCATCCTTTCGCTGCTCATCAACTACGTGGCGCAGGGCATCGTGCGCCGGTACCGCATCTCGGTCGGTTGAACGCGCCATGAACCCTCCCGATCACGCCTTCCGACCGCGGCCCGAGAGCGGGCACCGCCGCGAGCGCGCGGTGTTCTGGCTCTTCCGGATGGCGACCTACTTCATCCTCGCGTGCGGCGCGGCGGTGTTCCTCAACATCTTCTTCAAGGGCGCGGGCACCGTGTTCACCGCCTCGCCTCCGTTCATCAACACGACGTTCCTGACCGAGGCGCCGGAGTCGCTCTACGTCTTCGAATGGGAAGGGCGGAAACGGGAGATGGGCGACCGGGAGTTCCGCGCGTTCAAGGAACAGAATCCTGCCGCAGCCAACGTGAAAACGGAAAGCTTCGTCTATTCCGCCGGCGGCATCTGGCCCTGCATCGTCGGCACGGTGCTGCTCGTCGTCGGCTCGATGACCATCGCGCTCGCGCTGGGCGTGTCGGCCGCGATCTACCTGAACGAGTACGCCCGCGACGGCGCGTTCATCCGCTTCATCCGGCTCGCGATCCTCAACCTCGCGGGCGTGCCGTCGATCGTGTTCGGCCTGTTTGGCTTCGGCATGTTCGTGATTTTCTTCGGCTGGAACGTGTCGCTGCTCGCGGGCTGGTTCACCCTGGCGTTCATGGTCCTGCCCGTCGTGATCACGGCGAGCGAGGAGTCGCTCAAGGCGGTGCCGAAGGGCTTCCGCGAGGGCTCGCTCGCGCTCGGCGCGACCCGGTGGCAGACGATCCGCAAGAACGTGCTGCCGTACGCGCTGCCCGGCATCCTCACCTCCTCCATCCTCGGCATCGCGCGCGTCGCGGGCGAGACCGCGCCGATCATGTTCACCGCCGCCTACGTCGTGCGCGACAAGCTGCCTTGGGAGGTGGAGCGCATCGCGGACTTCTTCTTCCAGGGCGTGATGGCGCTCCCGTACCACATCTACGTCGTCAGCTCGAAGATACCGCAGAACGAATACACCGAGCGGGTGCAGTACGGCACGGCGTTCGTCTTCCTCGTGATCGTGGCCCTCATCGCCACCGCCTCGATTCTGCTCCGTAACCGGCTTCGCAACCGCTACAAATGGTGACCGCCGCCCTCCCAGTCATGGAATCTCCCGCCTCCGCTCCCGCCGGCGCCAGCTCCGCCGGTCCTGCGTCCGACGCTCCGCCGAAGACCGCCGATCGGCCGGCGGGCGTGGCGCCCGGGATGGTGCGTGCGCCCACCAGCCCGACGCTGATCGACATCCGGAATCTCGACTTCTTCTACGGGCGCACGCAGGCGCTGCACGACATCAACCTCAAGATCGAGCACCGCAAGGTCACGGCGTTCATCGGCCCGTCGGGCTGCGGCAAGTCGACGCTCCTGCGCTGCCTCAACCGGATGAACGACCTCATCGACGGCACGCGCGTCGGGCGCGGTACCATCCGGATCCACGGCGTCGATATCTACCAGCCCGACGTCGACGTGATCGAGCTGCGCAAGCGCGTCGGCATGGTGTTCCAGAAGTCGAACCCCTTCCCGAAATCGATCTACGAGAACATCACCTACGGGCTGCGGCTGCACGGGAAGACGGACCGGGCGCAGCTCGACGAGATCGTGGAAAAGTCGCTGCGCGGCGCCGCGCTCTGGGACGAGGTGAAGGACCGGCTCGATGCCAGCGGCCTCGGGCTTTCCGGCGGCCAGCAGCAGCGGCTCTGCATCGCCCGCGCCATCGCGGTCGAGCCGGAGGTGATCCTGATGGACGAGCCCTGCTCGGCGCTGGATCCGGTCGCGACGGCCAAGGTGGAGGAGCTGATCCAGGAACTGCGGACGCGCTTCACCATCGTGATCGTGACGCACAACATGCAGCAGGCCGCGCGCGTGTCGGACCGCACCGCGTTCTTCTACCTGGGCCGGCTGATCGAGTACAACGATACGCGCGACATTTTCACCAACCCCGCCAATCCGCAGACCGAGGCCTACGTGTCGGGCCGCTTCGGCTGAGGCGGAACGCGGGACGCGCGTCCGAACCCATCCTCATCCTTCCCTCATGACCCACTACGCCGAAGAGCTCGCGAAGCTGAAAGAGAGCCTCCTTGCCATGGCGAGCCACGCGGAGTCCGCGGTCTCGCGCGCCATCCGGGCCCTCGTCGAGCGCGACGACGACCTGGCGCGCAAGGTCGAGGAGGACGACAACGTGCTCGACCAGTTCGAGATCGAGATCGACGACACCGCGATCCATCTGCTCGCCAAGGCGCCCCTCGCGACCGAGCTGAGGCTCATCACCGTGGCGATGAAGATCTCGCAGAACCTGGAGCGGGTGGGGGACGCGGGGGTCACGATCGCGCGCCGGGCCCGCGACCTGAACGCGGAGCCGCAGCTCAAGCCGTACGTCGACCTGCCGCGCATGGCGACGATGTCGCTCGAGATGCTGCGCGAGGCGATCACCGCCTTCGTCAACCGCGAGCCGGATCGCGCCCGCGCCGTCATTCCGCGCGACCAGGACGTCGACGACCTCAACCGCCAGCTCCACCGCGAGCTTTCCAGCTACATGGTCGAGCGGCCGACGACGATCAGCCGCTGCCTCCACCTCATGGTCATCTCCAAGGCCCTGGAGCGGATCGCCGACCACGCCACGAACATCGCCGAGGAGGTCGTGTACCTGTACGAGGCGAAGGACATCCGGCACTCGGACCAGAAGCGCGCATGAAATCCAAGATTCTCGTCGTCGACGACGAACCCGATGCGCTCGAGATCCTCGGTTTCAAGCTGAAGGAGGCGGGCTACGCGCCGCTTTTCGCCAAGGACGGCACGCGGGCGCTGGCGGCGGCGCGCGACGAGCGGCCGGCGCTGATCGTGCTCGATCTCATGCTGCCCGAGGTCGACGGCCTGGAGGTCTGCAAGATCCTCCGCCGCGACCCGTCGACCGCCGCGATCCCGATCCTGATGCTCACCGCCCGGGCGGCGGAGATGGACCGGGTGATCGGACTCGAGCTCGGCGCCGACGACTACGTGACGAAGCCGTTCAGCCCGCGGGAACTGGTCCTGCGGATCAAGAAGCTGCTCGCGCGCACCAAGGCGGGCGACGAGCCCGTCACGCACCTGCGCTTTGCCGAGCTGGAGATCGACGTGCCGCGCCACACCGTCACGATCGCCGGCCAGCCGGTGAGCCTGACGGCCACCGAGTTCAAGCTGCTCGAGATCCTCGCCCGCCGGCGCGGCCGGGTGCAGACGCGCGAGCGGCTGCTGCAGGACGTGTGGGGCTACGAGAACCCGATCGACAGCCGCACGGTCGACACCCACATGCGCCGCCTGCGCGAGAAAATCGGCGACGCCGCCCGCTACCTCGAGACGATCCGCGGCGTCGGGTACCGGTTCAAGGCGGACGAGTGAAGCGAGGCACGGCGGGGCCGGGCGAATCTGAAATCTGAAATCCTCCGCCGAGAGCGGTTCGACTCTCCCGTTTGCAATCCCCCGTTTCCGCTCTCAGACCTTCCGCTCCGTCGTCCTCCGCGCTGCGATCTCAAGATTTCGAATTTTAGAGCCCAAATTCCCAGCGTCCATGACCGCGCTCGCCCTCCTCGTCCTCGCCGTGCTGACGGCGGCGGCGTTCCTGCTCTGGTGGCAGCACGGCGAGCTGAAGCGCCTTCGGGCGCGCCACCTCGGCGAACTCGCGGCGCAGCGCACGCAGCGCGAGGCGGAGCTGGCGGCGCAGGCCGAGCGGACGGCGGCGCTCTTCGACCGGATGGTCGAGGGCATTCTGGTCGTCGGGCCGGACGGCCGGATTCGGATCGCGAATCGCGCCGCGGGCACGCTGTTCGATTTTCCTCCGCCCGCCGCAGGGCGCACTGTTCTCGAGGCGACGCGGCATCATGAAGTCGCGGCGCTGGTGTCCCGCCTCGAGCGCGAACCCGAGGTGCTCAACCACGAGCTGCGGCTCGAGGGGGTGGCGGAAACCCGCTTCCTCCAGGTCAACGCTCTCGCCCTCCGCACGGCCGACGGGGGCCGCGACGGAGCCATCCTGGTCTTCCACGACCTTACCCGGCTGAGGCTGCTCGAAGCCGTGCGGCAGGAGTTCGTGGCGAACGTCAGCCACGAGCTGCGCACGCCGCTCTCGTTGATCAAGAGCGCGGCGGAGACGCTGATCGACGGCGGGAAGAACGATCCGGCGGTGACGGCGCGTTTCCTCGAGATCATCGACAAGCACGCGAGCCGGCTGACGCTGCTCATCGACGACCTGCTGCTGCTGGCCCGGCTCGACTCGGGGCGCATCGAATTGAAGCTGCAGCCGGTGACGCTGCGAACCGCGGCGCAGGAGGCGCTCGATGATGCCGCGCTGCTGGCGCGGGCCCGCCAGATCACGCTCGAGAACCGCGTCGCCCCCGAGGCCCGGGCCGAGGCCGATCCCGAGCGTCTCCGGCAGGTGCTTTCCAACCTGATCGACAACGGCATCAAGTACGGCCGCGCCGGCGGGCACATCGCGGTCGGCGGCCGCGCGCTCGACGGCGCCCACGTCGAGCTCACGGTGCGCGACGACGGGCCCGGCATTCCGGCGGAGGCGAAGGCGCGCGTCTTCGAGCGATTCTACCGGGTGGACAAGGCGCGTTCGCGCGAGCAGGGCGGCACCGGTCTCGGCCTGGCGATCGTGAAAAACGTCGTGCAGGCCCACGGTGGCGACGTGCGGGTGGAAAGCGCGCCCGGCGCCGGCACCGAGTTCTTCATCACGCTCCCCGCCGCCCGGGCGGCGGCTTGATCGCCGCCCGGTTCGGCGAGCGTCCATCCCCGGCCGGCCCGGCGCCCGTATCTTTACTGCGGATGCAGGAACCCCCGGCGCATCGCTTCGCGCACGGCCTCGGCGCGATCGGACACGTCGAGTTTGCGAAACAGGCTCTTCAGGTGAGTCTTCACCGTGTCCTCGGAAATGCCCAGCACCTGGGCGAGCTCGCGGTTGCGCAGTCCCTTGCCGAGCAGGTCGAGCAGCTCGTCCTCCCGGCGAGTAAGGCGCAGGTCCGCGGCGTGCTCGTGCAGCCGGATGGCGACGCCCCGCGGCAGGTAGCGGCGCCCTGCGCCGATCTCGCGGATGGCGTCGACGAGCTCGTCCTCGACCACGCTCTTGAACAGGTAGCCCATCGCGCCCGCCGCGAGCGCCTGGTGGATATCTTCGTCACCATCGTAGTTCGAGATCACCAGCACGCGGGCGTCGGGAGCCTCCTGCCGGATCGAGGCCGTGACGTGGGCGCCGTCGTCGTCGCGCAACCGCAGGTCCATCAATACCACGTCGGGCCGATGCTGGCGGAAAAGCTCGAGCGCACGCCGGCCGCCCTCGGCCTCGGCCACGATCTTCATGTCCGCCTGCTGGTTCACGACGGTGGCCATGCCGACGCGGACCAGCGGGTGGTCGTCGACGATCATGACACGGATGACCCGCGTTGGGATCATGGTTTCAACCGGGAGCCGCCGGGGAATGCCGCGGGTGAAGGGCGGGCGGGAACCGGCGCGGCGGCAGCCTTCATGGGCGGGAGGCAGCGTCGGGTCCGAAGCCGACGGGGGCTGCGACCAGGATCTCGGTACCCTGGCCCGGCTCGCTCAGGATCCGGAGCTGACCGCCGAGCTCGCGGGCACGCTCGCGCATGCCGATGAGGCCGAAGCACCCGCTGCGCTGGTGAAGCTCGTGGCGGGGGTCGAAGCCGGTGCCGTTGTCCCGGATGCGAAGCGCGAGCTGCGATCCCGCATAGTCGAGTTCCACCTCGATCGCGTCGGCGCGGCCGTGCTTCACGGCGTTGGTCATCGCCTCGGTGCCGATGCCGAGCAGGTGATTCTCGAGCCGGGGTGCCAGCGGACGGGCCGCTCCGGCGATGCGCACCGCCACGCGGAGGGCGCCGGACTGGTTCCAGGAATCGGCCACGCGCTGCAAACCCTCGACGAGACCCTCGTGCCGGGGAGCGGTGGCCTCGCTGCGCAGTTCGCGGATGGCGTTGTGCGCGAGGGCCCGGCTCTGGCGCAGCATCAGGCGCGCCTGCTGCAGGCGCGCGCGCACCGGATGCGGCGAGCTCTCCAGATCCGTTTCCATGGCCTTCATCTGCAGCGACAGGCCGGTAAGGCCCTGCTCGAGCGTGTCGTGGAGATCGCGCGCAATCCGGCTGCGCTCCTCGAGCACCGCGGCGTGGCGCGCCTGCTGTTCGATGATCGCGCGCTTGCGGCCGATCTGCCGGCGCAGCGACCAGACCCAGCCGCCGACGGTCAGCAGCACGACGCACGAGATGGCCAAGGCCTGGCCGAGCCGCTTCGAGGACCACCACGCGGGGGCCTGGAGCACACGGAGGTCGGCTGGATCCGCCAGCAGGAGGACGAACGACCGCGGCTGGTAAAACCAGGTGTCTTCGAGCTCGCTCACGACCGAGACGCCGGTGACCTGCACCAGGCTGTTTCTCGCCGGGAGTTGCGGAGGACGGGGGCCGACATACGTCAACAGGCCGTTGAAGAGCCGGTTCTCCGCCTCGAGGATCAGCGTCGTCTTTGCGCCGGAGACCGTCCAGTCGACCAGCCGCGCTTCGAGGCTGACGAGGTCGGAGTTGTGGGCACCGGCGAGCAGGGCGGCGAGGCTGGGCCGTGCCGGGGTGGGCGCCGCCTGCGTGCCCGTCGGGCGGACCGCGGCGTACTGCAGCACCGCGAGTCCGTCGATCATCGTGGGGAAGCCTGTCGCCTCGACCACGTCCCCGGGCCGCAGGTCCACCGGATCGCTGGTCTCGACCTTGAGCCCCAGTTCGCCCTCGCGAAGAAAGAACATCGTCGCGGAAATCCGGCGGGTCACGACGCCCGTCGTGCGCACCCGATGGCGCTGCCACTGGCCCGGCATCGGCCGCATCATCCCGGCGATCGGGACCAGAGGCACCGCGAAGGCATCGGCGGGGGCCGGGCGCGTCACGGCAATCTCGGTGAAGGACGGCACGCGGAAGGTGGGTTCGACGACGTGGCCGTGCTGGTTGACGTTCACCGCGGCCACACCCCGCATCCGGACCTCGGCGTCGACGAGCGAGAAGAACTCCGGGTGCGCCGAGTAGTTGACCAGCACGCGCAGGTTGCCGCCCGACATCCCGAGGTCGATCAGCACGAAGTCCCGGGCCTCCGAGAGGGTGACGGCGCGCACCACGCCCTCGATCTCCAGCCACTGGTTGTCCTTCGCGCCCGACGCGAGCATGCTGAAGCTCGCGCGTTGCGCCGGAGGAAACGCCCCGCGGCCCAGGAGGGTGACCGTGTGCGGCAGGACCCAGGGCGAAAAGCCGCCCGGGCGAAGCGTGCCGGCCACGCGCACGCGGTCACCCGGAGTGAGTCCGCGCCCCGCATCGGACTTCGAGACGTAGAGTCCGAGCTCGCCGTCGTGCAGGCGGAATGCGCCCGTGGGCATCGTGCCGGTCACGACGCCTTCGAGCAGGACGGGTCGGTCGGTCGCCGTGAGCCCGGGCCACTGGGCAAACGCCGCGGCCACGGACGTCAGGGGAGCCTCGGCCGCGCGGCCGGAGGCGAGGGCCGCGAACGCCAGCAGGACGACGCCGAGCGTGCGGACGGAAAACGTGCGGGGTGCCATCGGCTTCCGGGGGTTGGCGCCAGCGTGGACGCTTTGCCTGCACCGACGCAACCTGCGACCGGTGCGGCGCGCGGGTTGAGAGGGGACCGGTGGGGTGGCGTCGCGGAGGCGCACGAAGTCGGAGCAGGGGTGGGGACGCTGCCGTCGTCGCCGCACCGTAACGCCGGGCGCGGGGGCCGGTCCATCCCCCGAAAGGGTGAGGCACGAAGCGCGAACGCGCATCGTTGCCTGAACGTGCCCGGGCCGCCACGCAATCGTCACTGCCGGTCGGCAAGGTGAACCTTCCATGCCCGGCTGCCGACGTCCGACCCTCGTTTCCGTGCCCCCGCCTTCGCGCGGCATCGGTGCCTGCCGCGGACTCACCCGGTCGGGTGATGGACGATTCCCGATGGTTCGGGGATGCTCCCCGGTATCGGTCGCAGCTCCGGTCCCCAACCCCTCCCACGCGCGCCCCACCGGCACCGTTGTCGCCTCAGGCAATCGCGCCGTGCGCCCACGCCCTTCCTTTCGCCCGCTCCAGCCACCCTCCTGCGTCTCTATGCATGCTCCCCGTCTGAACTGCTCGTGCCGGCTGCTCGGCACCCTGGTCCTCGCCCTCCTCGTCCCGCTCCTGACCGGCCTCGCCTGGGCGCAGGCCGGCGGCACGATCACCGGCCGCGTCTACGATGAGGCGTCGGGTCGGTCGCTCCAGGGCGCGGTCGTGACCGTCCGCGGCACCAACGTGTCGGACTACTCCGACGTGGACGGCCGCTTCACGCTCGTGGGCGTGCGCCTTGGTGCGGTGACGGTCGACATCGAGTATGTGGGCCTGGACCCGTTGAATCGCCAGGTCACGGTCGCCGCCGGCGGGTCCGCGACCGTCGACGCGCCGATGAAAAGCTCGGTCATGCAACTGGCGGCCTTCGAAGTGAAGGAAGCGGCGCGGGGCCAGGCGCTCGCGATCAACCAGCAGAAGACCGCCGCGGGCATCGTGAACATCGTGTCCGAGGAAGTCTTCGGCAACATGGTCGACGGCAATCCCGGTTATGCCCTGCAGCGGCTGCCGGGCATCAGCGTCGACGAGGACCAGGACGGCTCGCCCACCTCCGTCAACCTCCGCGGCGTCCCGGGCGAATTCAACTCGTTCCAGGTCGACGGCCAGCGGCTGCCCAACGCCGGCGGCACCTCGCGCTCGGCCAACATGCGGCACCTCGTGGCCGACGGCGTCACCAACATCGAGGTGATGAAGGCCGTCACCCCCGACCGCGACGGCGATGCGATCGGCGGCATCATCAATGTCGTCTCGCGCAATGCCTTTCAGCGCGACGGCCGCGAGTACCGGCTGAGCGCCACCGCCTCGTACAACGACCTGTCCGAGACGTGGGGCTACAACGCGCGGGCGACGTTCTCGGACATCTTCGGCGTGATGGGGAGGGAGAAGAACCTGGGCATCAGTTTCACCGCGACCAAGTACCGTACGGACCGCTATTCGGAAAACGCCGACATCGACTGGGTGGTCGTCAATCCGGCAACCAACCCCACGCTGAACCTCACGCAGAAAACCAAGTTCCTCGAGGCCTCGCACATCGAGCGCGCCTACAAGGAGACGGAGTCGTGGGGTTTCAACGGCTCGATCGATTTCCGGACCGACGCCCACAATTCCTTCTTCTTCCGGCCGTACTACAGTCACTACGACCAGGTCTCGGAGACGTACGAGACCGACTGGGACATCGACACCCGCTTCCAGGACGAGGCGACGGGCCGCAAGACGTACGCGTTTCTGAGCCCGGACGGCTCCCGGGGCCGGGGCACGCCCGGCACCGCGGGCAGCCGCAGCACCCTCGGATACATCGGGACCGATGACGACAGCCACAACGACATCTGGTCATGGACCTTTGGCGGGCGGCACGAACGCGGCACGAGCCTGCTGACGTACGATTTCAATTACGCCACGAGCACCAACGTCGTTTCCAACTTCAACGAGTTCAACATGCGGCTCGATCCGGTCTCCGCCGGATACTACGTGATGGAATACGACGCCAGCAACCGGCTGAACCCTTCGATCCGGATCATCAACGGCCTCAGCCCGACGGACTTTGCCTACGCCCGGCAGGGTCCGACCAACCTCATCCTGCGCACGCAGACGAAGGAGGAGGAGATCTACGGCGGGAAGGTCGACTGGGAGAAAAAGATCCCCGGCGAGCGCGTCTCGCACGCGCTCAAGGTCGGCGCCAAGTTCCGCAGCAGCAAGCCGACCTTCGAGCGCGAGCAGACCAGCCACCAGATCGCGGCCAACTCGGCGGCGGCGCAGGCGTTCCCCTTCGCGCAGGTCACGCAGATGATCCCGCTCTCGAACCGCTATCGGATGTTTCCTGCGCTGGATCGCTTCATGGAGGCGCTGCCGAAGCAGGCCCGCACCACGCTCGGCACCGCCGGGTGGGTGCCGGTGCAGCCGGGTTCGTTCAACAGCTCCAACCTCGCGGACTACCGCGCCAAGGAATCCACCTCGGCAGCGTATGTGATGGATACGGCGAAGTTCGGAAGGCATACCGTCATCGGCGGCCTGCGCTGGGAGCAGAACGATTTCAGCCGGACCAACAAGCGCGTGGTGACGACGACGACCCCGGCCGGCAATGTCTACTCCACCGTGCCCGTGAGCAGCGGCACGAAATACGATATCTGGCTTCCCGGCCTGCATTTCCGCCACGAGCTCGCCCGCAACCTCATCCTGCGGGAGAGCTACAACAAGAGCTACGGCCGCCCGAGCTTGAACGACATCTCGCGGGGCCGGCAGGAAAGTGTCTCCACGGCCGGCATCATCACGATCAGCGACGGCAACCCCGACCTGCAGCCGAGCGAATCGGACAACTTCGACGTCCAGCTCGAGTGGTACAACGACAGGGGTGGGCTCTACTCGGTCGCGCTGTTCCTGAAGGACATCAAGAACTTCACCTACTCGAAGGTCACCCGCTTCAACGCGCTCAACCCGGACGGCAGCCCGATCGAGGTCGCGGGTGGCGCCAACACGCACACCCAGCCGCGCAACGGCCCCGGCGCCAAGAACCAGGGCATCGAGCTGATCGCGCGCCAGCGGCTCACGTTCCTGCCCGGACCGCTCAAGGGCCTGAGCGCGGACGTGAGCGCCACCTTCACCGAGAGCGACGCGAAGATTCCCGGCCGCGAGAGCGAGAAGCTCCCGCTGCGCGGATTCTCCGATTATCTGTTCACGAGCTCGCTTTCCTACGCGTGGGGCAATTTCCGCGCGCGCGTCGACTATCGTTACCGCTCGGATTACATCGAGGGTCTCGATTCGACGGCCGATGAGGACGAATGGTTCAGCGCGAAGGAGCAGGTCGATGCCGAAATCGGGTATCGTTTCAGCAAGGGCCTGCATATCTTCGCCAGCGGCACCAACCTCACGCACCGGCCCCAGGTCTCGTACACCGGCACCAAGGAGTTTCCCGAGGACGTGAGCTACTCGGGCAAGAAGTTCAGCTTCGGCATCGAATACCGGTTCTGACCGGCCGGAGGGGACGGTCGATCCGGCTTGATCCCTCCGCGGCCGCCGCTCCCTGTCGTCTCTCATGAAACCATCCCTGCCGTTGAGCCTGCGTTGCTGCCTGCTCGCGCTTCTCCTGCCCTGGGTCGCGGGCGGGGCGGAGCCTCCCGCGCCGCTGCCGCCGGCGCCGCTGCCGGTGACCGTTTACCTCACCTGGCAGCGCGACCCGGTGACGACGATGACGATCCACTGGCACACGGACTGGACCGAAGGGTTCGTCGACAGCGTGATCGAGTACCGCCCGGCGGAGGGCGGCGCGGCGTGGACGCTGGCGCGCGGGCAGGCGGTGCCGATGCCGTTCACGAACCGGATGATCCACACGGTCGAACTGACCGGCCTGCGCGGCGACACGCTGTACGAGTTCCGCTTTGGCCGACTCGCCGCGCGCGAGACGGACGGAGAGCTGGTCTTCCAGCCGCACGCGGCGTCGGGCTCGGCGGCCACGCCGAAATTCCGGACGCTGCCGCCACGGCTGACGCGGCCCGTGCGCTTCGTGTCCGGCGGGGACATCTACGGCGGCGACACCCCCGACCTGATGGCCAACATGTGCCGGGTCGCGGCCGCGCAGAACCCCGATTTTGCCCTCCTCGGCGGCGACATCGCCTACGTGAACAACGAGCCCAAGGCGGCGTCGCGGTGGTTCGACTTCTTCCGCATCTGGCGCTCCACGATGGTGACCAAGGACGGACGGATGATCCCGGTGATCCCCGCCATCGGCAACCACGAGGTCCACGGCGACACGTATCTGCTCCGCGGTGGCGCTCCCGCCCGCGGCATGTCGACGGATCGCGCCCTGTTCTTCTACTCGCTGTTCGCCTTCCCCGGTCGCCCGGGCTATCGGGCGCTGGACGTCGGCGACTATCTCACCCTCATCGCGCTCGATTCGTTTCACACCAACCCGGTCCCCGGCCCGCAGACCGACTGGCTGCGGCAAACGCTCGCGCAGCGACGCGACGTGCCGTTCGTCGTCCCCTTCTACCACGTGCCGGCGTACCCCTCGAACCGGGCCTACAGCGGTGCGGTCTCGGTCGCGATCCGGGCCAACTGGGTGCCGCTGTTCGACGAATACGGCGTGCGTTTCGCCTTCGAGAATCACGACCACACCTACAAGGTGACGCATCCGCTCAAGGGCGGGGAGAAGAACGCCGGCGGCACGCGTTACCTTGGCGACGGCGCCTGGGCGGTGAACACCCGGACCACCACGCCGCTCGAGAAGGCGCCCTACCTCGAGCGAACGCATTCGAAGAATCACGTGTTCGTCGCGACGTTGACCCTGGGCCGCGCGGATTTCGTGGCGGTGGACCCGAAGGGCGACGAGTTCGACGCGTTTTCGATTCCCGCGACGAAGTGAGAAGCGGCCGCGATGCGCCGCGCCGATGGCACGCCGCTCCGACAGCGCCGTGAGCGCGACGGACCTAGGCAGGAACGCCTCAGCCGGACTGATGCAGCTGCTCTACAAATCAGCCGTGAAAACGGCCGCACTGAAAGGTGGAGCAGCTTGTCCTCAAGCTGCTGCGGACCGGTCCATCGCACGTCAGCCGCCTGGGGACAGGCGGCTCCGCCACCACGGCATCGTTCCGGCTCAGCGGGGATGGAGCCGCCGGTCCCCAGCCGCTTAACGCGGAGGCGGCGGACGCCTGGCGAGAGCCAGGTTGTCCCGGGCATCCGCATAATCCGGTTTCAGTCGCAGCGCCGCTTCGAACGCCGCGATCGCCTCCGCCGTGCGTCCGGCGCGCAGCAGGGCGGCGCCGTGAAAATTGCGAATCTCCGCATCGGCTGGCTTCAGCTCCACGGCCGCGGCGAGATGCCGGACCGCCTCCGGCACGCGCCCGAGCTCGAGGCACGCGCTGCCGGCGTTGTAGCGCGCGATCGCCGAGGTGGCGTCGACGGCGAGGGCGCGTTCGTAGGCGGTCACGGCGTCGGCGAGCCGGCCCAGTTCGAAGCACGCGTTGCCCGTTTCGACCAGCGCCCCGGCGTGGTCGGGCTGCAACTCGAGCGCGCGGGAGAGGGCCGGCAAGGCTGCAGCCGCCTCGCCCGCGCGGCGCAGCGCCAGCCCGAGATTGTACCAGGCCGGGGCGTGTCGCGGATCGAGGCGCGTGGCCTCGCGCAGCGCGGCGATGGCGTCGGCCGGTCGCTCCTGCTCGAGCAGCGCCGTGCCCAGGCTGGAATGAATCCGGGCCTCGGCCGGCCGCAGCCCCAGCGCGCGGCGCAGCGCCGCCTCCGCCTCCGCGGCGCGGTCGAGCCGGAGCAGTTGCTGGCCCAGGTTGAAGAATGCGCGGGGGTTCTCCGGTCGCTTGGCGGCGGAGTCGGCCCACAGTGTCACCTCGCTGCGATAGTCCGCGTTGCGCGCGACGGTGAGCGCCCCGAACCCGGCCGCCAGCGCCGCCGCCACGAACGCCACGCGGGCCGGCCGGCCCAGCGCGCGTTGCAGCGCGAGCACGAGTCCGATCATCGCGACCAGCAGCGGCAGGTACATCCGGTTCTCCGCCATCGGTTGTTCCGCGACGGGCACCACGCTGGTCGTCGGCGCCAGCAGGAGCAGAAACATCACGCCGAGGAAACCCGCGACCGCGCCGCGATGCGCCGCCCGCGCGGCCCACGCGGCCAGCAGCGCCACGAGCGCGAGGCTGCCGAGGGCGAGCGGCGTCGCGCCGGAGTACACCGCGCCGTAGTCGAACACCAGCGGCGCGGGCCAGAGGCTGAGTTTGGCGTACAGCAGGAGCGCCTGCGCCGACTGGAGCGCGTACGTCGCGGCCGACACGCCGAGGCCGAATCCCACGCTGCGCAGGCCCAGGTCGGAGCGCAGCGCCCACGCGAGCACGAGCCAGGTCGCCCCGAGCGCCAGATAGTACCCGCGGCGCAGCGTCCAGGCGGCGCGCCACGAGCCCGCGGCGAAGCAGCGGTCGTAGAGCAGCACCGCGAGCGGCGCCGTCACCATGACCTCCTTGCTCAACGGACCGAGCGCGCAGGCGCCCGCGGAAATCGCCAGCCAGCCGCGATGCCCCGACGCCGCGCCGCGGACGAAACCGTACCCGGTGAGCAGGTACAGAAAGCCCATGAGCAGCTCCGAGCGCTGCGACAGGTAGGTCACCGATGCCGTCGCGAGCGGATGCACGACCCACAGCAGCGCCGCCGCTCCGGCAATCACGTCGGCGTTCACCCGCGCGGTCCGGCGCACGAGCCCGAAGGCGAGCAGGGCCGAACCGAGGTGAAGGGACAGGTTGACGGCGTGGAAACCGCGGACGTCGTAGCCGCCGATGGCATGGTTGAGGGCGAAGCTGAGGTTGACCAGCGGCCGGCCCCCCACGCCGGTATCGGGCGGCGGCGACAGCGGCACCGAAGGCGGCCACAGCGTGCGGAGGGTGGGGTTGTCCCGGATCGCCGGTCCGTCGTCGAAGACGAACGGCCCGTGGAAGCTGTTGTGGTACGCGGCGAAACCCGCGAGCACGAGCATCACGCGAAGGAGCGCCCGCTGCCTCCGGCCGCCGGCGGTCGCGGACGGAGGGCGAGGGGGCGGGGCGCTCACGGCGGCATTCGAGCGGGAGACGAGGAGCGGGAAAAGTCGAAATGCGTCCGCGCTGCCCGCGCCCCGCGCTGGCGCGCATCGTTGCGCTTGTCGCGCGCTCGCGGTGTGTCTGGATCGGGGAGAACACCTCCACCCCCATGCCCTTCCCCCGCCTCACCTCGCTCGCTCTCGTCACGCTCGCCTACACTGCCGCCGGTTCCGCGTTCGCCGGCGTCGGCGTGGGCGCAAGACCTCTCCCCGGCGCGGAGGTGATCTTCGACGGGACGCGGGCGATGCTCGATGCAAAATGGACCTACTGGGAAGGGCCACGGTTCGCGTCGGCGCTCCCGATCAAATGGAAGATCGTCGACGATCCGGTCGACCGCGGCACGGTGCTCCAGTCCGACGATCCCGCGGCGCCGAAGGGACGGTACGGGGCCGCCGACATCGTGACCAGGAAGGCCTACCGCGATTTCCGACTGCACATCGAATTCCTCGTCATGAATGAAGGCGGCAACAGCGGGGTGTATCTCCAGAATCGCTACGAGATCCAGATCCAGGATGGCGACGGCACCAGGCACGGCATGGGCTCGGTCATCAACGAGACCGAGTCGCCCTACTACCTCTACAAGGGGCTGCGCCAGTGGAACGCCTACGACCTCCAGTTCCGCGCCGCGCGGTTCAAGGACGGCAAGCTGGTGGAGAAGGCGCGCGTGACGATGTTCTTCAACGGCGTGAAGATCCACGCCAACCAGGAGATCAACCAGGTCTGGGGCGGCGCCAACTCCGGGATCGACGGCGGCAACGACGGGGGTCGTGGCATCACGGATACGCCCGGCGGCCTCAAGCTGCAGTGCGAGGGGCACGACGTGCGGTTTCGCAACATCTGGATCAAGGAACTGAACCTAGAGCGGCCGCAGACGACGTTCGCGCGCGAGAATTGAGCCGGCCGTCCGTCTCATCGCCGTCAAATCCCTGTGATCCCGCGCCGCTCCGACTCCGGGCTCGACACGCGGGCCCGGGCGTGTTCCGTGTCCCTCCGCAGTCCATGAGCCTCCGCTCCGTCATTATTGCCGCCCTCATTATGATTCGTCTCGAATCAGGGCGGCGGCGCGTGACTGCATAGCGACAACATCCCAGTCATCCGTTTTCCGAAGCCCTGAGCTCACCGCTCAGGGCTTTTTGTTTTTCCACGTCTCACCGCCATGACCTCAGCCTCCGTCTCCTCCCGCCCGCGTCCGGTTTCACGCGCGCGCGCCTTCGACTTGTCCGCGGTCGAAGCTGCCCGCCGCCGTCTTGCGCCCGGCATCCGGCTGACGCCGTGTCATGCCGCGCCGGCGCTGACGGCCCGCGCCGGCCGGAGCATCTGGCTGAAGCGCGAGGACCTGCAGCGGACCGGCTCGTTCAAGGAGCGCGGCGCCCGGCACGCCTTGCTCTGCCTGGAGCCGGCCGAGCGGACGCGCGGGGTCGTTGCGGCGTCCGCTGGCAATCACGCGCTCGGCCTCGCCTACCACGGGGCGCAGCTCGGCGTGAGCGTCACCGTGGTGATGCCGGCCACGGCGCCGGCGGTGAAGGTGTCGCGCTGCCGGACCCTGGGGGCGCAGGTGATCCTGCACGGCGCGACGTTCGAAGCGGCGCACCGGCACGCCTTGGCGCTGGCGGCGGCGACGGGGGCGACGTTCGTCCACCCGTTCGACGACCGGCGGGTGATGGCCGGCCAGGGCACGCTGGCGCTGGAGATCCTGGAGCAGGTGCCGGAACTCGATACGCTTGTGGTCGCGGTCGGCGGCGGGGGGTTGCTCGCGGGGGTGGCGACCGTGGTGAAGGCGTTGCGGCCCGACGTGCGGGTGGTCGCCGCCGAGCCCGCGGCGGCGGCGGGTTTTGCGGCCGCCTGGCGGCAGGGTGCGCCGGTGACGGCGCCGGTGGAACGCACGCTGGCGGACGGGCTCGCGGTGGCGTGCGTCGGAGGCGAAGCGTTTGCCGCGGCGGCAGCGCGGGTCGATGCCGTGGTGACGGCCTCGGAAGCCGAGATCGGCGGGGCGCTTGCGGTGCTGGCGCGGGAATGCGGCGCGGTGGTCGAGGGTGCGGCGGCGGCGGCGCTGGCGCCCGTGCTGGCCGGCCGCGTCGAAGGGCGCGCGCTCGTCGTGGTGCTCGGCGGGCGCAACATCGATGCCGCCGCCCACGCCGCCGTGCTGGCGGCGCATCCGGCCGCCGACCGCACGACGGGGCTGGCGGCGTCAGGAGCCACCTCCGCGCGATCCTTCGATTGAAAGACCGCAGGATTTCCGGATAGCTTCCCGTCCCATGAGCACTCCCCCCTCGTCGCGGCGCGCATTTCTGAAATCCGGACTCGCCGGCGTGCTGGCCGCGGGCTGCGGGCCGCAGGTGTTCACCGGCCGGCTGTGGGGGGCCGGCGCACCTTCGAACCGGGTCACGCTCGGCTGCATCGGCGTCGGCGCGCACGGCTTCGGGGTGAACCTGAAGGCGTTCCTCCAGGAGGAGGACTGCCGGGTGGTGGCGGTGTGCGACGTCTACGGCAGCCGGCGGGCGCGGGCGCGGAAGGCGGTGGACGACCAGTATCAGGCGAATGGCTGCGCCGAGATCGCGGATTTCCGCACGCTGCTCGAGCGGCGCGACATCGATGTCGCGGTGATCTCGACACCGGATCACTGGCACGTGCCGATGGCGCTCGCCGCGCTCGAGGCGGGAAAGATGGTCTTCTGCGAGAAACCCACCCTCACGATCGCCGAGGGTCGCGAGCTCGCCAACACGGTCGCGCGCCGCAAGGCGGTGTTCGCCACCGGGCTCGAGGACCGGTCCGTCATCCAGTACTACAAGCTCGCCGAGGTCGTGCGCAACGGCGGCATTGGCCGGCTGCAGCGGATCAAGGTCGGGTTGCCCGTGAAGCCGGTATATCCGGTCGAGGCGCCGGTGCCGGTGCCGGCCGATCTCAACTATGAACTCTGGCTCGGCCCCGCGCCCCACCGGCCCTACACGCCCAATCTCACCGACCCGCAGGTCTGGCGGCAGATTCGCGATTTCTCCGGCGGGTCGCTGACGGACTGGGGTGCCCATCTCGTGGATACGGCGCAGGTGGCAAATTCCGCCGAGGATTCCGGTCCCGTCGCGGTCAGCGGCCGGGGGGTGATCCCGCCGAATTCCCTGAACACGGTGCCCCAGACCTACGACATTACCTACACCTATGCGAACGGGGTCGTGCTCGAGGTCACGGCGTCCCAGCCTTCGATCCGCCTGGAGGGGACGGAAGGCTGGGTGGGCAACAAGGGCTGGCTCGGCCGGCTGGAGGGCAGCGATGTGAACGTGTTCCGCCAGGTGTACGATCCGAAGACGAGCAAGCTCGGGCCGCGCCGGCCGCGCGAGCACCGCGATTTCCTCGACTGCGTGAAGAACGGCCAGCCGCCGATGTACACCGCGGAAGGCCTGCACCGGCTGAGCACGGCGCTGCACCTGGGTGCGATCGCGATGGAGCTGGGGCGTCCGCTCAAGTGGGATCCCAAGGCGGAAAAGTTCGACGACGACGCGGCGAATGCACTGCGGTCGCGGCCGAGCCGCGATGACTGGAAGCGCCTCCCGCGCGCGTAGGCAAGGGCAGATCGGCTGGTCCCAGGCCGCTGCGGACGGAACGGCCGAATGTCAGCCGCCTGGGGACAGGCGGCTCCACCTTCCGGGGTGCTACGCACCCGCGCGGGTGGGAAAGGTGGAGCGGCTTGTCCTCAAGCCGCTGCGGACCGGTCCGTCGCACGTCA
>CALFZM010000365.1 GCA_937952235.1 uncultured Opitutia bacterium | reverse complement strand
AGGTTGCGCCGGACATCAGTGTCCGGATGATGGGCTCCGAGGTGATACGCGCGTCGCTCCGCGATGAAGCTCCGGCTGTTCGCCGGGTCGACCGCGTCGAGCATCCGGGCCACGCGCAGGTAAAGGTAGGCGAGAGCACCTGAGTGGGGCTCGAGGGCGTGAAAGTCCCGGACCCACTGTCGCAGGGCGGGGATCAGGCCCCGACGTGGATCGTCCACCGTGCCGCGTCGCACCGAGATCGTGTGATGATCGATGAGCTGCATGAGCGCGGCATGGCGGGCCGATCGGCTCGCGTCCCGGGCTTCGAGCAGATCCTCCAATTGGGAGTAGTAACGTTGTTGCCAGCGGGCGGTCTCCTGGGTCGGCGATCCCAGGGGATTGCCACCCGGGTTGGGCGTCGCGGAGCGTTGCACGCCGCTGTACTGCAGCATGACCAGGACGTCCCACCGCCGCGGGTCGTCGGGATGAGCGGCGAGGAAGGCCGTGCCGAGTTCACGCAGGCGGCGCGACCGCTCGCCGAGCCACTGCATATGGTCGGGCGTGCCACGTCGCTCCGGCTCGGTCCACTGGGAGGCATGCAGTGCGCGCAGCGCCTCGAATTCCGCGGTCGCGTCGGCCGCGGCGACCGCGGCCGCCGTGGCAAGGGCCAGGGCCAACCCGAGGACGCGAGCGTGCGGCAGCATGGGAGGACCTTCATTCAGCCGTGAGGGGAGTGGCCACTCCAAACCGGACCTGCGATCGTGCCGGGTTGCCCGTGGGTTTTGGGTGAACGGATGAGCACGTCTGGCACGTTTGTGCCGGAAGGTGGCGCGCCAGGGGCGCCCCTTTGATCGTCGAAGATAAGTCCAACCGGATGGCCCCGCAGCCGATTACCGAGGTGGCGGGTTGAGGCGCGGGATAAGCGTCGCACCCAGGCCGCTTCGTTTCTAAGCTGGCCGAATCGCCGAGAACCTACGGCAGCCGGCAGCAGGCAGCAATCCATCCCTATGAGAGACGACTACCTACAGAGCGCACTGAAAGTGATCGATGATCCTACGATCCTCGTGAACGTCGTTTCTCGGCGCGTGAAGCAGCTCAAACGCGGCAACCGTCCGCTCGTGGTCTCCCTGGAAAAGCTTTCCCCCGAGGACACGGCGCTACGGGAAATCGCCGAGGGCAAGATCACCTATGAGCTGGCCACGCCCGCTGAACTCGCGCGAAGCAACGGGGGGCTCACCGCTCATTCCGCGCCCCACGCCGTATTCAGCGCAGGCTAGCGGGCGCGCTCGGGCCAGTCCCGAGCTGTCCGGGCTCAGGGTCGCCGAGTGGGTAAGGCGTCTCGGTTTGCACTTCGTGCCGGTTGTCCAGCCGGCGCGAAAAATCGAGCGGGTCGCCCACTCCCACGGTGCCTCGTGGCACCTGGTAGGCCCAGACTTGAAAGTAGCTGAGCGTCGCACCGCCGAAGAGGGTGGAAAAGGCCCCATCGACGGCATCGAGCCCGCTGGAGATTCTGATTCGGCCGATCCGCGGCACATGGAAGCGCGCATCGGTCGTGAACCAGTGCCCGCCGATATACACCTCGGCGTAAGCGTGAAAATCCATGTGGTTGTCCGGATCGGGGAAGCCGATGTCAGGCAGGTGACCGGTGACGTAGCGCGCCGGAACGTTGAAGGTGCGATTCAGGGCGATCGCGAGATGGGCGAAGTCGCGGCAGACGCCATAGCCGCGCTGCAGCACGTCCCACGCGGAGAGTTCGGGCTGCCCGGACATGTAGCGATATTCGATGTTGTCGTGCAGCCACCGGCTGATCGCCGTGACGCGAGGCAGGCCCGGTTCCACCAGCCCGAACGTGTCCCATGCGAACTGGCGAAGTTTGTCGGAATCGCAGTAGCGGCTGGGCATCGTGTAGCGAAGGAGGCTCGTCGGAAGGTCGTGGGGCGCGCCGGCCGATGCGAAGGGAAGGTCGTCGTTGTCGGGGCGCGAGGTGGTCGCGACGATCGCGTCGTGCCGAAAGCAATTCACGCCCGGCGCGAGCTTCACCCGCCAGACCCGGTTGCCATGCGCGTCCTTGAAGGCCTCAGCGGGGAGGCAGTTGCCCAGCGTCAAAGCCTCGAAGAGCACTGCATGATTGCGGCTGGGGTGCGGCTGCACATTCATCAGCAGCGAGGCGGAGCCCGTGACTTCGTACGCCAGGCTGCAGCCCACCCGCACCGTCAGATCGAATATTGACCTGGCTGGTGCGACGGTCATGCCGCCGCCTTCGGATGCCGCCGATTCATCTCATCGGGAAGGGCATCGTTGGGAGCGCGAGGGTTCATGTCGCGGTATCTTGAACCTCCCAGAGCAGAGCTCGGAGCATACATGCGTCTTTCTCGTGATGGGCGATGAGGTCGGCCAAAAGCGTGATGGTTTTGTCGTCATTGACTGCGATCATTCTAGCTCCGCCTTTCGGGCAACGCGATGTATTATCCGCTGTATTTTCCGCCTCCGGCTAACTCGCGTGCGGGCCATCCGCTTCTGGCGAGGATTTGTCACGCGCAGCCGACGACCGGGCCAGGTACGGGACAAAAAAAGCGAAGTGCCGCAGCACTTCGTTCGAGGGTGGCGGTCCAGCCGCGCCGGGGTCAGTAGCGGTTGCCGCGGGCCTGGAACGCGCCTGCGCGGCGATCCGGGCTGCTGTAGCTGCGGCCGCCGCCGGTCTCTTCCTTGGGCTTGGCTTCGTTGACCGTCAGTTGCCGGCCATCGAGATCGGTGCCGTTCATCTTTTCCGCCGCGAGTTTGCTCTCGGTATCGGTGCTGAACGTCACGAAGGCAAAGCCGCGCGGCCGCCCCGTCTCACGATCGTTGGCGATGTAAACGTCGGTCACGTTCCCGAATTGACCGAAGGTGTCGCGGAGATCGGCCTCGGTGGTCTTGAACGACATGTTTCCAACATAGAGTTTGGAATTCATTGTGATGATTCTCGTATGCTTCGTCTGCTGTCAGCGCGTTCCCGGGAGTCGGGTTTCGAATCATCACTGAACCAGAAGCTCACTTGAAGACCCACCAGCCACTGTCATCTAACGTTTTCTTACGAAGCGCCACCGTCGCTCATCCCACCCGGAACGCAAGGACCATTCCTGGTTTTCGCGTTTGAGCGCAGCGCGGGACCGCGGAACGCAGGCGTTGCGACCTGCAGCGGCGGCCGATGGCGGCGTCTCCGCAGCCAGTTTATCGGACCCAGAATGTAGCGTCGCCGGACCAGCCATTGCTCGAGCCGGTATTTGCCGGGAAAGTCGATGAGCAGGAAGCCGACAAACAGCGTAAGGAGTCCCTGGCCCGGCAGGACGAGCATCGCGAGACCGGCGATCAGCAGGACGCCGCCCAGCACATTCTTCCCCACCAGGATGGCCAGGCGGACCAGGGGTTGCTGCTGCTCCCAACCGCTCGGGGGCCGCACCGCGTGTGCGAAATAGTCGGGTCGAATGCGCACGATCAGAGGTGGAACAATGAGCAAGCTCGCAACGAAGAGCGCGAGGGACGCGGCGCCGGTGTACCAAAGCAGCTCCCGATGATCTGCCATCCAATCGAACATGGCGTGAGTCGATTCAGCGAATGCGGGAGACTCGCAGGGCCGCCCGAGCCTTTCTGGCGGAGCGGTCGGGGGCGATGGCGAGCGTCACGCCCCTGACACCAACAAGCCCGGGACGATACGCCTCACCTGCGGACGGCGCGGCATCGAGCCGCCATCCTCCGCCGCTCCGCGGCAGGCTCGCCCGCGCAGTTGGAAGCTGCAACCCGGAGGTGCCCGGTGCGAACGCCGGCTCTGACGCAGGAGCCACAATTTCCTTTCCCATACCGTAGCGACCCGCACTAAGGGAGACGGTTCACGGGGGAAGGAGGGCCATCCGCTGCGGTCCATTTGCACTTTAGTCCATTTTTCGGTTGGCCGCAGCGCCGGCGCCTTGCGGAAAGGGGATCCGCTCGTGAAATTCGAGTCTTGGACCGTCGGCCGGAAGTTCTATTCGTCCAAGCGTCGTCCCCGTAGCTCAACTGGATAGAGCAGCGGTTTCCTAATTTACCCGGGCGAATCCGCCTCGAAAAACCGCAGCCCGCTGGAGTCCTCTTTCCCTCGTAGATTTCCAATTCTGGCGTCGC
>CALFZM010000364.1 GCA_937952235.1 uncultured Opitutia bacterium | reverse complement strand
GGGCCGGGGTGGCGGCGAGCCGCGCGTCCAGCGTGGCGGTCACGCGCGCGGCCACGAGGGCGGCGGCGGTGGCGAGCTTGGCGTCGAACTCGACCAGAGCGGCGGCCTTGGCGGCTTCGAGGGCGCGGACCGCTTCGCCGGCCGCGTCGCCGACGCCGCGCGCCGCCTCGATGCGCGCCTGGGCGAGGGCCTGTTCCGCGGCGGTGCGGGCCTGGGTGATGGCACCGTCGAGGGTCGCGCCCAGCCGGGCGGCCGTCTCGGTGGTGGCGGCGAGGTGCTGCTGCACGGTGGCCTCCAGCTTGGACCATTCGGCGGCAGACTTGGCGATGCGCTGCGCCGCCGATTCGAGCCGTTCGCTCTCGGAGGTGCGCAGCGCGAGCAGTTCGCGTTCGAGTTCCTCCTTCTCGGCGTCGTCGGCGGCGGCGAGCTGGGACTGGAACTCGGCGACCTTTTCCTGCAGTTTCTGCGGCAGGTGTTCCGCCATGCGCAGGTTTTTCAGCGCGAGCTCGGCGATCTGGTGCAGGCCGCCGGCGGCGATGCTGATCTGCTCGGCCGAAGAGCTGACGGTGCGGGCGAGCGCCTCGAGCTCCCGCTGGCGTTCGTCGAGCTGCTCGTTCTTGCGGCGTTCGTGGATCAGGACCAGCGGCACGAGGCCGGCGATCGCGCCGAGGCCCACGCAGCCCGCGATCCAGAGCACCGCGCTGCCGGAAAGCGGCTTCGGGCTGGTGGCGGCGATGAGCCCGGCCGCGCCGATCAACGCGAGGTCGGTCGCGATGAAAATCCACGCGGGCAGTTGGGAGTTGGAATCGGAGGATTTCATGGAGCGGCGCCGGACACCACGCGGCCGGCCGCCCCGCATCCGTGCGCGGGCGGCGGCAAGTTTGTGCGGCGCGTCTTCGCGCGGCTCAAGGGAAAAGGCGCCGCGGGAAATCGGAGGTTGTGCCGGCGCCGCGGGACGGGCATCCTGCGGGCGTCGCGATGAACCTCTCCGCATTCCTGCGCATCGAGCGCGAAGGCCGCGACGGCTCGCGGCACTACGTCGTGCACACGCACGACCCGAAATTCACGATGGAACTCACGCCCGACGCCAGCGCGCCCGACCAGGTGGGGCAGGGTGTCATCCGGCGGATCCAGGTGCCCAACTCGTGGGCGGGCGATTACACCCAGTATTCCAAGTTCATCTCCGCCGCGCAGGAATTCTTCGCGCAATCGTTCGCGGAGCCGGCGACGAAGGGCGAGACGCGACGGATGGGACTGGGCTGATGCGCCAAGGGGGCGGCGTGAAGGTTCCTTTGCGTCCCCGGCCGCAGTGCTCAGAGCAGTTTGCGCCACGCCATCGCGCCGAGCGAGATCAGCAGCCCGATGCGGATGGCGCCCTCGAAGGTCAGGATGACCAGCACCCACTTGAATCGCGCGCCGCGGCGCAGCGAGAAGCCGATCAGTGAGGCGAGCAGCAGGCCGATGCCGTGGGCGCGGCTGAAGGCCACTGTGAGCAGCAGCATCATCCACAGCCAGTAGAGGAAGAGCGTCATGCTCCAGATGAAGGCGGTCGATTCGCGCGGACCGTGCGTGCGCGGATCGGTGCCGCGCGCGATCTGCTTGATGCCGAGATAACGTTCGCTCAGCACGAGCTGCCACACCTCGAAGACGAGGAAGACCGGCACGAAGATCAGCAGCGCGAGCACCGGGCGAGAAGATGATCGGCCGGCAAACTTGGCAATGGCGGGGGATACGGAGGGACGGCGCGGAGAACCGGGGGCGCGGATGACGCGGCGGAGCAGTTCATTGAACCTCGCGCGGAGCCGGTGCCGGTCCGGGGCGTCGCGCGCATGTCCCGCTTGCGTGGCTGCGGAGGCTGCGGTGTGCTCGCGCGTCCCGCCCCATGCCCTCGTCCGAGAAGATCGGTTTTCTGCGCGGCAGCGTCCGCGCCCTCGCCCGTTTCTATTACCCACGCATCGAAGTGACCGGGAGCGAGCTGATGCCGCGCGCGGGACCGGTGCTGCTCGTCGCCAATCACCCCAACTCGCTCATCGATCCCGTGCTGCTCGGCATCGCGGCGCAGCGGCCGGTGCGCCTGATGGCGAAGGCGCCGCTGTTCGCCATCCCGGTGTTCGGCCGGGTGCTCCGGGCGCTCGGCATGGTGCCGGCCTATCGGGGCAGCGACGACGCCGGCCAGGTGGGAAAAAACCTCGAGTCGCTCGCCGCCGCCGCGCGCCGGCTGGCCGGAGGCGCCGTGATGGGCATTTTCCCGGAAGGCCGGAGCCACGACGCCGCGCAGCTCGCGCTCGTGCGTTCGGGCGCCGCGCGGCTCGCGCTGCAGGCGGTGGCGCTCGGCGCGGAACGCCTGCGGATCGTGCCGGTCGGGCTCAACTACGAGCGCAAGGAACGCTTTCGCAGCGCGGTGTGGATCAAGATCGGGCGGCCGATCGACGCCGCGCGGTGGCTGCGGATGCACGACGGTGACGAGCACCGGGCGATGCGCACGCTCACGCAGGAGATCGGGGCCCGCCTGCGGCATTGCGTGACGCACCTGGACGACCCCGCGTGGGAGCCGTTGCTCGACGAGCTCGAGGCGCTGCTGCCGCCGGCCCCGGGCGGCCGCCGCGCGGCGCTCGGCACGCTGCATCGGCGCCAGCGCGCGGCCGCGACGATCAATCATTTCCACCGCACCGACCCCGCCCGCGCCCGGGAGGCAGCCGCGCGCGTCGATGCCCACGCGGCGTCCCTCCGTGCCGCCGGCGTCCCTCTCGATGCGCGCATCTTCGCCCTGCGCGGACCGCGGTTGCTCGCCGTGCTGCTGCGGGACGGGGTGCGGCTGCTGGCAGGCGGGCTCGTCGGCCTCGTCGGGCTGCTCCATCACGTCTTCCCTTACGTGCTCGTGCGCGTGATCGCCGGCCGGACGGCCGGGCAGGGCCGCATGGTGGTGGCGTTGAGCCGGCTGCTGCTGAGCCTGCCGCTCTACGCGCTGTGGTACGCCTTCGTGTGGTGGCGGATGAGCCTGTATTTCCTGCCGTGGGTGGCCTGGACCTGGCTCGCGCTGATGCCTTCGGCCGGACTCGTGGCCGTCAGCGCGGGTCGCCGCTGGCGCGAGTCGCTGCCATTCTGGTGGGCCGAGGTGCGGCTGTTGTTCTCCCCGGGCAAAGCCGCCGCGCTGCGCGCGGAGCATGCCGCGATCGGCCGGATGCTCGACGCCTTCGCGACCGAGGCGCACGTGCCGCTGGCGATCGCGGCGCCCCCGTCAGCGGGCATCGTCTACCGGCCCGCGCACTGGCTCGTCGTCGCCACCGGAGCCGGTGCCGGCGTCGCCGCCCTCGGGCTGGGGGCCTGGCTGATGCGCGACCGGCCCATCGAGTTCCTGCGCCATGCCGGGCCCGCCCTGCACGAATCCGCCGAAGCGGCGCTGGTGGAGCGGATGGCGTCCGACGAACGCGCGCTCGTGGCGGTGATCGGTGGCCTCGAGGCACTGGAGGCGCGATACCGCGGCTTCGAAGCGGGCCTGGCCGCGGGCGACCGCAGCTACTACCGGCCGGAGGATGATGACGAGATCCGGCGCATGCTCGTGCAGTACCTCGCGTTCCGGGCGGCGCTGCTGCGCACCGTGTGGTATTACCAGCGGCATGGGGAGCTCGGGGACGAATCGCTGCAGCTCCGGGCGCTGCTGCTGCACTACACGGCGGCGGCCCTCGCGTACGATTACGCCGCGCGCTTCGTGCTGGCGTTCGACGGAGCCCAGAACGCGGTCCGCAAGCTCAACGAAGCCGAGCCGCGCTGGGACCTCCCGGCCGGCACCTACGACACGATCCGCGCGAACCTGGGGCACGTCGCGCACCGTCGCTGGCTGGAGCAGGGCTGGCGGCATTACCAGGCGACGCTCCCGCGGTGGGCGGCCGGCGGCCTGCGCGACGGAGAGCCTTACGCGCGCTTTCACCGCGCGATTGCGACCGCGGGGGAAAACACCGCCCTGCTCTCCGAGCGGCTGCTGCGCTACAAGCTGCAGACGGCGCTGGCCAACGTGGAGGCCTTCGCGCGCGGAGGCGCGTACCGCGCGGGTGCGGCGGTCTCGACGCTGCTGGCCGACGTGAAGATCCGCGAGCCGGAGGGCGAGAAAGGGCTGGTGACCGCCGCGCAGCTGGCCGCGCTGCGGCCGCGGCTCCGGCCGGGCGACATCGTGATCGAGCGGCGCAACTGGTATCTCTCCACCGCATTCCTGCCCGGCTACTGGCCGCATGCGGCTCTGTACGTGGGCACCGCCGCGGATCTCCGGGCACTCGGACTGGAGTCGGATCCGCGGGTGGCGCCGCACCTGGCGCGTTTCGGCCAGCCCGACGCCGCGGGGCACGCGCGATCGTTGATCGAGGCCGTGAGCGAGGGCGTGATCTTCACCACGCTCGAGCATTCCGTGGGCGAGGCCGACTCCGTCGCGGTGCTGCGGCCGCGGCTGACCGACGAACAGCGTCGCGAGGTCATCGCGCGCGCGTTCAGCCACGCGGGGAAACCCTACGACTTCGAGTACGATTTCTTCAGCGCGGACAAGCTCGTCTGCACCGAAGTCGTGTTCCGCGCCTTCGGCAGTTACATCGACTTCCCGCTGGCCGACATTCTCGGACGCAAGACGCTGCCCGCGCTCGAACTCGTGCGGCACTGGAGCTCCCCCGTCGGCAGCCCGCAGCTCGAGTTCGTGGCGTTCCTGGACGGCGACGTTCGCAGCGGCGAGTGTGTCGAACGGGATCCGGACGCGTTGAAACAGACCCTCGAGCGGCCGGCGCTGACGTGGCTGCAGCGGTGACGTGGCCGCCGGGCCGTCCGCCGGCGTTCAAATCACCGCTGAAAACGGCCGCACTGAAAGGTGGAGCGGCTTGTCCTCAAGCCGCTGCGGACCGGTTC
>CALFZM010000363.1 GCA_937952235.1 uncultured Opitutia bacterium | reverse complement strand
GCTTTGGACATGGCGGACGAGGTGCGGGAAGTGGCGTTGACGTGAGGCTGTCGTGGGACCGGGAGCAAGCCCGCGCTCACCCAAAAATCGGGGGAGGAGCGCCCCTGGCGGGAACACCGAATACGTGTTCAGGTGAACACGTCAAGCGTGGACGTCGCCGTTCGCTTCGTCCCCGGCGGGGGGCGACGACCGATCAGAGGGCCAGCCAGATCACGCCCAGCAGCAGGCTGACCAGCGCGATCGGCGTCCCCGCCTTCAAGTATTCGCCGAACGACAGGTGGACACCGCGGCGACGCGCGATTTCCGCGACGATGAGATTCGCCACCGAGCCGAGCAGCGTGAGGTTGCCGGCGAGGGTGGTGGCCATCGCCAGCGTGTACCACGCGTTTTCCGGATCGGCCAGGGTGGGCACCACCGGGCGGAAGAGCATCACGGCGGGGACATTCGAGACGAGGTTGCTGAGCACCAGCGAAACCAGCGTGAGTTTCGCGGGCCCGCCGTCGGCCCAGGGTCGCAGCCAGGCAAAAAGGCCGGCTCCGAGGCCGGTGGTCTCGATCGCGCCGGTGACGACGAACAAGGCGGCGAAGAACACCAGCAAGCCCCAGTCGATGCCTTCGAACGACTGCTCCGGATCGCGGCGGCGGCTGATCAGCAGCACGGCGGCCGCCGCGAGGGCCGCCAGCGGAATGGGAGCTCCCGCCACGAAGCCTGCCAGCATGAGCGCGGTGGCCAACATCGCCTTGCGCAGGAGCGGACGGTACTCCTGGCGCGAAAGGTTGACCTCGCCCGCAAGCTGCGCGGGGGCGAATTCCCGGGGATAAACCAGCACGATCACCCCCCAGATGACGGCAAAGCCTGCGAGCGCGACCGGGGCGAGCGTCGACGTGAACTCCACGAACGACAGGCCCGACGCGATGCCCACGAGCATGTTCTGCGGGTTGCCGGTGATGGTGGCCACCGAGCCGACGTTGGCGGCGGTCACGAGCGCGACGAGGTAGGGCAGGGGATTGCGCCGCAGCGCCAGCGTCAGGTCCAGCACCAGCGGCGTGAGCATCAGGGCGATCGTATCATTGAGAAAAATCGCGGACAGGATGCCCGAAACGAGAATGGTGAGCGTGAGCAGCCGCCGCGGAGTGCGCGCATGTTTCACCACCTGGGTCGTGATCAGGTGAAAAAAACCCGCGATCCGCAGGTTCACGTTGAGCACCATCATCGCGAACAGCAGGACAATGGTGTTCCAGTCCACCGCCAGGTAGGCGGCCTCGAGGGGGATCGCGCCCAGCGCGATGAGGGCCGTCGCGCCGACCAGGGCGATGGTGGCGCGGTTGACGCGCAGCCATGGCCAACGGCCGATGGCGACGCCGACCAGCGTGACGGCCACCACCACCGCCGTGGCGATTTGCAGCCCGCTCACGTGGCGTGGTACTCCCGAAACCAGCTCACGAAGCGCCGCAGCCCCTCCTCCAGCGGGACCTTGGGGGCGAACTGGATGGCCGCCTGGATCCGGGTGAGGTCCGCGCAGGTTTCAAACATGTCGCCTGGCTGCGGCGGCAGCAGCTCGATCTGCGCCTTCCGGTCGAGCAGCGATTCCAGCATCCGCACGAAAAGCAACGTTTCGACGGGTCGATGGTGCCCGAGATTGAAGAGCCGGAGCGGCGGCTGCGGCGGGTGCGCAGGAGGATAGAGCAGCACCTTCACGATGCCATCGACGATGTCGTCGATATAAGTGAAATCGCGCAGGTTTTGTCCCTGGTTGAAAAGCCGCAAAGGCTGGCCGGCGGAGATCGCCTTGGCAAACAGGGTCGGGGCCATGTCCGGCCTACCCCATGGGCCATACACGGTGAAAAACCGAAGTCCGGTCAGATTCAGTCCGTAATTGTGGGCGTAGCTGTGCGCCATGACCTCGTTGGCCTTCTTCGTCGCGCCATAGTAGGAGATAGGCTGGCTGGTGTCGTCGTCCTCGCGAAACGGCGACTTCGCTCCCGCGCCGTACACGCTGCTGCTCGACGCAAACACCACGTGGCGGGGTCGCGTCCGCCGGCACGCCTCCAGGACGCTGGCAAAGCCGTCCAGGTTGTTGCGCGTGTACGCCGCCGGCTGCTCCATGCTGAAACGCACCCCCGGCTGCGCGCCGAGGTGCACGACGTAGTCGGGTTTGAAATACGCCATCAGCCCGGCGAACTTCTCCGTGTCGGCAAAGTCCGCCTGCAGGAACCGAAACTCCTCCAGCGGGGCGAGCCGCTCCAGCCGCGCCCGTTTCAGCGCGACGTCGTAATAATCGCTCAACACGTCGACGCCGAGCACCTCGCAGCGCTTCGTCTCCGCCAGCCGCCGCGCCGTGTGATAGCCGATGAAACCGGCCGCGCCGGTCACGAGCACTTTCATCCGGCGCGTGATACGGCAAGCCGCGCAGCCCGGCTAGCGGAAACTCTCGGCGCGGCGATGGCCAGGCCGACCCGCGGCGGCGGGCCCCCGGGGAATTCGTTATGACAGTCCGGCGCGAATTTTTGAAAGACGGTGCTTGATCGTCGAAAAGCCCGCCCTATACCTTGCGCCGTTTCTGTCCTCGAACACGTTCACCGCATGACGATCAAAGCCTACCTCAAGCCCCACTGCGGCTGGTCCAACGGGGTCCGCGCGATCCTGCGCAAGCACAGCCTTCCCTACGAGGATATCGACATCATCAACAACCGCGCCAACTACGCGGAGATGGTGCAAAAGTCCGGCCAGCCCCTCTCTCCGTGCGTGGAGATCGATGGTGTGATGCTCGCCGACGTGTCGGGCGAAGAAGTGGAAAATTACCTCCTGAGCAACGATCTGGTCAAACCGACCGACGTCCGCACGGACGTCCCGACGAACGCGGGTTGCTCGGATGAGGAGCATGCCAAAATGGCGACCAAAACAATCCGCTTCTTCTGATCTTCTCGCTGAGGGCACTCCGCAAACCAATCTCCCCGGGCCGCTCTCGCACTTACCGAGACGGCCCTTTTTTTGCTCTACCCACGACGTTTCAGCCCTCCGCCTCCCTGACTTTCGACCGACTTCCAGACTCTGCAATGAATCCAAGCCACCGCGACCGCCAACCGTCCACCGCCAGCCTGACTCCCCGCCGGTCTCCCGGTTTGCCGCCGAAACAAGGGCTCTACGATCCGTTTTTCGAACACGAAGCCTGCGGCGTCGGTTTCGTGGTCGATATGCACGGTCGCAAGTCGCACAGGATGGTGGCCGATGCCCTGCAGGTGCTGCGTAATCTCGATCACCGGGGCGCCAGCGGCGCCGAGATCAACACGGGCGATGGCGCCGGCATCCTCATCCAGATGCCGCACAAGTTTCTGGCCGAAGTATGCAAGCCCCTGCGCTTTACCCTGCCCGAAGCGGGTCAGTACGGCTGCGGCCTCGTTTTCCTGCCCCGCAACGCCAGCATCCGCCGGAAGATCGAAGAACGGTTCGAGCAGGTGGTGCAGTCCGAGGGACTCGTCTTCCTCGGCTGGCGCACGGTCAAGACCGACAATTCCATGCTCGGCGACACCGCCAAGTCGGCGGAGCCGTTCATGCGCCAGGTCTTCATCGGTCGCCCCGCCGAAATGGCCGACGACATGGCTTTCGAGCGCAAGCTCTACGTCGTCCGCAAGCGTGCCTACGCCGAGATCCGCACGTCGACCCTCGCGGGTGCCGAATACTGGTACATCGCGAGTCTCTCATTCAAGACGCTGGTCTACAAGGGCATGCTTACCACGGATCAGCTCGACCAGTACTTCCCCGACCTGAAGCACCCCTCGATGGAGTCCGCGCTTGGCTTGGTGCACTCGCGGTTCTCAACCAATACCTTCCCGAGCTGGGAGCGTGCCCACCCATACCGGTACCTCGCGCACAACGGTGAGATCAACACCTTGCGCGGCAACATGAACTGGATGCATGCGCGCCAGGCCTTGTTTGCCAGCGAGATCTTCGGCGACGACATCAAGAAGATCCTCCCGATCATCAATCCCAACGGTTCCGACTCGGCGATGTTCGACAACACGCTGGAACTGCTCGTGCTCGCCGGCCGCTCGCTGCCGCACGCGATGATGATGATGATTCCCGAACCGTGGTCCAACCACGAGTCGATGGACGACGAGCGGCGCGCCTTCTACCAATATCACTCCTGCCTGATGGAGCCGTGGGACGGGCCCGCCTCGATCGCGTTCACCGACGGCAAGCAGATTGGTGCCATTCTCGACCGCAATGGGCTGCGGCCTTCGCGCTACTATGTGACGAAGGACGGACAGGTGGTCATGGCCTCGGAAGCCGGGGTGCTCGACTTCGCACCGGAGGACGTGGTGCGCAAGGGCCGGCTCCAGCCGGGACGCATGTTCCTCATTGATACGGAACAGGGCCGGATCATCGAGGATGAGGAGATCAAGCGCGAGATCTGCCGCGCCCAGCCCTACCGCCAGTGGCTCAACGAACACCTCGTGCACCTCAGCGACCTGCCCGAGGCGCCCAAGGTCGAGCAGCCCGACCACGAGACGCTGCTCCAGCGCCAGATCGCGTTCGGCTACACCTTCGAGGACGAGCGCGTCATCCTGATGCCGATGGCCAAGGACGGCGTCGAGGCGATCGGCTCCATGGGCAACGACGCCGCCCTCGCGGTGCTCTCCAACAAGCCGCGTCTGCTCTACGATTATTTCAAGCAGCTCTTCGCCCAGGTCACCAACCCGCCGATCGACTCGATCCGCGAGGAAATCGTCACGTCCGCCGAGTCGCGCCTGGGCTCGGAAGGAAACCTGCTCAACCCCGACCCGGCCGCATGCCGCCGCGTCGAGCTCAAGTGGCCCGTCCTCACCAACGAGGAGTTTGCCAAGATCCGCCGCACCAACCTGCCCGGGCTCCGCACGGGCGTGCTGCCGATCCTCTTCCGCGTCTCGCGCGGAGAAAAGGGCCTGGCGAAGTCGATGGAGGAGCTCTCGATCATGGCCCGCCGCATGATCGAGGAGGAGGAGATCAACGTCCTCATCCTGTCCGACCGCGGCGTCACGCGCGACTACGCTCCCATTCCCGCGCTGCTCGCTGTTTCCGGGCTGCATCACTACCTGATCCGCGAGGGGCTGCGCACCAAGGTTTCGCTCGTCGTCGAGACGGGCGAGGCCCGCGAGGTGCATCATTTCGCCCTGCTCATCGGCTACGGCGCCACCGCCATCAATCCGTACGTCGCGTTCGAGACGATCGACGACATGATCCGCGAGGGCCTGCTCACCGGCATCGAGCACAAGAAGGCCTGCGCCAACTTCGTGAAGGCCGGTTCGAAGGGCGTCATCAAGGTCATGTCCAAGATGGGCATCTCCGCCATCCAGTCGTATCGCGGCGCGCAGGTGTTCGAGGCGCTCGGCCTCCGGCAGGATGTAGTCGATCACTATTTCACTTGGACCCCTTCGCGCGTCGGCGGCATCGGCCTCGATGTCATCGCGCAGGAAGTGCTCCTGCGGCATCGCGCGGCCTACCCGGAGCGTCCGGTCAACGGCCACGTGCTCCCCGTCGGCGGCCTCTACCAGTGGCGCGCCTCCGGCGAAGCCCATCTCTTCACGCCAGAGTCGGTGCACGCGCTCCAGAAAGCCGTGCGGCAAAACGCCAAGGCGGCCTACGTGCAGTATGCGAAGCTGGTCAACGACCAGTCGAAGAACCTCTGCACGCTGCGCTCCCTGCTCGACTTCAAGGGTGGCAACGGCGCCATCCCGCTCGAGGAAGTGGAGCCCGCCGAGAAGATCATGAAGCGCTTCAAGACGGGCGCCATGTCCTACGGCTCCATCTCGAAGGAGGCGCACGAGACGCTCGCGATCGCCATGAACCGGATCGGCGGCAAGTCCAACACCGGCGAGGGCGGCGAGGATCCGGAGCGCTTCACCTGGACCAACGAACAGGGCGACTCCAAGAACTCCGCCATCAAGCAGGTCGCGTCCGGCCGCTTCGGCGTCACCAGCGAGTACCTCGTCAACGCGAAGGAAATCCAGATCAAGATGGCCCAGGGCGCCAAGCCCGGCGAGGGCGGGCAGCTGCCCGGCTCCAAGGTCTATCCGTGGGTCGCCAAGACCCGCGGCACCACCGCGGGCGTGGGCCTCATCTCGCCGCCGCCGCATCACGACATCTACTCGATCGAGGACCTCGCGGAACTCATCCACGACCTGAAGAACGGCAACAAGGACGCCCGCATCTCCGTGAAGCTGGTCTCCGAGGTCGGCGTCGGCACGATCGCCGCCGGCGTCGCCAAGGCCCACGCGGACGTCGTCCTCATTTCCGGCTACGACGGCGGCACCGGCGCCTCGCCGCAGACCTCGCTGCAGCACGCGGGCCTCCCGTGGGAGCTCGGCCTCGCCGAGACGCACCAGACGCTCGTGCTGAACAATCTCCGCTCCCGCATCGCGGTCGAGACGGACGGCCAGCTCAAGACCGGCCGCGACGTCGTCATCGCCGCGCTGCTCG
>CALFZM010000362.1 GCA_937952235.1 uncultured Opitutia bacterium | reverse complement strand
GACCGGTCCGTCGCACGTCAGCCGCCTGGGGACAGGCGGCTCCACCTCAACGGCACGCTTCCGGCTGAGCGGCGCAAAAGAAAAGGCCGACCCGAAGGTCGGCCCTTTCTTTCCGCCGCACGCGGGAGGGAGATCAATTGCGATCCACCTTCGCGGGCTTGCGGCTCTTGCTTTCGACGAACTCGCGGATCACCGCCATCCGTTCGCGGGCGCGGCGTTCCTGTTCGACTTCGACCACGGTCCGGACGGCTTCGTTCTTCGCCATCGCCTTCCGCATCTTCGTCAACGCGAGATATTCGAGCTGGCGGATGCGTTCGCGGGTGACGTGGAAGCGCCGTCCGACCTCCTCGAGCGTGAGTTCCTCGCGGCCCTCGAGCCCGAAGCGCAGCTTGATGATCTCCGCCTCGCGCTTGTCGAGGGAATTGACCATCGCGGCCAGGTCGGAATTCAGGTTCTTTTCGCGCAGGCCCTCGTAGGGGCTCACCGCCGAGTCGTCGCCGACGATCTCCCCGAAGGTGGTCGAATCACCTTCGTCGCCGATAGGGGCGTCCAGCGAGGCCGGACGCACGCTTACGGACTTGAGGTGAGCCACCTTGGACGTGGGGATCTGCAGCTCGGCCGCCAACTCCTCGTCGGTCGGCTCCCGGCCCAGCTGCTCGGTGAGCTGCATGGCCGTGCGCCGCATCTTCGAAATCTTGTCCACCAGATGGACGGGCAGTCGGATCGTTTTGCTCTGGTTGGCCAGGGCCCGCTTGATCGACTGTTTGATCCACCAAGCCGCATAGGTGGACAGTTTGCCACCTTTGCGCGGATCGAAGCGCTCGACGGCCTTGATCAGGCCGATGTTGCCTTCGCTGATGAGGTCAAGGAGTGGAAGACCGAAGTCCTTGTAGTCCATCGCGATCTTCACGACCAAGCGCAGGTTGGCCTGGATCATGTGGTCCCGGGCGGCCTTGTCGCCGCGGCGGATGCGCTTCGCGAGCGCGACCTCTTCGTCGATGGTGAGCAGGGGGGTCTTGCCGATCTCCTGAAGGTACAACTGAAGATTGCTGCGCTCGCCATGGGCGATCGGCTCCGGAGCGGCCGTCTCGGATTTCTCCAGGAACGACGGGGGAGCATCAATCGGAGCGGCGGCGAGGGGAGCGGTCGGTGCTTCAAGACCGACGGAGTCGTCAGCTGCGGTGAGGGGACGGAGCGTCTTGGCTTTCGCAGGCATGATTAAGTTCTCTTTGTGTTTAGAGGAACGAGTGGTATCGTTGTTCCCTCCCGGGAGCGGAAATCATTCCACCTGCCAGTACGCATGGCCACGAGGGAAGGTTGCAGCGCGGCTGCATTTTCGCGCGCAATTGTGGCGCGGGTGCGCGCCCGGATCATGCCAAAGCGGCGCAATCGCGGGCCGCTTCGCCAGCCCCAAGCGGGCGCTAGAATTGCTCGGCCATGGCCACGGCCTTCAACAGGGCGGACGCCTTGCTCACCGTCTCCTGATATTCTGAGGCAGGCACGGAATCGGCCACCACTCCCGCACCGGCCTGGATGTGGATCAATCCTTCCTTCAGCAAGGCGGTCCTGAGCATGATGCAGGTGTCCATATTGCCGTCGTAGCCCACGTACCCCAGGGCGCCGGCATACGATCCGCGTTGTGAAGGTTCATACTGGGCAATGATCTGCATGGCCCGGATCTTGGGCGCGCCGCTGACCGTTCCGGCGGGGAAGGTGGCTCGCATCAGGTCGTAGGCGCTCTTGTCGGGCGCGATCTGGCCCTCCACCTGCGACACGATATGCATCACGTGCGAGTAGCGCTCGATGACCATCATCTCGGGCACCTTGACGCTTCCAAACTGGCACACCCGGCCGATGTCGTTACGCGCGAGGTCCACCAGCATGAGGTGCTCGGCGCGCTCCTTTTCATCGGCGAGCAATTCCTTCTCCAACGCCAGGTCTTCCGCATGCGTCGCTCCCCGCTTGCGGGTGCCCGCGATGGGGCGGATCTCCACCAGGCCGTCGGTTAGCCGGACATGAACTTCCGGAGATGCTCCCACGATCGAAAAGTCTCCCGCCTCGAGGATGAACATGTAGGGCGACGGGTTCACGGTGCGCAGCGCCCGGTACAGATCGAGGGGCGACTTCGCGAAGGGTCGGGTGAACCGCTGGGAAGGCACGAACTGGATGATGTCCCCGGCGCGGATGTACTCCTTGCCGTCTTCCACCACCTTTTCGAATGCCGGCGCCGTGAAGTTGCCCGGCGGCACCGTGAGCCGGGGGGCGTCGACCAGGGGCGCGGGCGCGAGGGTGCTCGGATGCCGCAGCAGCCCGTAGAGCTCGTGCAGTTCCGTCACCGCTGCCGTGTAAGCGTCGGCCGTGTCGCCGGTGACGTGGGCATTGACGCACAGCCGGAGCGTCTGCTTGGCCCGGTCGAAGATCAGCAGCGAATCCGACAGCATGAAGTACAGCAGGGGTACGCCCAGCTCGTCCCGGGGGGCGACCGGCACGGACGGTTCGATGCAATGGACGTATTCGTACGCGATGAAGCCAACCGCTCCGCCGGTGAAACGCGGCAGCCCGGGCAGTGCCACCGGCCGATACGCCCGCATTTCCTCTTCAATGAGCCGGAGTGGATCGGGCGGCGTCGGAACGGTTTGCGCCGGCCGGCCCGCCTGGCGGATTTCGGTCGTCTGCGCGCCGCAGACGAAGACCTTGCGGGGACGGCAACCGATGAAGCTGTAGCGGGACAGGTTTTCTCCCCCCTCGACCGACTCCAGGAGGTAGGAAGGGCCGGCGTCCTTGAGTTTGGCATACGCCGACACCGGAGTCTCGAAATCCGCCATCAGGTCCGCGTAGACCGGGATGACGTTTCCCTGTTGGGCGAGCTGCGCAAATTCTTCCCGTGTCGGGTGGATGTTCATCTTCGGAGCGTGCGCTTATGCGTCGGCCGAAGGGGGCTCGCAAGAGGTAATCGGCGCCGGAGGGGGCACAGTCGGATCACCGCCGCGGATGGCGCTGTCCGGGATCGGGCGGGGCCCGGGGGGCGCCGCGGCCGAGTCACTTGCGAGCCACCTTGACGGAATAGTTCCCCATCCCCGACTTCCGATTGTAGTGACGGACCTGCACATAGTACCGGCCGGGGAGCAGGCTTCGCGCGATCTTCGCGTTGCTCTCGAGCCCGCTGTCGTCGTCTTCGGCGATGAGCGCGGTCTCGCTGTCGGGTCCGAAGAGTTTCATCACGGTGTCGGTCGGGCCGCGGGTATCGACGGTGTACATCCCGGCGCGGTCCGCCTTGAACGTAAACAGGTCCTCCTCGCCCACCTTGCCGATCGCCGCGGCGGTGCGCTTGGCGGCGTTGACCTTGAGCTCGGCGGCCGACTTAGGGGTGACCGCCTGCCGGGGATACATCTGGGCGCCGGCAACGAAATCCTTGTCCATCGCGGAAAGGACCTCGTTGGCCTTCGTCGCGATGCCGTTCTTCGTCCAGCTCGCCGGGAAGAAATACAGCATGATCGAGTCGCGGTCGAAGGCCGTTCCCTTGACCTGGGCCGCCTCGTATTTGCGCAGGACGTTGTGCCGCGCGGTCGCCTCGTCCCAGAAGTTGGGCCCCTTGGCGAGTTCGCGGATCACGACGTCCTCGTTCCACTGGATGCCGCCGCTGGGATTCTGGTGTTCATGCGCGAGGCCGATGGCGTGGCCGAACTCGTGGGCCACGGTGCCGCCGTCCATGAAGCCGAGGTTCATCGTCGGCTGGTCGAGCGGGATGCTGCGGCAATCGGTGCCGACATAGGACCAGGCGCCGTCGTCGGGATCGAACGCGATCCGGATCTCCGCGTTGGGCGCGTCGTCGAAGACGAACGTCAGGTTGGCCACCGCCGTCCACCAGCCCGCCTGCTCCCGGACGAGCGCGTGCTGGGCGGCGGTGCCGCCGAGGAAGCGCACGTGGAGGGTGCTCCCGTTCATCCAGGCTTTGCCGATGGGACTCATCGCCCGCAGCACGCCGCCCGAGCGGCGGGTAGGCTGGGGGCGCAGCAGTTCGTGGGGAAGGATGCGGTCGATGCAGACTTTGGCGCGGGTGCTCATGGGGTCGGGGGGATGGCGTTGGCAGACGGGGGATGGCGCTGGAAGGAGGGTCAGGGCGCTGCAGGAGCGTGGAAAACGTCCAGCAGCGTCTCGAGCGCCGGCAAGTCGCCCGGCGCGGCCTTGCGCAGGTGGCGGCGGCAGTCGGCATCGAACTCGAGGCGCTCGACCAGCCGGGCGTAGAGCCGCTCGGCGTTGTAGTAGAGGGGACAGCATGCGTCGCCCTTGTCGTGGTAGTCGCTGTCGCCCAGCACGGCGGCGAGCGCGCCCACCACGGCGTTGGCGATCGCCCGATCGGTCTCGGGGCCCGAGGGCGGCAACGGATAACCGCGGGTGGAAAACAACATCACGCGCGCGTCGCGATCCCACCACGCATACACGTCCTTTTCGTCGGCCGAGTAGAGCCGGTGGCGGGTCACGCAGGCGAGGAAGTCCACGCCCAGCTCGGGCACCTTGTTTCGGAGCTTGGCGGCGACGTGGTCGGCGTGGAGGTACGGCGCCTGCCGACCCGACACGCCGGTGAGCTGCCAGGTGCCGAGCGGCGCGGAAATATCGACGGCCAGGAATCCGAAGCGATCCTGCGCATGGCTCATGCGCAGCAGCGTGGACTCGAGCTGCGGGAAGAGGTGGTCCACGTCCCACACCGCGACGCGCCGCGCGTGGCCGGCCGTGGCCTGGCGCGCGCGCCGGGTGGTCTGCGGCAGCGCGGCGGGCCGCGCGCCGGCGGCCGGAGGCGCGCACAACTGCAGGCAGGGATCGCGCGCGTACACCACGGGCACGGCCCAATCGATCGATTCGCCCGCCAGCGAGTAGTTCACTGCGATGCGCGACTCCCGCGCCGCCTTGCCGACCGTCATGCCCTGCGCGAGCGCCCAGTACAGGTGCTGGGCGAAGGTCGTGGCCGAGAGGTCGAGCACTTTGTACTGGTTGGCCACCACCACCGGCACGCCGCCCGCCACGAGCGCGGGCGCGACCCCGCGGTTGAAGTCGGCGCGGCCGCCCTGGCCGGTCTCACAGGCATTGAGGAAGACCAGGCGGATGTTCCGCTGGCAGAAAATCTCCCGCAGGCTGCGGTCGTCCACCTTCGTCGCCGCGCCGCGGCCGTCCTCGAACAGCAGGCAGCCGCGGTTCAGCTTCGCGTCGAACTCCCCGTGGCCGATGAAGTGCACGACGTCGAATCGCCCCGTATCCAGATAGCCATGCAGGCTCGCCGGCGTGGCCTTCGCGAGCACCTCGATCGCGACCAGGCCCGCCTCGATCAGCGGGGCGAACCCGCGACGGATCACCGCGACCTCCTCGTCGACCGACAGGGGCGCCGACCCGAACGGCTGGGCGACGACCACGAGGATGCGCAGGGGGCCGGGGTGGGGCTCGATCCGCTGCGCCGGCACCGCGGTGAGCACGTTGCGCACGAACTGGATCTCCTCCGTGGCGAGGAACGCCCCCCGCGCGCAGTCGTAGGCGAACTCCCAGGGCTTGTCCGCGATCCACGGGATCATCGAGGTGAAGATCACGTTCAGCCGGGTGGTGCGCTCGTCCGAGCGGGCGGTGTCGTAGAGCCGACGGACCGCGGCGGGAAAGATCGTCTCGAACAGGATCTCGCCGTACGCGAGCAGTTCGTCGTCGGTCGGCAGCGTCGCGCCCGCGCTGTTCACATAATTCCGGATGCGCTCGTTCATCGCGATGATCTTCCGGAAGCGCTGCCCGGCCCGGCCGCCGCGCAGCTCGAATTTTTCCAGGACGCGCGCCCCGCGGTACATGGCCAGCAACTGGGCCGGCGCCGCGCCCGGCCGGTCGGGCGCCAGGGAGCCCGGCGCAGGCAGCACCATCAGATGAAACGCATCGGGGCCCTCGGTGCCGGAGGCCGGAGGTGGAGGGCACCCGTCCGCGGCGATCCCGGGCGCCGTCGCGGGTGCGAGGGTCGAACCGCCGGCCGTCATCGCCCCCGCGGTGCCCGCGGTCGCACGACGGAAACGCCGGTCGGGCAGCGGCCGCGTGGGGTCCACGGGCGCGAGCCGGGAAGGCTCGCCGGCGAGCGCCCGGACGAGGAAATCCACGGTTTCGGGCTGGCGGAAGAAATTGAGGTGCTGGACTCCCGCCGCGGACAGGTTCCCGCCCGGGCCATAGCAGCCGATGCGGTCGGAGGCGACGTGCCGCGTGCCGTCGCGATCGACCCGCCAGCCGCCTTCCGTCGGCGTCACGAGGTCGTTGGCGCAGCCGAAGAACGCGTCGATGCCGACATCCAGCATTCGCGCCGCGACACCGGCGTCCGGGTGATAGTTCGCCACCAGGGCCGAGTACGCCTGCGGCGGCGGCCCGGGCGGGCACTGGAGCTCCGCCACGAGCGGCCCGGCGGTATCCATGGCATGGAGACCGGGACAGCCGGCGCTGGCGCGCGCCGCGAGCCACACGAGCGCCTCGGCCACCCACTCGGCCGCCGTGGTCCAGGGGTTGGCGGGGAAGAGCTCGAGGAGATTTGCGACCCACCCGACCGTTTCCTCCCAGCGCGACGGAGTGGCCAGCGCCGTGCCGTCGTTGGGCACGCCGACGAGTACCCCGTGGCCGAAACCGAAGCGCCGCGCGTCGGCGCCGAAGGACTCGCGTCGCTCGACCAGGTGGCGCAGCACCAGCCCGCCGCGGGAATGCGCGATGACGTCGAATGTCGTCTCTCCGGCGGGCAGCGCCGCGAGCAGCGCGCGGCCGTTCTCCTCCGGCGTGCGGCTCAGGGTGAAATGATCGTACGCGTAGATCCGGTCGCCGTAGCGCGGCGCGACGCGGGTGAAGAAATCCGTGTCCGCCAGCTCCCGATACGCGCCGACCGCGTGCGAGAACGTGCCGTGCAGGAGCAGCAGGGTCCGGCCCGCGCCGGGCTGCGGCACCGCCGGACGCAGCGCGCCGGCGGCCAGCGTCTCCCGGGTGACATGCAGCCAGCCTTCGCCCAGTCCGCGCCGGGCCCAGCTTCGCTGTTCGAACGCCAGCACCAGGCGCGGCAGCGCGGCGTCGACCAGCCGGTTCACCACGCAGAGCACGACCACCTTGAGGACCGAGCCGGCCGCGCCGCGCCGCGGCGCGCCCTCGTTCGCGACGAGGTCGCCGCCGCGGGCGACAATGCGGAAGCGCCGCACGGTGGAGGCGACAGCGCGCGCGCGCGCCCCGCGGCGCGGTCCCGCCGCCGCCTGCATCTCGCCCGCATGGAAGGTCAGTGCACCGGACGGATGCCGCACGGCCACCACGCAGCCTTCCGCGGCGCCGGGGGCGACGGTGAATTCGAGCACCGGCGTCGTACCGGCACGGCGCGCGGCAGCGGGGAGCCGGGCGTCGAGCACCTCGGCGATCGCGACGCCCTCGGCGAGGAACTCCGCCGGCAGCGGAGTCGTGCCCGCGCGGCGTGCGCCCGCCGCGGAGACCGTTCGTTGCAACTGCCAGCCATCGGAGAGCAGGTGGACTTTCATGGGAAGGGGCCACCGGAACGTGACGCAGCGGGAAACGGACGACCGGCGGCACCAGCTTCACGGCCGGCGCGGCCGTTGCCAAGGCTAGAGCGCCCTAAGGTGAATCGTAGCCGCTCAGGGCGGGATCCCAAACGCAAAGACGCGAAGGAGAGCAAAGACTAGCGAAGGAAACTTCGCGACACTGCGCGTTCCTCGGCGGCTTCGCATTTGGGTTCAGGGCTATCGCTTCGAATCATCGATGCACTGCGAGGGGGAGCGACTTGTCCGCTCAAGCCGCTGCGGTGGGGCCGTCGAACGTCAGCCGCCTGGGGACAGGCGGCTCCACCCCGCCGCATCGCGGGCGACTATTCCACCGTCACCGATTTCGCCAGGTTGCGCGGCTTGTCGACGTCGCAGCCGCGTTCGACGGCGATGTAATAGCTGAGCAGTTGCACGGGAATGGAGGCGACGATCGGCAGGACGGCTTCGTGGCACGAGGGAATCCGGATGACTTCGTCGGCCAGCCCGGCGGGCAGGGCGGCATCCTCCGTCACGATGGCGATCAGCGGGCCCTTGCGCGCCTTGATCTCCTGCATCGAGGAGACGACTTTGTTGAAGATATCGTTCTGCGGCGCGAACACCACGCTCGGGCACTGTTCGCTGATCAGCGCGATCGGGCCATGCTTCATCTCGGCGGCCGGATAGCCTTCCGCGTGGATGTACGAGATTTCCTTCAGCTTGAGCGCGCCCTCGAGCGCAATGGGGTAGAGCGAGAGGCGGCCCAGGAAGAGCATGTCGGCGTACTGCGCGTAGCGGCGCGCAATGCCGCGGATGTGCTCCGCCTGCCGGAGGGCCGCCCGCACGAGGTCGGGCGCCGACTTGAGGGCCTGCACCATCTCCACGCCGGCGCTGAAACTCATGTCCCTCATGCGGGCGATGTAGAGCGCCAGCATCGCCCCGATGAGCAGCTGGGACGTGAACGCTTTCGTGGAGGCCACGCCGATCTCGGGGCCGACGTGCTGGTAGATGCCGCCGTCCGCCTCGCGGGCGATGGTCGATCCGACCACGTTGTTGATCGCGAGCACCCGGTAACCCTTCCGCTTCGCCTCCCGGAGCGCCGCGAGGGTGTCGATCGTCTCGCCAGACTGGCTCATCACGAAGAAGAGCGTGTTCCGGAACAACGGCGTGTTGCGGTAGCGGAACTCCGACGCGTAGTCGCATTCGACCGGCACGCGCGCGAAGGTTTCGATGAGGTGCTCGGTCACCATGCACGCATGCAGCGCCGTGCCGCACGCGCAGAACATGAACCGGTCGATCCCGCGGAACTCCGCCGCGGAGAGATTGAGGCCGCCGAAGTTCGCCGTGCTGCCGTCCTCCGAGAAGCGTCCGCGCATCGCGTTCTCCAGCGCGGCGGGCTGCTCGAAGATCTCCTTCTCCATGAAATGCGCATGCTCGCCGAGCTCGGCGTCGGCGATCGACCAGGTCACGCGGTCCACCACCGGTTCCACGGTGTCGGCGGCGAGCGTGGAGATGGCGAACGTCCTCGCGGTCAGGTGCGCGATCTCGCCGTCCTTCAGGTACACGACGTTTTGCGTGCGGCTCACGATGGCGGCGACGTCGCTCGCCACCAGGCTCTCCTCGTCGCCCAACCCGAGGATCAGCGGCGAACCCTTGCGCGCCGTCACCAGCTCGCCGGGAGCGTCGAGCGCCATGATGACGATCCCGTACGTGCCTTCGACGTGCCGCAGGGTCTTGCGCACGCTTTCGACGAACCGGCTCTCGCCGTTCGCCGCCGCCGGTTCCTTGGCGTAATGATAGGCGATCAGGTTGGCGAGCACCTCGGTGTCGGTTTCGGACGCGAAGGTGTAGCCGCGGCCGAGCAGGAATTTTTTGATCTGCGCGTAATTCTCGATCACGCCGTTGTGGATCAGGACGATCCGGCCGTCGCTGCTCACGTGCGGGTGGGCGTTCGCGTCCGTCACGCCGCCGTGCGTCGCCCAGCGGGTGTGGCCGATGCCGCACGCGCCGTGCAGCCGCAGCGGGGCCGTCACGCCTTCCAGGTTGCTGACCCGGCCCGTCTTCTTGGCCACGAGGAACGCGCCGTCCTGGTGCAACGCCACGCCGGCGGAGTCGTAGCCGCGGTACTCGAGGCGTTTCAGGCCTTCGAGGAGCAGGGGGGCCGCTTTCTGTTTACCGACGTAGCCAACGATGCCGCACATAGGTAGAGACAAATCGTCCGAAAGGACGGGATGTGTTGCACGCTGTTCCAGAAACAGTCGTAAAACAACGTCTCCCCACGTCTTATCCGGAATTGCGGTCGCGGTGGAGCCTCCTGTCCCCAGGCGGCTGAGGTGCGAGGGACCAGGCGGCAGCGCAAGCCGCTGCGCCGATCAGGTCGGCTGTTGCCCCGGTGACTCGAAGGGCTGCGGCTTATCGGCCTTTCGACGCGGCTGCGTGAGGGTCAGAGGAGCGCGGTGGGCGGGAAACCCTCCCGCCCCGGGGGCGTCCGCTCGCGTGCGCGGATCCGTTATGACACGGCGATGAGCTCGCGAAGCCCGGTGGCGACCGCGGTGCCGGCGCGGAAGCCGAGGTCGGCGGCGGCCTTCTCCGGCGCACCAACCGAGTGGACGATGTCGCCCGCGCGAGGCGGCGCGGAACGCGCCGGAGGCTGGGCGGGAAACGCGCCCGCAAAGACGCCGAGCACGTCGCGCAACGAGGTCGCCTGTCCTGTGCAGATGTTGGCGACGCCGGAGGCGAGTCCCGGCTGCGTGGCGGCGAGCACGTTCGCGCGGGCCACGTCGTGGACGGAAATGAAATCGCGCGTCTGCCGGCCGTCGCCGAAAAGCGTCACGGCGCGGCCCTCGCGGTGGCATCGCTCGAACACCGAGATCACGCCCGAGTAGGACGACGAGGGATCCTGCCGCGGGCCGAACACATTGAAGTAACGCTGGCACCGCACCGTGAAGCCGAAGGCGGCGCCATGGCCGAGCAGCAGCGCCTCGGACGCAAGCTTGGCCGCGCCGTACGGGCTCACGGGACGGGCGACCGCGTCTTCCCGCAGCGGCAGCGCGGGGTTGTCGCCGTAGATTGCCGCGGACGAGGCGAACACCACCCGCGGCACGCCGCTCCTGCGCGCCGCCTCGGCGACCTCGTGCGTGGCCTGCACGTTGAGGCGGAAATTGAGCGCGGGATCGCGCACGCTTTCCGGCACGCTCACGAGGGCCGCGAGATGGATGAGCGCGTCCGGGCCCGAGCGATGGACGAGATCGGCCAGGACTCCCGGTTCGGCGAGGTCGGCCTCGACGAAAGCGAAGGCGGGCGAGGCGAAGGCGCCGTCGAGATTTCTCCGATGTCCGGTGCGGAGATTGTCTGCGCCCGTCACGCGGTGCCCGGCGCGCAGCAGTTGATCGATGGTGTGGCTGCCGATGAAGCCGGCGGCGCCGGTGACGAAAACGTGGGCCATGCGTCGGGAAGTGGCCAGAAATGGCTGGCGAAAACTGGGCCGCCGCCAAAGGTGGGGCAACTCCGCTTTACGAAAACCCTCTATGACGACTCAGAAACGTGTGCTGGCGGTAATCATGGGTGGCGGTCGCGGCACGCGACTGCACCCGCTCACGCTCGAGCGCTGCAAACCGGCGGTGCCCCTCGCGGGAAAGTACCGGCTCGTCGACATCCCGATCAGCAACTGCCTCAACAGCGACATCAACCGGATGTTCCTGCTCACGCAGTTCCAGACGGCGTCGCTGCACCGCCACGTGCAGAGCACGTATCACTTCGATCCGTTCGGTGGCGGCTTCGTTGACATCCTCGCGGCCGAGCAGACGGAGAAGGGTTCGGACTGGTATCAGGGCACGGCCGACGCCGTGCGGCGAAACCTGCTTCATTTCCGGAATTTCCCGCACGATCTCGTGTTGATCCTCTCCGGCGACCAGCTCTACCGGATGGATTTCCGCAAGATCATCGAGCAGCACCTGGAGCGGAACGCCGATGTCACCCTCGCGACGATCCCGTTCCCGGTCTCCAAGGTCGAAGGGCTCGGCCTGACCCAGGTGAACGAAGACCTGTCGATCGCGCGGTTCGTGGAGAAGCCGAAGGATCCGGCCGTGATCAACAGCCTCGCGATCAGCCCGACGCTTCAGGCGACGCTCCAGTCCAAGTCGCCGGAAAAGCACTGCCTGGCCTCGATGGGCATCTATGTTTTCAACCGGCAGGTCCTCGCCGACGCGCTGGAGAACACGATGACGGATTTCGGCAAGGAGATCATCCCGGGCCTGCTCGGGAAGAAGAAGTTGTTCGCCTATATTTTCGAGGGATACTGGGAGGACATCGGAACCGTGCGCGCGTTCTTCGAAGCCAACCTCGCCCTCGCGCAGCCGCTGCCGCCGTTCAACTTCTTCGAGCCTTCCGCGCCCATTTACACGCAGGACCGCTACCTTCCGGCGTCGAAGCTCAACAAGTGCTCGATCGATCACGTGGTGATCGGTGATGGCTCGATTCTCACCGATTCCACGCTGCACCACTGCGTGCTCGGCATCCGCTCCTACATCGGCGAGGGCAGCTATCTCAAGGATACGATCGTGATGGGCTCGGACTATTACGAGACCGAGCTCCAGCTTGCGGCCAACCTCGCCCAGGGGCGCCCGCACCTCGGCGTCGGACGTAACTGCCGGATCACGGGTGCGATCATCGACAAGAACACCCGCATCGGCGACGGCTGCGTGCTCAACGCGGAGGGCAAGGCGGACGGCACTTACGCCGACGGCCTCGCCATCGTCCGCGACGGCGTCCTCGTCGTGCCGAAGAACGCCGTCCTGCCCGCGGGCACGGTGGTCTGAGCCAGCGATGCCGCGGGGTGGAGCCGCCTGTCCCCCGGCGGCTGACGTGCGACGGCCCCGTCCATAGCGGCTTGGGGACAAGCCGCTCCACCGATTTGAGCGGTCGCGGCATCGGCCGCATCGTCACCTCCCGCGGGACCCTCCGACGGCGGATCGCGGGTCTTTGGGCTGCCGCGCAATGAGCCAGATCCCCGCGGCGACCACGAAGATCGAGTAGAACGTCCCGCGGCTCAGCCCCAGGATGAGGGACGCGTCGGGCTCGCGAAACACCTCCCCGATCGAGCGCAGGACCGCGTAGCCGATGAGAAACTCGCCGCTCAGCCGCCCGGGCCGCGTGCGCACGACCTCGGTCCGCCAGAAGCGCCACTGCATGTACGCGAGGAGCAGCGCGCCCTCGAGTCCGGCCTGGTAGAGCTGCGACGGATGTCGCGGCAGATCGCCGCCGCCGGTTTGCGAGAAGATCACGGCCCATTTGACGGTCGTCACCTTGCCCCAGAGCTCACCGTTCAGGTAGTTCGCGATGCGGACGAGCATCAAGCCGATGGGCGCGGCGGACACGATCAAGTCGCCGAGATGCAGGAACGGGATCCGATGCCGGCGCGCGAACCAGGCGAGCGCGAGCGTGACGCCCAGGAAGCCGCCGTGGCTGGCCATCCCTCCTTCCCAGACGCGGAAGAAGCTCAGCGGGTCGCGCACAAAATCCTCCGGATGGTACAACAGGAAGGACCCGAGCCGGCCTCCGACCATCACTCCGATCACGAGTGCGACCATCAGGTCGGAGATACGGGCCGGTGGCAGCTGCGAACGGCCCGCCCGCGCGTACCGGACAAACAGCCACGCTGCGGCGAGAAATCCGAGGATGTAGCCGAGGCCGTAGAACCGGATCCCGAAATTTCCCCAATGCGGGCCGAGGAAGGGCGTCGGTTCATGCACCAGATAGGCGATCAGCATGACGAAACCTTGTCGCGTCGTCGCCGGCGGCCGCAACGCAGAAGGACGCAGCGGACTTCGTCCTTGCCGCCCCGGCTTCCGCCCTCGCTAAGCTGGACGCATGAGCGAACTCAAACGCACCCCGCTGCGCGATTTTCACGTGGCCCACGGCGGCCGGCTGGTGGACTTCGCCGGGTGGGAGATGCCGGTGCAGTACCGCAGCATCCTCGAGGAGCACAAGGCGGTGCGGCGCGCGGCCGGCCTGTTTGACGTGAGCCACATGGGCGAGGTCGACGTGCAGGGCCCGGATGCAGCCAGGTACCTGAATCGTCTCGTGACCAACGATGTCGCCAAGCTCTTTCCCGGCCGCGTCCTCTATTCGCCGATGTGCTACCCGGGCGGTGGCGTGGTCGACGACCTGCTCGTCTATCAACGAGCGGCGGACGACTACTTTCTCTGCATCAACGCCGGCAATATCGCCAAGGACGTCGCCTGGTTCCACGAGCAGGCCGCGGGCTTCGATGTCAGGATCACCGACCGCAGCGCCGACTACGCCCTGCTTGCGATCCAGGGCCCGCAGGCGGCCGACATTGTGCAGTCGCTCACCGGTGCGAAGCTCGGCCTGATCAAGTACTATCACTTCGGGGAGGCCACGATCGCTGGTGTGCACTGCCTCGCCAGTCGCACCGGCTACACGGGTGAAGATGGTTTCGAGCTCTATCATGCCGCGTCGGACGCGCCGGCGCTGGCGGCCGCGCTGCTCGAGGCCGGCCGGCCCCGCGGGCTGGAACTGGCCGGCCTCGGCGCCCGCGACAGCCTGCGGCTCGAGGCGGGTTACCCGTTGTACGGACACGAGCTCACCGCCGACATCTCGCCGCTGACGGCCGGCCTCGGCTGGACGGTGAAACTCGACAAGGGCGCGGACTTCGTGGGCCGGACTGCGCTGCTGGCCGAGAAGCAACAGGGCGGCGCGCAGAAAATCGTGTTCTTCAAGACCGGCGATCGCCGGATCGTGCGTGCCGACACGCCCGTGCTCGACGGCGAAGGCAGGCCGGTCGGGCGCGTCGTCTCAGGCACCCTGTCGCCGCTGCTCAACGAGGCCATCGGGTCGGCGCTCGTGGCGGCGGGAGCCGCGGCTCACCCGCTGGCGGTGGACATCCGGGGCGCGAAGGTTGCGCTGCAGCCGGTCAAGCCGCCCTTCGTGGACCTCAAGCGGCAGAGCTAGCGTCAGACGGCGCCATGCTCCTAAAGGCCGCGAGACTTGGCTTGCGACCCCCGCACGTTCCACCATTTCCAGTGCTTCACCATGAGCTCCTTCCCCGCCGAGTTGCGCTATGCCAAGTCCCACGAATGGGTCCGGGTTGAGTCGGACGGCACCTGCACGATCGGCATCACGGATTACGCCCAGAATTCCCTCGGCGACATCACCTACGTCCAGGTGCCCAAGGTCGGCGCGGTGCTCAAGGCGGGGGAATCGTTCGGGGTGGTCGAATCGGTGAAGGCGGCGAGCGATCTGTATGCGCCGGTGTCCGGTACGGTCGTGGCCGTGAATTCCGCGCTCGAGTCCGCGCCCGAGACGGTCAATCGCGCCCCCTATTCCGACGGCTGGATGCTGCGCCTCAAGCCGGCGGATCCGGCGGCGGTCGCGGCACTGCTCGACGCCCCGTCGTACGGCCGTTTGGTCGGTTAGCGTTGCGGCCGGGGCGGCCGTCGTGCGAATCTGGCGACGTTGCGTCCTCCTTGCGCAACGATCCCCCGGGAAGTTCGTCCTCCTTCCCGGCCGGGCCCCTTTCATTCTCGTCTCCCTTTCGCATGGTTACCTTGTTGCTGCCTTGTCCGCGCCGCCTGTTCTGGACGTTGACGCTCGTCATCCTTTGCCCGCATTCCGACCCGATGAGCGGGCTGGTGGCGGCCGAACCCAAGGGGGCGGCGGCGGCCGAGGGCGGAGCGAAGGGTGGAGGCAAGGGGGGGAAATC
>CALFZM010000361.1 GCA_937952235.1 uncultured Opitutia bacterium | reverse complement strand
ATCCAAGGATCCTGCAGTCGATCTATGCCTACCGCGCGGTCATCCGGTCGAGCTGCCGGATCGCAAACCAGAGTCCCAGCGTGACGGCGGCAACGACCCAGGGAATCGCGGCGAGCGCGCGATCGGCGAGCAGGCCCAGGACCGGCGGCAGCAGCGCGACGCCCAGCCCCGCGGCGCCCGACTGTCGGCCGATGATGGTCGGGGTCGCGGTCGCGGAAAAACGCCGCGGCACCTCGTGCATCAGGCACGGGTACACCGGCGACAGTCCCAGCCCGATCAGGATAAGTCCGGCCGCCGGCAGCAGCGGACCGCCACTGGCCGCGAAGAGGATCCCGCCGGCGAATCCCACGAGCACGCCCACGCCCGTCACGCGCCGATTGCCCCAGCGATCCACGCCGAAGCCGACCGCGATCCGCCCGGCGGTGATCGCGCCGTAGTAGCTCGCCCCGCACCAAGCCGCGACGCCGGGCGCATAGCCGCGATCGACGGCCAGCACCGTCGCCGCCCACAATCCCGTGGAGGCCTCCACGCCCGTGTAGATCGCGAAGATCACGGGCGAGAGCCAGCCCGCGGCCGAGTGGGCGGGCAGTTGCGCGCCGGTCTCGTCCGCGGCGCCGGGCCTCGCGGCAAACGACCGCTCCGGGACGATTTTCCACAAGCGGAGCGTGGCCAGAAAGACGACCGCCAGGCTCAACTGTGCCAGGCCGAGGGCGAGATAACCACCCCGCCAGCCGACGCTCGTCCGCATCGCCTCGCCGAGCACGAGCGGCCCGCAGGTCGCGCCGATCCCCCAGCACGCATGCAGCCAGTTCATGTGCCGGCCATCGTAGTGCCGCGCGACGTAGCTGTTGAGCCCCGCGTCCACCACGCCCGCGCCGAGGCCCAGCGGCATCGCCGCCAGCAGGAGAGACGTGACGCCATCGGCCCGCGAGATCGCGACAAGGGCGCTGCCCGTCAGCACGCCGCTGACCAGCACCACCGGGCCGGTCTGGAACCGCGCGAGGATCCACCCGCTGGCGAAGCCCGCCGCGCCGGCGAGCAGCGTGATCATTAGCATGATCGTGCCGGCAAATCCGACCGGGAGCCGCAACTCGGGAAAGATCGCCGGCCAGGCCACGCCGAGCGTGCCATCCGGCAGGCCCAGGCTGATGAAGCCCAGGTAGATCACCAGCAGGAGCCAGGTCGCGGCACGCGTCACGGGCGGAGACCAATCGCGGACGCCCGGCGACGCAAGGATGCCGCGCTCGAAGGTGGAGCGGCTTGTCTTCAAGCCGCTGCGGACCGGTCCGTCGCACGCCAGCCGCGCGGGGACAGGCGGCTCCACCCACCGGGTCAGGGCGCTCCCCCTCGAGCGGAGTGCGCCTCGCCGCCGCTCGCATCCCCCTCCAATGGACCCGCGTCAAACGCACCAACCGCTTGCTTTCGCGAGGGGAACTTGCGTTGCTCGCCGCGTTCGACGCGCCGACCCCGGCGTCCGGGTGGCGCACCTTACCCCTGTTCCCAACGTCTCCGTTCCCATGAATCATCTCACCCGCCGGTCCTTCCTCGCCAAATCGGTCCTCGCCGCCGGTTCGTACGCACTCATCAGTGGCACGAGTTCATCCGCCAGGGTCATTGGCGCCAACGATCGCCTCCGCATCGCGGTCGCAGGCTGCAAGGGCCGCGGCAAGAGCCACATCGCCGGCTGGCTCGAGCAACCCAACGTCGAGATCGCTTACCTGATCGATCCGGATCGCAGCGTGCTCGAAAGCAGCCTCAAGACGCTTCAGGAAAAGACCAAGGGGCGGTTCACGACGAAGGGCGTCGCGGACGTGCGCCAGGCGCTGGCGGATCCGACGCTCGACGCCATTTCGATCGCGACGCCCAACCACTGGCACTCGCTCATGACGATCTGGGCCGCCCAGGCGGGCAAGCACGTGTACGTGGAGAAGCCGATGAGCCACGACGTCGCCGAGGGCCGCATCGTGGTCGAGGCGCAGAAGAAATACGGCGTCGTGATCCAGCACGGCACGCAGCGTCGCAGCGACGCCAAGATCGCGGGGCTGCACGAGGCGATCCAGGCCGGGAAGTTCGGGAAACTGAAGATTTCCTACGGCTACTGCTGCAAGCCGCGCGCGAGCATCGGCTTCAAGGCCGTGGAGGCGCCGCCGTCCCATCTCGACTGGAATATCTGGAAGGGCCCGGCGCAGATCAGCCAGTACCACGCCAACCTGGTCCACTATAACTGGCACTGGTTCTGGGCCACGGGCAACGGCGACATGAACAACCAGGGCACGCACCAGCTCGACGTCGCGCGCTGGGCGCTGCAGAAGGACCAGACGCACCCGGTGCGCGTGATGGCGCTCGGCGGCCGCTTCGCCTGGAAGGACCAGGGCGAGACGCCCAACACGATGTTCGCGATCGCCGAGTACCCGAACGGCCAGCAGGTGTTCTTCAATGTCCGCAATGTGAATTACCAGGGCTACGTGCATCAGGTGGAGAACGAGTACTACTTCGAGGACGGCGGAAAAATCATCAAGGACGAGTACTTCGCGAAGGGCAGCAGCAAGGGCGAGAAGCTCAAGCTGCCGCCCGGCAAGGTTACTCCCGGAGGCAACTGGGGCGCCTTCATCGCCGCGTGCCGCGCCGGCAAGCCCGAGATGGCCAACGGCAATGCGCTCGAGGCACATTACGGCAGCGTCGTCGGCCACCTGATGAACAACTCGTACCGGCTCGGAAAGAAGGTGCCGTTCAACGCCAAGGCCGGCCGCTTCGGCGACAACACCGACGCCGCCGAACACTTCCTCAAGCTCCATGCCATGATGCGCGACGGCGTCGGCGTGCCGGAGAACGGCGCCGAGTACGTGGTCGGTCCCTGGCTCACCTTCGACCCGAAGACCGAGCGCCATACCGGCGAATTCCGCAAGGAGGCGGACGCGCTGCTCAAGGACGCCAACTCGCGGGGCTTCGAAGTTCCCGCCGCCGGCAAGGTCTGACGTCGGCGCATCCGCAGGCGCCGGGGTCACCGTGGCTGCCGGCGCCTTTGCCGCACGGGAATCGGCGCGGACGGCTTGCCGCGCCGGGCCCCACTTCTACCGTTTTCCCGCCATGAAACTGTTTTCATTCGTCTTCCTCGCCCTCGGACTCACCTCGCTCGCCCTTGCCGCTTCCTCGCAGTTCAAGGAGATCTCCCACCAGGAGCTCATGGCTGCGATCGACGCGCGGAAGGTCACGCTGCTCGACGTCAACGGCACCGACTCGTATCGCGAAGGCCGCATTCCGGGCGCGATCGACTTCACCGCCCAGGAAAAGAAGCTCGCCGCGCTGCTGCCGAAGAACAAGGACGCCCTGATCGTGGCGTACTGTGGCAATGAATACTGCAGCGCCTACAAGGCCGCCGCGACCGTTGCGCGGGAGCTTGGCTACACGAACGTGAAGCACTACGCCCCCGGCATCGACGGCTGGAAGAAGTCCGGCGCCAAGGTCGAGAAGAGCTGAAGCCGCCCCTCCTTCTTTCCGCCCGGGCCTGTGCCCGGGCTTTTTTTTGGCTCATGCGTCCGCTCGCGCTCCTGACAGGAGGTTGTCACGACGCTCGCACATAATGCCGCATGCCCGCGCCGCTTCCCTCCACCGCCACCGCTCCGCGCCTGCCCGCCGCCCCGGCTTCCATTGCCAAGGGGAGCACGCTCAAGACGCTGCTCGACCGCGACGCCATCGAGTGCCTCGCGCACAACCTGCGGCTCGTTCATCCGCCGTTTCCCGCCGACGCCTTCCGGCGCACGGCGCTCGAGGGTCTGGCCCCCCTGGGCATCATGCAACGCGGACAGCACCTGGCCCGGGCGTTGCGCGCCCATCTGCCGTCGCACTACGAGACCGCCGTGGGCCTTCTCGTCCGTTCGCTCACGCCGCCGCTGGCGCAGACTTCCGATTTCGGCCTCGCCGGGTTCTTCTACCTGCCGCACACCCAGTTCGTCGCCACCTACGGCCTCGATGCTGCCGGCAACGACGGGCGGGATCCGTTCGACGCCTCGCTGCAAGCGCTGCATGCCCTCACGCGCCGTTTCACCGCCGAGTTTGCGGTGCGCGCCTTCCTGGCTCGCGAACCGCAACGCACGCTTCGCCAGCTCCTCGCCTGGACCCGGGATCCCGACCCGCATGTGCGGCGGCTGTGTTCGGAGGGCACGCGCCCGCGGCTGCCCTGGGCGGCGCGGCTCCCCGACTTCATCCGTGACCCGCGTCCCGTGCTGCCGCTCCTCGAAGCGCTGAAGGACGACCCCGAGCTCTACGTGCGGCGCAGTGTCGCCAACCACGTCGGCGACATCGCCAAGGATCACCCCGCCCTCGCCTTCGAGCTCTGCACCCGGTGGCTCGAGGGCGCGGGGCCGGAGCGGAAATGGCTGATCCGCCATGCGGTGCGCCATCCGGCGCGTCGCGGCGTCAAGCCCGCGCTGCGCCTGCGGAGGCTCGCGCGCTGACCGCCGCGCCGTGAGGTGGAGCGGCTTGTCCCCAAGCCGCTGCGGACCGGTCGGTCGCACGTCAGCCGCCTGGGGACAGGCGGCTCC
>CALFZM010000360.1 GCA_937952235.1 uncultured Opitutia bacterium | reverse complement strand
GCAGCGGTCGGAGCCGGCCGAAGCTGAGCCACTCCAGGTTGAAGTTGGCCTGCCAGAAGTTGAGCTGCGAGGCGACGAGCACGCCCACCAGCATGCCCACCACGCCCCAGATCAGGGTCGCGAGCAGGAACTGGCGGACAACCTTGTCGTTGAACTCGATGGTGATTTTTTGAGCGGACATCGGAGAAAGGCGGAGGAAAGGGCGGGAGCCGCGCCCGCCGCGGAGGCGGGCGTCAGGCGAAGACCGGCCGCGACGGCGTCAGTCGCGGGCAGGACGCTCGCGCCGCACGGCGACGCGCAGTTCTTCCTCCGCGAGGGGCATCAGCGAGTCGCGCTCGGCGCTGCTCGCATTTCCGCGCATCTGCTCGCGGAGGAAGAAAATCACGAAGGTGAGGACCAGACAGAGGCTGATCGTGAGCGTGAGCGGGACGACGGACATGGCGAAAGGAAGGGGTGGAAGGTTCAGGCGCGGCGCGCCTTCGGTTTCGCGGGCACGGCGGGCACGGCGGGCACGGCGGCGGGGGCGGGCGCGGGGCGCTTCGTCGAAGCATCGCGGCCGTGGTGGTGGCGGAGCAGTTCCCTCGCCGCGAGCCAGTTGTCCAGGTCCCGACCGGGCGCGCGGCCGCTCTCGAGCCAGAGCAGGTAGGCGGTGTGCTGGATCTCGGCCTCGGTGGGCTCGGTTCCGTGCGGCTCGTGGTGCGGTTTCATGGGGGAACTCCGTTGAGGGTTGAATCTAGGGTGGATGAGGGATTTCAGCTCCGCGGAGGTTGGCGGGTTTTGCGCATTTCTTGTTCGCGCTCAGGCCGCGAACGCGAGCGGGGCGCCCGCACGGGCGGGCACGGCGCGACCATGCAGGTGCTCGCGGTAGGCGCTGGGCGATTCGCCGGCGATGCGGCGGAAGACGCGGTTGAACTGCGACAGCGACTGGAAGCCCGCCTCGTACGCGGCCTCGCTGATGCGCGTGTTCGGGTTGAGCAGGAGCTGCCGGGTGCGCTCGATCCGCGCGCGGGCGATGTAGTGGGTGAGCGTGAGCCCGGTGCCGCCCTTGAAGACCTTGCAGAAATAGAAGGCGCTCATGTTGGCCGCGCGCGCCACCTGCTCGAGCGAGAGCGGCTCGCCCAGATGCTCGGCGATGAAGGCGCGCGCCCGGGCCTCGGCCGGCGGCTCGGCTGCAGCCCGCTTGATCATGACCTCGTTGGCCACCATCGCGAGGTGCTCGGCGAAGCTCGCCAGCAGCCGCAGCATCGCCTGGTAGTGTCCGCGGGCCAGCACCCGGGTGCGGAAGTAGGCCTCGCGCAGGGCCGCGACGTCGTCGAACGTCGCCCAGCGGCCCAGTTCCTTCAGCGCGGCGCGGAACTGCCGCTCCGTCGGCGCCCGGAACATCACCTGCCCGGTCTGCAGGTAGGCGACGACCGTCTCGCCCAGCCGCACCGGCACCAGCGAGTCGTTGAGCCCGACGGCGCACTCGAGCGTCGCCGCTCCTTCCACCGCCGCCGCCGCTTCCGCCCGCTGCTGGTGCTCGAGGCAGGCTGCGCATGTCTTGCTCCGGGCGGCCATCAGCGCGCAGAAGGGATTCACGTTCCGCGCCCCGGCCAGCGGCGCCTGGAACGCCCCCGGCGCCCGCAGCATCAGCGGCAGCCCGGTCGCGGCCTGAAACGCCTGCTGGTAGTCGCGGAATATCTCCGAGGTCTGCAACCGGCCGACAAGGTTGTCACCGCGCTCCGGCGTGGTCGCGGCGGGGGAGGTGGGGGAGGCGGACATGCTCATGACGTTGCCAGCCTAGCGACAATCCGTGCACAGGGGTATTGGTGCCGGGGATGCATCGCTCTAAAGGAATTCCCTAGGCGGTGTAAGCCACCGGCCCACGGCCGCTCCGGCCTTGCGCCCCCGGGGGAAGGACGGGAGCTTCATCCCGTGGCGTCCTCCCCTTCCCTGCCCCCGCGCGATCCGGCGCAGCTCGAACACGACTTCCTCGCCGCCCTGAAGGAGCTGCGCGACGTGCGCGCGGCCCTCGACGAGCACTCGATCGTCGCGATCACGGACCCCGCCGGCCGCATCACGTTCGTCAACGACCGCTTCTGCGCCATCTCCCAGTACGCGCGCGAGGAGCTGATCGGCCAGGATCACCGCATCATCAACTCGCGCCACCACCCCAGGGCCTTCTTCCAGGAGCTGTGGCGGACGATCGCGACCGGGACCGTCTGGCGGGGCGAGATCAAGAATCGCGCCAAGGACGGTTCGTTCTACTGGGTGGACACGACGATCTACCCGTGCGTCGACGCCTCGGGCCGGCCGCAGCAGTACGTGGCGATCCGCACCGACATCACCCGGCGCAAGGCCAACGAGGACGAGCTGCAGCGCATCGCCGCGGAGCTCGTCGAGAAGAACAAGGAGCTCGAGGCCATCGTCTACACCGTCTCGCACGACCTCCGTTCTCCCCTTGTCAACGTCCAGGGCTTCAGCCGCCAGCTCAACCGCGCCTGCGAGACGATCCGCGCCGCCGTCACCGCGGCGGGCGAAGGCGGCTCCGTGCCGTCCGCCGCCCTGCGGGCCCCGCTCGACCAGGCGATCCCGCAGGCACTCCGCTTCATCAACGCCGGCGTGACCAAGATGGAGTCACTCCTCGCCGGCCTGCTGCGCTACTCCCGCCTCGGCCGCGTCGCCCTCACCCTGCGACCGCTGAACATCGGGGGCATGCTGACCGAGATCGTGGCCGCAATGAAGTTCCAGCTCGTCGAGGCGGGGGCCGAAGTCCGGATCGACCCCCTGCCCACCTGCCTGGGCGACCCGGTGCAGACCAACCAGGTGTTCGCCAACCTGCTCGACAACGCCCTCAAGTACCGCGATCCCGCCCGCCCCCTGCGTATCCACGTCACCGGCACGATCCGGGACGGCCAGGCGGTTTACGCCGTCGCCGACAATGGCATCGGCATCGCCGCCGAACACCAGGGCAAGGTTTTCGAGATCTTCCACCGCCTCGACCCCGACAGCTCCACCGGGGAGGGCCTCGGGCTGACGATCGCGCAGCGCGTGCTCGAACGGCAGAAGGGCAAGATTTGGGTTGAGAGCCGCTCCGGCGCGGGTTCGACTTTTCATGTCGCGCTGCCTGCGGTGCAGGCGCCCTCCTGAAGCCATGAACTCCAGTCCCTCGCCCACGATCCTGATCGTCGACGACGACGAGGGCCACGCGATCCTCATCCGTGAAAACCTCGAGGCCGCGGGCCTGCGGAACCGCATGGTCCATTTCCGCGACGGCCAGGCGATCCTCGACTTCTTCGCCCAGCTCGTCGTCACCGACGCCGACAGCTTCCTGCTCCTGCTCGACATCCGCATGCCCAAGGTCGACGGCATCGAGGTGCTGCGGCGCCTGAAGGCCGACGCCACGCTGAACCGGCTCCCGGTGATCATGCTCACGACCACGGACGACACGCGCGAGGTGGAGCGCTGTTACGCGCTCGGCTGCAGCGTCTACATCCAGAAGCCCGTCGACTACGACCGCTTCGCCGAGGCGATCCGGCGGCTGGGACTGTTCGTGTCCCTGGTGCTCGTGCCGCAGATGTCGCAGGCCTGACGTCCGCCCGTTCGTGTCGCAGCCTTCCCCAGCACCCCGCGTGCTCGTCGTCGACGACGACGAGGGCCTGATGATCCTGATGGCCGAGGCCCTGCGCGCCGAGGGCTACGATGTCGCCACCGCCACCTCCGCCCGCGCCGCCCGCCGCGAACTCGCCGCGCACCCTCCGGATCTCCTGCTGCTCGACCTCAAGCTCCAGGACGCCCAGGGACCGCAGCTCGTCGCCACCCTGCAGCGCGACCTCGCGCCGGTGCCGTTCATCGTCGTCACCGGCCAGGGCGACGAAAAGGTCGCGGTCGACGTGATGAAACAGGGCGCGCGCGACTACATCATGAAGGACACCGGTCTGCTCGACCTGCTGCCGTCCGTCGTGAAGGGCACCCTGGCCGCCCTCGCCCAGGAGCGCGCCCTGGCCGAGGCGCAGGCCGAGCACCGCCGCCTGGAGCGCGAGATCCTCAGCGCGAGCGAGCGCGAACGCCAGAGCATCGGCGCGGATCTGCATGACAACCTCGGGCAGCAGCTCACCGCGCTCGAGCTGATGTGCACGACACTGAAGGAGGACATCGGCGGCCCGTCCGACCTTTCGCGCCGGATCGACGTCATGTGCAAGATGCTCCGCGAGGCGATTGCGCAGACCCGTTACCTCGCCCGCGGCCTGGTGCCGGTGGGCAGCGACCCCGAAGCCCTGCAGATCGGGCTCGCCGAGCTCGCGGAACGCATCAACAGCCTCCGCCGCATCCAGTGCCACTTCATCTGCCCCGAGCCGGTGCTGGTCGCCGATCCCGCCGCTGCCGGGCACCTTTTCCGCATCGCCCAGGAAGCGGTGAACAACGCGATCAAGCATGCCCGCGCCACGCAGGTCACCCTGCGGCTCACCACCTCCCCGGAGCACGTGCAGCTCGAGATTGCCGATGACGGCATCGGCCTGCCCAGGGGCCGCGGCGCCCATTCCGACGGCCTGGGCCTCGGCGTGATGAAGCACCGGGCCAGCGCCATCGGCGCGGAGCTCACCCTCACCTCCCGCCGCAACGCGGGCGTGACCATCCGCTGCGTGCTCCCCCGCCGCGCCACGGTCCGCGGCCCGTCCCCCGGATGAAAGCCCGCGCCAAGCCCGCCGCACCGCCCGCCGCGATCCGCAAGGGCATCCTGCTCGTGGACGACCACCCGTTCATGCGCGCCGGCCTCGCCCACCTCATCGACCGCCAGCCCGACATGCGCGTCTGCGGGGAAGCGGGCAATCCGGCCGAGGCGTTCCAGCAGTTGAAGGCAGGCCGGCCGGATCTCGTCCTCACCGACCTCACGATGCCCGGCCGCAGCGGGCTCGAGTTCATCAAGGATCTCGTTTCCGCCGAGCCGGAGCTCGCGATCCTCGTGATCTCGATGCACGACGAGGCCGTGTTTGCCGAACGCGCCCTGCGGGCCGGCGCGCGGGGCTACATCATGAAGGAGGCCGGCGGCGAGAACCTGCTCGCGGCGCTCCGGCAGGTGCTGCGCGGCGACGTCTACGTGAGCCCGCGCATGTCGTCGCGCATCCTGGCCGGGCTTTCCGGCAGCCGTCCGCGCGCGTCACGATCGCCGATCGAGACCCTCACGGACCGCGAGTTCGAGATCTTCCAGCTCATCGGCCAGGGCAAGAGCACCCGCGAGATCGCCGCGCAGCTCAACGTGAGCCCGAAGACCGTCGACGTGCACCGCAGCCATCTCAAGGAGAAGCTGGACCTCAAGGACGTCACCTCCCTCATCCGCCACGCCGTCCGCTGGGTCGAAACCCAGGGCACCGGCTCGGAGTAAGGTGTCCGGCCGGGCCGGCGTCATTCGACGGGCACGAGCGCGGCGACCTTTCGCGCGACCTCGGAGACGTCGCCCATGAGACCCGCGTGCTGGTGCACGATCTCGCCTTCGGCGTTGAGCACCGTGAGCAGGTTCGAGTGCGCGTACTGGCCGCGCGCGTCGAGCTTGTACTTCACGCCGAGCAGCATCGCGAGATCCTGCACCGCGGTCTCCGTACCCCGCAGCAGCACCCACATGGAATCCAGTTCGAAGCGGGTCCGGAACGCCCGCAGCGCCTCGGGCGTGTCGCGCCTGGTGTCGAAGGTCACCAGCACCACGCGCGCCTTCGCCCGCACCTCGGGCGCGAGCAGCGCCCGCGCGCGCTGGAGGTCGTGCACCAGCACGGGACACGCATATTCGCAGCTCGCGAAGAACATCGCCACGATCACCGGCTCGCCCCGCAGGCTCGCGAGTTTCACCGGCCGGCCCGCGTCGCTGGTCCAGACGGCGTCGTGCTGGTAGAGCGAGCGTTCCGTGAGCGGACGCTCCGCTTTCAGCTCGACGCAGCACGGCGCGGGCGCGGGCTTCGTTTCCGGCGCGCAGCACGGCCCGGCGGCCGGTGCGGCCGGTCGGCAGCACGGCGCGGGAATCTCGGGCGCCGCGAGCAGCGCGCCCGCGGCCAGCAGGGAAAGGGCGACGAGGTGGGTTTTCATGGTGAGAGGGCGCAGCGGAAGCCGAGGTTCGGCACCACGTAACGGGCGCGGAGGGCGCTGCGCATGCCCGCGCGCATGAAGGCGGGATAGTTGGTGAGGTCCTGGGCGCCCGCCGCACCCGCCCCGCAGAAGAGCGTCCGTTCCAACCCGGTGTCGCCCCGCGACTCCCCCGTGGTCATCGTCGTGTTGAAGTCGTCGACCCACTCCCAGACCAGGTCGAGCAGGTCATGCACGCCGTGGACGCTGGCCCGGCGGCTTCCGACCGCCGGGAGCACGTCCGGCGAAGGCTGCGCCAGCCAGCCGAGCGCCACGCGCCGGTACTCCGGTTCGTCCGCCCCGCGCTCACCCCGGAAACCCGCCGCCGCCGCCCGCTCCCATTCCGCGGTCGTCGGGAGCCGCCGGCCCTTCGCCGCCGCGTAGGCCCGCGCCGCAAACCATGAGACCCGCACCACGGGCGCCTCAGCCGGCGCCTTCGGCCCCAGCTCGAGATCGCCCGCCCAGTGGGCCAGGTAACCCGCATCAGCGAACAGCGGCGCGACACGCGACCGGCGCCATTTCGGCTGGTCGCGCACGAAGGCGAGGAACTCCGCATTCGTCACCGGCCGCGCCTCGAGCAGGAACGGCGCGACCGCCACCTGCCTCGGCTCGTCCTGGCCGCGCAGCACCGGCTCGTGGACTCCGGCCGGGATCAGCACGAGTCCCGCCGCCTCCTCGCCGCGCACTGCACCGGCTGGCAGCAGGGCCGCGACGAGCGCGACCGCGAGCGGGCCGGGCAGGAACGAGAGGAGGTGGAAGGGCTTCATGGCGGAGAACGCCACCGGTGCGTGGACGATCAAGGATTCCCGGCCCGGGCGCGCTTCACGTCGTCGCGCGTGACCACGCCGTAATCGTTGCCCCAGGAGTTCATCACGTACGTCAGCACGTTGGCCACCTGGTCGTCGTCGAGCACCTGCGGCGGCATGATGTTGTTGTACGCCTTGCCGTTGACCGTGATCGGGCCGCTGAGGCCCTTCGTGACGTTGCGGATCGCGCGCGTCTTGTCGGCCTGGAGGTAGTCGGACTTTGCGAGCGGCGGGAACACCCCGGGCAGGCCTTCGCCCGTCGCCATGTGGCACGCGAAGCAGCTCGTGAGGTAAACCTTCTTGCCGCGCTCCAGCTGGATCTCGCGGGTAATGTTGCCGATCTCGACGTTGCTCGCGATCACCTCCGCGCGCTTCGCCACGAGCTCGGCCTCGCGCCGGCTTGACGCGGCGCCGGCGTCCGACGCCTCGCCCAGGTACACTTCATCGACCTCCTTGCCCGAGTAGATGACGGGCGTCTCGGGTCCGGAGACCTTGATCATGCCGATGGCGCCCTTGTTGAACGCGCGGGACAGCGAGTGATCGACCAGCACCAGCGTGCCCGGCACGTCGACCTTGAAGTCGACGATGGTCGAACCGCCCGCCGGCACCATCGTGGTCTGCACGTTGGTCTGGGTGCGGCCCATCCCGCCCTCCGAATACACGGTGTCGAAGATCTCGCCGATGACGTGGAACGACGAGGTGACGTTCGGCCCGCCAACGCCGAAGTAGAGCCGCACCTTCTCGCCGACCTTCGCCTGGAGCGCACGATCGCCGACCAGCGCCCCGACCTCGCCGTTGAACAGGATGTAGGTCGGCCGCTCGTCGATCGCCTTCAGGTTGTCGAAGATCTGCAGCCCGGGTTCGCCGTGCGCGCCCTGGGTGTAGAAGTCCCCCTGCATGACGTAGTACTCGCGGTCCACCGGCGGCAGGCCGTCCCTGGGCTCGACCAGGATCAATCCGTACATGCCGTTGGCGATGTGCATCGGCACCGGCGCGGTCGCGCAGTGGTAGACGTACAGGCCGGAATTCAGCGCGGTGAACGTGAACTGCGACGAATGGCCCGGCGCGGTGAACGTCGAGGCGGCGCCGCCGCCCGGGCCGGTCACGGCGTGGAGGTCGATGTTGTGCGGCACCTTCGAGGAAGGGTGATTGTTGAGGTGAAACTCCACCACGTCGCCCTCGCGCACGCGGATGAAGAGGCCGGGGACTTCGCCGCCGTAGGTCCAGAAGGTGTATTCGACCCCGTCGGCCATGCGCTTGGTGAGTTCGACGACCTCGAGGTTCACGATGACCTTCGCCGGATGCCGGCGCGCGATCGGCGGCGGGACCTGCGGCGGCCGGGTGAGCACGGCGGTCTCGCGCGGCAGGTCGGCCGCGAGCGGCACGCCGCCGGGCTTGGCGAGGACGGTGCCTTCGGAGGCGCGGCCGGCGGTCGCGCCGAGGAAAAACGCCACTCCGGCGGCGAGGCGCCGGAGCAGGGGGAGCGAGGAGCGGGTCATGGTGGGAGTCGGGTTGTTGCTCCCACTATCGTCCCTCCTGCCGCGGGCGTCGTTGATCCGGATCAAGCCCGGCGCGGATCGGCGCCGCCGCGTCACGCGCCGGCGCCGTGCAGATGCTCGCGGTACGCCGAGGGCGACTGCCCTGCGATGCGGCGGAAGACCCGGTTGAACTGCGACAGCGACTGGAACCCGGCCTCGTACGCGGCCTCGCTCACGCGCTTGTGCGGGTTGAGCAGGAGGTTCTTCACCTTCTCCACGCGCACGCGCGCGAGGTACTCGGTGAAGGTCATGCCCGTGGCGCGCTTGAACGTCTTGCAGAAATAGAACGCGCTCATGTTCACCGCCTGCGCGATCTCGGTGAGCGAGAGCGGGTCGGCGTGGCGTTCCGAGATCAGCGCGCGCGCCCGGGCGATCGGCGGCGCCTCCGCCGCGGCGCCCTGCACCATGAGCTGGTTGCTGAGCCCCGACAGGTGCTGCGCGAAGATCGACAGCAGCCGGACGATCGACTCGTACTGCTTGCGCGTGACGACGCGCGTCTGGAAATAGGCCTCCTCGAGCTGCTTCACGTCGAGGTCGGTCCCGAGCCGGATCAGGTCGCGCGTGGCGCGCGTGAACTCCGCCTGCGTGGGCGCGTGGAGCAGGATCTGGCCGGTCTGAAGGAAGGCGATCAGGTTGTTGCCCACGCGCACCGGCACCGCGGAGTCGCAGAGGCCCGCGAAACACTTGAGCGTCTTGGCCTCCAGCCGCGCCGACTCCTCGACCTTCTTCTGCATCTGCAGGCAGGCCGCGCACGAGTGGTTGGAGCGCGCCATGAGGGCGCAGAAGGGGCTCTCCTTCGGGTCGCCGTGATGCGGCAGGTCGAACGCCTCCACCGGACGCAGCGCCAGCGGCAGCCCCGTGGTCTCACGGAACGCCCGCTCGTAGTCGCGGTAGACCTGCGAACGCTTCAGCTGCGCCACCAGCGCGCGGCTGTCGTGGGGCGAGATCCTCTCGGCGGTGGGAGGCGGGGCGTCGGGCGCGGCGTTCATGGCGGCACGTGGAAACTCACGATGGACGCGCCGGGCCGCGACCGAGAAGCCCGGATGCTGTGCATGCGATGCGAACGGCTGCGCATTCCTTGTGGTCGTCGTGTCCCGGCAGAGGCGCTCAGCCCGCGCTCCGGCCGCCCGCCTTCGGCTTGCGGGCGATGGCGGGCACGACCACCACCGGGCACTTGGCCACCTTGAGCACGCGGCTCGCGGTGCCTCCCACGATCAGCTCGTAGAACGCGCCGTGGCCATGGGAGCCGAGGACCAGGTAATCGGCCTCCAACCGTTCCGCCTGCTCGACGATCACGACGCCGGGCTGCCCGACCTGGTGCACGACGTGCGCCGTCACTCCCTCGTCGCGCAGGCTGCGCTGGAGGGACGCCAGTTCGTCGCGGGCATGCTTTTCCGCCTGTGTCAGGTAGGCCGCCCGCGCCCCCGACGAGTCGAATTCGCTGGGGATCGAGCTGGCCGGCGAGACGACGTGGAGCAGCACCAGCCGCCCGCCGATCGCCCGCGCCAGCCCGATCGCTTCGTCGATCACGCGTCGGCTGACGTCGGAGAAATCGATGGGGGCAAGGACGGTCTTCATGCTGGAGTGAGGGGACGCTAACCTAGCGGCTGGAGCGCGCCGACCGCTGCGCGAATCTTGGCATTTCCTGAGCGCCGCTTGCGTCCCGCGCCCGACGTCGGACCACTCCCGGCAAGGCATGCGCAGCCCTGCACAACGCATGCGAGGCGCCGGCGCGCGCGCAGGCGTACACTGGGCGCATGATCACCGTCAGCCCCACCCTGTCCGCCGTGGACCTCACGGCCAGGCCGGCGGTACGAGCCGCGCCGCCCCCGGCCACCGAGGGCTCCTGGCGCTACGACTCGCGCCGCCGTTCGCGTCCGATCGTGTACGCCGGCATGGCCGTCTCGCTCGGCGTTCACCTCGCCATCTTCTTCGGCATCGGGCGCTCCACGCCCCGCCCCGTGGCGCCGCCCGCGGAGGAGTTTCTCATCGCCCTGACGCCGCTGCCCCAGCTCAAGGAGCTCGAGGAGCCCGAGCCGCCGCCCACCGAGGGCAGCGACAACCAGCCGCCGGACCTCAGCCTGCCGGTGCCGATGCAGGCGGACGTCCCGCAGCTCGCGAGCCCCACCGACTTCGTCCAGCAGATCAACTTCGCCTCGCTGCTCGAGCAGCCGGACTTCAGCCAGATGAAGGTGTATGTGATCCCGGAGAACATCCGCACCGGCACGGGCAAGATCGCCGAGAAGATCGGCACCATCTTCAACCTCGCCGACCTCGACCGCATCCCGGAAGCGATCCTCCAGGCGCCGCCCGCCTACCCGGTCGCGATGCGCCGGGAGTCGATCACCGCCACCGTGCGGGTCGAGTTCATCGTCGATGTCGACGGACGCGTGGTGAACCCCTCCGTGGTGCATGCGACCGCCTCGGGCTTCGAGGACGCCGCGCTCGCGGGCGTGTCGAAGTGGCGGTTCCGTCCGGGCTGGAAGGGCGGGCGGAAGGTGAACACCCGGATGGCGGTCCCGATCGTTTTCACGCTCACCGATTGAATCGGCGCGCGGGGTCCTGCAACTTCGGGCGATGTCCTCCGCTCCTCCCGCCCCGCGCGTCGCCGTCCTGGGCGCCGGCATCACCGGCCTGACCGCCGCCTGGCATCTCCGCCAGGCCGGCATGGAGCCGGTCGTCTTCGAGAAGGCCGGCCGCGTCGGGGGCGTGATCGGCGCGGTCACCGGCGACGGCTGGCTGCATGAACTCGGGCCCAACTCGCTGCTGGAGGGCTCGCCCGAGGTGGCCGCGTTCATCGACGCGGCCGGCCTGGGCGACCGCCGGCTTTACGCGGCGGAGGCCGCCCGGCAACGCTATATCGTGCGCTCCGGCGAGCTCGTCGCGATGCCTGCCTCGCCGCCCGCCTTCCTCCGCACCCGGCTTTTCTCCTGGAAAGCCAAGCTGGGCCTGCTTGGCGAACCGTGGCGCGGTCGCGGCCCGTACGATCGGGAGGAGACGGTCGCCGAGTTCGTGCTCCGCCGGCTCGGCCGGGAGTTCCTCGATTACGCGGTGAATCCCTTCGTCGGTGGAGTGTATGCCGGCGACCCCGCCCGGCTTTCCGTGCGCCACGGCTTTCCCAGGCTGCTCGCGCTCGAGCAGGAACACGGCTCCCTCCTGCGCGGCGCCGTCAAGCGGCGCAACACCTCCGGCGGCCCGAAAGGCCGGATCTTTTCCTTCCCGGAAGGCCTCGGCGAACTGCCCGCCGCCCTCGCGCGCCATCTCGGCCCCGCGGTGCAGTGCGGGCGGGCGGTGACGCGCGTGGAACGCGACGGTCCGGACTGGCGGCTCACGCTCGCCCAGGGCGAGACCGGCCCGGCGCCCGCCTTCGCGGCGGTCGTATTCGCCCTGCCGGCGGACGCCCTCGCCGCACTCCAGCTGGAAACCGCCGGCGCGTCCGGCGCCCTCGCGGTGCTGCGCGAGATCGTGCACCCGCCCGTCGCCTCCGTCTTCCTCGGCTACCGTCGCGCCGACGTGCGCCATCCGCTCGACGGTTTCGGCTTCCTCGTGCCGCAGGTCGAGGGCCGGACGCTGCTCGGCACGCTCTTCTCCAGCACCCTGTTCCCGGGCCGCGCGCCCGCGGGACACGTCGCGCTGACGAGCTTCGTCGGCGGCACCCGCCAGCCGGAGCTCGCCGGGCGCGACGACGGCGCCCTCACCGCCCTGGTGCACGCGGAGCTCGCGCGGCTGGTCGGCGCCTCCGCCCCGCCGGTGCACGTGCACATCCGGCGCTGGCCGCGGGCCATCCCGCAGTACGAGGTGGGGTATCAGCGCTTCAAGGACGCGTTCACCGCGGTCGAGCGCGCCGCGCCCGGGCTCTTTTTCGGCGGCAACGCCCGCGACGGCATCTCGCTCGCCAATTGCATCGAGTCCGGGCGCCGCCTGGCCGCCGCCGCCGGCGCCTACCTGCGGGCCCGGCAGGCGATCGCGGCCGGGCGCTAGGCCCGGCGGGCTCACGGCCCCCAGCGCACCTGCCAGCAGGCGAAGCCATCGATCCGGGGCGTCCCGGGCTGCGGCGCCGCGCGGAATTCCCCCGCGCACCGCGGCGAACAGAGTTCCAGCCGCCCGGCCTCGAGGTGCAGGCGCATGAAGCTGCCCACGTCCGCCGTCGCCCGGCGGCATACGGCGCAGGCGATACTGCCGGTCTCGCCATGCGGCGCCGGGGAGTCGCGTTCCATGGCGCGACCCTAGGCCATTCGACCGGCCGGGACTGCGCGCGGATTGCGAATGGCTGCCCGCCGCTTGGCTTCCGCCGCAGGCAGTTCACGCCGGCCGCCGCTCGACGCCCGCCAGCTCGGCGGCCCGCGCGACCGCCGCGGGCAGGTCCGCCGCCACGTTCTCCGCGCCCACGCGGTCGAGGAAGCCCGCGCGCTCCATCAGCGCGTAGGGCTGCGTGTGCGGGCCGCTCAGGACGAGGTGCTTGCCGTGCCGCCGCAGCTTCCCGTGCAGCGAGTCGAGGGCGTTGAGCGCGGTGGCATCCAGGGCGGTCACGGCCGCGAGGTGCAACACCACGACGCGCGTATCCGACCCGGCCCGACGCAGCACGCTGTCAAGCTTGTCGGCCGCCCCGAACAGGAGCGCGCCAAACACCCGGTAGACCAGCACCCCGGGAGGCAGCGCCGGCAGCGGCTTGGGCTTGAACCTCGGGTTCGACGCCGACGCCA
>CALFZM010000359.1 GCA_937952235.1 uncultured Opitutia bacterium | reverse complement strand
GCCCCGGACTCCGGCGAGGGAACTCGCCGCCGATGTCGTCATCATCGGCGGCGGCACCGGCGGCTGCGCGGCGGCGCTGGCGGCGGCGCGCCACGGCTTGCGGGTGATCATGACCGAGGAGACCGACTGGATCGGCGGCCAGTTGACGTCCCAGGCCGTGCCTCCCGACGAGAACGCCTTGATCGAGACCGTCGGCGGCACGCGCAGCTACCAGGCGTTCCGGCGGAAGGTCCGCGAGTACTACGCGCGGAACTTCCCGCTCACCGAGGCCGCGCGGGCGAACCCGCTGCTCAATCCCGGCAACGGCTCGGTTTCGCGGCTCTGCCACGAGCCGCGCGTCGCGCTCGCCGTGCTCGAGGAGATGCTCGCGCCGCATGTCGCGGGCCAGCGCATCCGGCTCCTGCTCCGACACGTGCCGGTGGCGGCGTCGACCCAAGGCGATCGTGTCGAAGCCGTGCAGGTGCGAAGTCTCGAATCGGGCGCCGAACTCGTGCTGCGGGCGCCTGTCTTCGTCGATGCGACCGAGCTAGGCGATCTGCTCCCGCTCACCCGCACGGAATATGTCACGGGCGCGGAGGCGCAGAGCGCGACCGGCGAACCGCGGGCGAAACCGGAGGCGCAGCCGCTCAACCAGCAGTCGTTCACCTGCTGCTTCGCGATGGATTACCTCGCGGGCGAGGATCACACGATCGAGCGGCCGCGCGACTATGCGTTCTGGCGCGACCACGTCCCGCCGCTCCAGCCGCCCTGGTCGGGCAGGCTGCTCAGCCTGTTTTACTCGCAGCCCAAGACGCTCCAGCCGTTCAACATGGGCTTCGATCCGGCGAAAGGCACCGGGCTCTTCAAGTACCGCCGGATCATCGACCGCACGAATTTCGCGCCGGGCACCTACGCGGGCGACATCACCCTCGTGAACTGGCCGCAGAACGACTACATGCTGGGCAACCTCGTGGACGTGGCGGCGGAGGAATTCGCCCGGCACGTCGCCGCGGCCAAGCAGCTCAGCCTGTCCTGGCTCTACTGGCTGCAGACGGAGTGTCCGCGGCCCGACGGCGGGACGGGCTGGAAGGGCCTGAGGCTCCGGCCCGACATCGTCGGCACCGAGGACGGCCTGGCGAAGTATCCCTACATTCGCGAGAGCCGCCGCATTCGCGCGGCGTTCACCGTGACCGAGCTGCACGTGGGCACGGAGGCGCGCATGAAGGCGACGGGACAGCCCGCGGGTGCGGTGACCGCGGCGACGTTCGCCGACTCGGTCGGGATCGGGCGGTACAACATCGACCTGCATCCGAGCAGCGGGGGTGACAATTACATCGATTTCGCTGCGCTGCCGTTTCAGATCCCGCTCGGTTCGCTGCTGCCGCAGCGGGTGGAGAACCTCCTTCCCGCCGCGAAGAACATCGGTACGACGCACCTCACCAACGGCTGCTACCGGCTGCACCCGGTCGAGTGGAACATCGGCGAATCGGTCGGCGAGCTGGCCGCGTTCTGCGTCGCGAGCAAGCAGCCGCCCCGTGCCGTCGCCCAACGGACGGAACTGCTCGCGGATTTCCAACGCCAGCTGGGCTCCCAGGGCATCCCGCTCGCCTGGCCGAAGGCGTGAGCGGGATCGAGCCGAAGAAACGGGCCGCACTGGTGGAGCGGCTAGTCCTCAAGCCGCTGCGGACGGATCAGTCGAACCTCAGCCGCCTGGGGACAGGCGGCGCCTCCTCAACGGCATGGTTCCGCTCCAGCCGCTGCGGAGGGGTCGGTCGCGCCTCACCCGTCAGAGGACAAGCGACTTTGCTCCCATGAATCTTCCCGGCGGAGCGGAACGCGGCCTTGATGCGCCCGTGGGATTGCCTCGGGCCACTCAGCCGGCTCAGCTCGCGGCATGCCCCGTGCCCTTCGTCCCTTGCTTTTTGCCGCCGCCGCCGTTTCCGCCGTCGCGGCCGATGCGTCGGTACGCGTGATTCCTGACGTCGCCTTCCTCGCGCCCGATCGCAAGGAGAGACTCGACGTTTATCTCCCGGCCGAAGCCGCATCGGGACAGCATCGCCCGGCGCTCGTTTGGATCCACGGAGGTGGCTGGACGGGTGGCACGAAGAACGAGGCGCGCGCGAAGAACGTCTGCACGACGGTCGCCGCCGCCGGCTACGTGGCGATCAGCATCGACTACCGGCTCGGCGCCGGCGCTTGGCCGACGAACCTCTTCGACTGCAAGAACGCCGTGCGTTTCCTCCGGGCGCGCGCGGAAGCATACGGGGTGGATCCCGACCGGATCGCGGTCGCGGGCGGGTCCGCCGGCGGACACCTCGCGCTCATGGTGGCGCTTACGGCGGGCAAGCCCGGTCTGGAACCCGAAGGCGAAGCCAGTCCCTACCCCGGCACGTCGAGTGCCGTCCGCTGCGTTGCCAACTTCTACGGCATCACCCACATCCTCACGCGCCGCGAGACCGACAAGCAGGGCAACCCTGGCGAAGCCCGCCGCACCCTCGCGGGCGCGATCTCGGTGCACCGCGCGACCTCGGAGACCGACCCGGTGCTCACGCTGTCCTCTCCCGTCACGCACGTGACGCGCCACAGCCCGCCCATGCTCACGCTCCACGGTCGGGCCGACGCGACGGTCGACTACCTGCAGGCCGAGGAGCTCCACCGGGTGGCGCGGGAACGCGGGGCGAGCCACGAGCTGCTCCTGCTCGACGGCGTGGGCCATACTTTCGACCTGCAGACGTGGGCGAAGAAGCCGCTGCCCCGGGACCTGCGTCCGGTGTTGCTCGAGTTCCTTGCCAGGCACCTGAAGTGAACCCGGCCGAGAGACTCAGTTGACCCGCGCAACGCCGGTCGCGATCATCCGTCTGCCTCTGCGTCCACCATGCGTTCCACGTTCCCTGCCTTCGCCCTTCTCATTGCTGGTGCTCCGGCCGCCGTTTTCGCGGCCGGGCCGGCCTCCGCCGAGGCTCCGCCAAAGCTCGTGGTGGTGATCTCCGTCGACCAGTTCCGTGGCGATTACCTGACCAAGTTTCGTCCGTATTTCGGTGCCGGCGGCTTCAAGCGGCTGCTCGAGGGCGGCACCGAGTTTCGCGACACGCACTACCGCCACTCGGTGACCCAGACCGCTCCCGGGCACGCGACGATCCTCACCGGCGTCCACGCCAACGTCCACGGCATCACGTCCAACGAATGGACCGACCGCACCTCGTGGGAGCAGGTGAACTCGGTGGAGGATCGGGATTCGCCGCTCGTCGGCATCAATCCGGCCGAACTCGGACCTGCCGCGGCGGCCAATCCCGCCAAGACCGGCCGCTCGCCACGCAACTCCAGGGCGGAGACGGTCGGGGACCTGCTCAAGGCGCGCCACGGAAAGGACACGAAGGTGTTTGCCGCTTCGAACAAGGATCGCTCGGCCATCCTGCTCGGGGGCCACAAGGCGGACGCCGCGTACTGGGACGAGAACGGCAAGATGATCACGTCGCGCTACTATCGTGAAGCGCTCCCGGCCTGGGTGGAGGCGTTCAATGCCGAGCGCCGCGCGCAGCAGGCCTTCGGGCAGACGTGGGACCGGATCGCCGATCCGAAGTTGTATGACCAGTTGCAGGGTCCGGACGACGCCGTGGGCGAGTACGAGGGCAACGGCTACAAGCGTACCCTGCCGAAGACGGTGACGGGCGGAAAGAACGTGATCACGCCGGCGTTCTTCCAGGCCTTCGACGTCTCGCCGTTCAGCGCGGAGTTTCTCGGCGCGTTCGTGGAGCGCGCCCTCGTGGAGGAAAAGCTCGGCCGCAACCGTGCGACGGACGTCTTGTGCGTGAGTTTCTCGCAGATCGATTCCTGCGGACACATGTACGGGCCGGACAGCCACGAGGTGATGGATTCGATCCTCCGGCTTGACCGCGTGCTGGCGCGGCTGCTCGACAAGATCGACCAGGAAGTGGGCCTCGGCCGCTGCCTGCTCGTGCTCACGGCCGACCACGGCGTGCTCCCCGTGCCGGAGCAGACGCAGGCGAAGCTGGGCGCGGACGCCGCGGGGCGCACCAACCTCGCCGAGGTGGACGCCGCGATCAAGAAGGCGCTCGATGCGGCGTATGGCCCGCTGGGCGGCCGCGAGTCGTGGTTCGTGCGCGACAACTCCGGCTATCACCTGCGACCCGCGGCGCTGGCCGCGAAGAACGTGAACGCGACCGATGCCGCCCGCGTCGCGCGCGACGCGATCGCGGCGCTCCCCTACATGGCGGAGGTCTACTCCCGGGAGGAACTCCTGGCGATCGACCCCGACGGAGCGTCGGTCTCCTCGATGATGCGGCGAAGCTACCGCGCGGACAGCGACCGCGACGTCGTCTTCGTGCTCAAGGCCTTCTTCATGCCGGGATCGCGCGCGGTGGGCACGACGCACGGATCGCCGTATCCGTATGACACCCACGTCGCGCACCTCTGGTACGGCGCCGGCGTGCTGCCGGCGGTTCGCGGCGAGCGGGTAGGAGTCGACGATATCGCCCCGACACTTGCGGCCCTGCTGGGCCTGCCCGCGCCCAATGCGTCGAAGGGCCGCCGGCTCTTCTAGCAGCGGCCCGTCTGAATTTCGGTAAGACTCTCCGACTGGCTCGATGCGCGGGAACCGGTCGGGACTCACAGTTTGCGCAGCGGTGATTGCATCCGCGTAACCCCTTATGAAGCGAACCTACCTCCTCCGACTTCTGGCCGGCTGTCTCGGTGCCCTGCTGGTCCTGGTCCCGGCCGCTCCCGCGGCGGAATCCGGCCAGCCGACCGGCACGGTCACCGGTTTCGTCAGCAACGCCGCCACGACCGCCTTTCTCGAAAATGCCCGCGTCACGGTCGTCGGCGCCGGCACCTCGGTCGTCACCGACCGTGACGGCCGTTATGAACTCACCGTGCCGGCGGGTGGGGTGGACCTCGCGGTCTCGTACCTGGGCCTCACCGCCCAGACCGTGCGCGTGAACGTCGCCGCCGGCGCCAGCGTCCGTCAGGACGTCAAGCTGACCTCCGACGTCTACACCCTCGACACGTTCACCGTCGCCGGCGTGCGCGAGGGCAACGCGCTCGCCATCACCAAGCAGCGCGAGGCGGTCAACGTGAAGAACGTCGTCGCCACCGACAGCCTCGGCAACCTCGCCGGCGGCAACGTGGGCGACTTCCTCCAGAATCTCCCCGGCATCACCGCCGACTACGTCGCGATGGAGGTCCGCACCGTGGCCATCCGCGGCATCAGCGCCGACCTCAATTCCGTCACGATGGACGGCGAGCGGGTGGCGAGCTCCGCCTCGGCCAACACGGGCCGGGCCTTCGAGTTCGAACAGGCGTCGCTCAACCTGGTCGAGACGATCGAGGTCACCAAGGCGCCGACGCCGGACATGGACGCCGATTCGATCGGCGGCAGCGTGAACATGATCTCGAAGAGCGCCTTCGATCGCGCCGACGCCCGCTCGTTCTCGTACATGATCGGCCTCGTCAACCGCCCCGGCCGCCGCGCCCCCGCCGACAGCCGCCTCAAGGAGCCGATCAACGGCATCGGGCCGTCGCTCAACTTCACTTATTCGGACGTCATCGGCGCCAAGCGCAACATCGGCATCCTCTTCACCGGCACCTGGCACGTCGATCCGAGCTCCGACCTGCGCACGACGATGCGCGACCAGCTCACGCTCACCGCGCCGCGCTACGTCTACTCGGTGGTCGGGCCGGAGGTGCTCGGCAATCCCCGCACGCGCCTGTCCTCTGGCTTCAAGGTCGACTACAAGCTGAGCGACGAGACGGTGATCACGATGAACACGGTCTACAACTGGTTCCAGGAGGCGTCGTTCATCCAGCAGCGCTCGCTCACCACGTCGCAATCGATCGCGACCTTCAACGCGCAGGGGGTCCGCACCGGCACCGGGACGATCATGCCGGGGTATACGGACACCTTCACCGAGGTGCTCACGAGCAACAACTCCGTCGCCACCCTCACGAGCACGACCAACGACAAGTCCGGCCGGACGTTCGTCTTCCAGCCGTCGGTCCGCCATCGGTTCCGCAACGGCCTCAACCTCGACTACGGCGCGAGCTACTCGCATTCCAACACCTATTACGACACCTCGCCGCTGAACCGTCATTACGATGAGAAGCCGAAGGGCACGGTGACCGCCACGCTCCGCAACATCGGCTGGACCGTCGACCGCAGCGGCAATCGCGCGATGCCGGTGATCCAGCAGACGACCGGGCCGAGCATCTACGATCTGAACAACTTCACCGGGCTGGTGCTGACGCAGCCGCACCGCAACGGGCAGGACGGCATTTTCAACGCCCGGCTCAACGCCCGGAAGTCGTTCGACCTGCCCGCACCGACCTTCCTCAAGGCCGGGTTCAACTTCCGCCAGCACGAGCGCAAGCTCGCGCACTCCAGCCGCCGCTACAATCCGGGCAACATCGGCCCCCTGGGTCAGTTCCTCACCCGGCACTCGGGCTACGGCGGAGTGGTCGACAGCTACCTGTCGAAGTCGAAGGAGCCGACGATGCCGCTGCTCGACTCGTACCGGATCGCGGCCCACCAGCGCGACAACCCGGGTCTGTGGACCGAGGACCTCGCCTACCACTACCAGCAGATGCTCATCAACGACCGGCGCGTGCAGGAGTCGATCGCTGGCGCCTACGTGATGGGCAGCGTCCAGCTCGGACGCGTCTCCGTGCTCGGCGGCGTCCGGATCGAGGAAACCCGCACCGAAGGCGAGGGGCCGCTCTCGCGCATCACGCCCGAGGAGGCGGCGCGCCGCGCGGCGTGGGTCGGGCCGGTCACCGCCGACGAAACCCGCCGCCGGGCCTACGCGCAGTACGGCGACCGCGTCACGGCCTCCGGCAAGTACCTCGACGTGTTCCCCGGCGTGCACTTCAAGTACGCCGGCCGCAGCGGCCTCGTCGGTCGCCTCAGCTACTCCACCGGCATTGGCCGGCCCGATTTCGGCGAGATCATGCCGAACTCGTCCGCCAACTACCAGAACGAGACCCTCACGATCAGCAATCCGGCGCTGAAACCCCAGTTCTCGGACAACTTCGATGCGAGTGTGGAATACTACTTCGAGCCGATCGGGCTGCTTTCCGCCGGCGTGTTCCTGAAGGAGATCAGCAATTTCATCTTCACCGACCGCAGCCAGATCATCGGCTTCGGCCCCAACAACGGCTACGACGGCGAGTATGGCGGCTTCGCCATCGTGACGTCCGCCAACGGGGGATACGCCCGCTACCGCGGCTTCGAGCTCAGCTACCAGCAGCAGTTCCGCTTCCTGCCGGGCCTGCTGCGCGGGCTCGGGCTCAACATGAACTACACCAAGGTCGAGTCGAAGGGCGACTACGGCGGGACGGTCGCGACGACCCAGGTCGCCGGCCTCATCCCCGAGACGGCCAACATCGCCGCGACCTACCTGCATCGCGGGCTCTACCTGCGCTGGCAGTGGAACTGGCGCTCGACGCGGCTCGTCACGATCTCCACCAACCCGGCGGCGATCGTCTACGACATGCCGAAGACGTCGACGACGGTGAAGCTGAAGTACACCGTCTCGCCCCGGCTGAGTTACTTCTTCAACATGGAGAATCTCTTCGCCGAGCCGCTGTTCCGGACGTACTTCGTCTCCGAGGACCGGCCGTTCCAGCATCGCCCGACCAAGCCCAAGATCACGACGGGCATCCAAGGCAGGTTCTGAGCGGGAACCATACCCTTGGCCTTCAAATCACCGATGAAAACCACCGCATGGAAAGGGAAAGCGGCTTGTCCTCGCGCCGCTGCGGTGCGGACCGTCGAACGTCAGCCGCTCGGGGACAAGCGGCTCCACCCCTGCTGAGTGCGTTCCGTGGGCCCAATCCGCCCCGCCACCATGCGTCGTCGTCACTTCCTCGCTTGCGCGGCCGCCGCGCTGTCCGCCGGTGTCGCCCTGCCGCGGGCGACCATCGCCGCCGCCCCCCGCGGCCGGCCGCCGCGGATCCTGTTGCGGCCGGGCACGGCGCAGCACGGCAACATCGGCGACATCGCCCACTCGCCGGGCGCGCTGGTGCTGTTCGAGCGCCACTTCCCCGAGGCGGAGTTTTCCCTCTGGCCGGTCGCGATCAGCCCGGAAGCCCGCGACAGCCTGCAGCAGCGGTTTCCCCGGCTGCGAATTGTCGAAGGCGAGCTCGATCGCAGCGGCCGGCCCACGACGCCGGAGCTGCGCGCGGCGTGGGATGAGGCCGACCTGCTGTTGCACGGTTCGAGCCCGGGGTTCAAGGGCGACGCCTACATGCCCGCCTGGCGCGCGGCGTCGCGGAAACCGTACGGCATCTTCGGCATGACGGACGACCCGGTTTCGAGCATCACGACGCGACCCGAGGGCGGGACGCTGGCGGAGCTGCGCGGGGTGATCGCCGCGCTGCCGGCCGGGCACCTGCGGGCCTCGAAGCACGCGACGTTGAGCGGCGCGGCGTTCATCTTTTGCCGCGAGACGCTCACGGCCGAGTACCTGCGCGCCCAGCGCGTGACCTCGCCCGTGATCGAGTTCGGCCCCGACGCGACCTTCGCGCTGCAGCTGCGCGACGACGCCCGGGCGGAAGCCTACCTGCGCGCGAGCGGACTCGAACCGGGGAAGTTTCTCTGCGTGATTCCGCGGCTGCGCTACACGCCCTACTACCAGATCCAGGGCAAGCCGCCCACCGCGGGCGACCTGGCGAAGGACGCCGTCAACGATCGTGCGACGGCGCGCGACCACGCGAAACTGCGCGAGCTGATCGTCGCCTACGTGCGCCAGACGGGCCAGAAGGTGCTCGCGTGCCCGGAAATGCGCTACCAGCTCCCGCTCGCGAAAGAGCAGCTCGTGGATCCCCTGCCGGACGACGTGCGGCGGCGCGTCGTCTGGCGCGACACCTACTGGCTGCCCACCGAGGCGGCGTCCGTTTACGCCCGCGCCCTGGCGGTCGTGAGCTTCGAGTGCCATTCGCCGATCATCGCGCTCACCAACGGCACGCCGGCATTCTATGTGCGGCAGCCGACGGACACGATCAAGGGTCAGATGTATCACGATATCGGAGTCAGTGACTGGACGGCCGAGGTCGACGAGACCAGCGGCCCCGCCCTCTGGTCGCGGCTGAAGGCGATCCACTCCGACCCGGCGCAGGCGCGGGCCCGCGTGCGAGAGGTGATGGCCCGGGTCGCGGGCGTGCAGCGACGCATGGTCGAGGGCGTGCGCGACGCCTTGCGCTGACGTGCGCGCCGGGCTCGCGCGGAGGCGCGGGAGCGTCGCGAAATCACCCCGCGGCTCCCGCCCGGCTTCACCAAAGAGTCATCCTTTCCCCGTCGCCTTGGCGCCCCGTGGCGCCACCTTCGCTGCCACTGCCATGATTCCCCGTCGTTTCGTGTTTCGTCCGATCATCGGCCTCCTGCTCTTCGCGGGTTGCGCCCTGAGCTCCATGGCGGCCGCGGCGGCCGCCCCTGCCCGCGTTCTCCGCGCCGGCGCCGCCACCAGCAACATCACCCCGCCGCTCGGCGCCGGCATCGTGGGCAATTTCGTGATCCCGCCGGCGACGCACATCCACGACGAGCTGCACGCGCGGTGCCTCGCCCTCGACGACGGCACGACGAAGCTGCTTTTCGTGGTGGTCGACAATGTCTCGATCAACCGCGAGGTCTACGACGAGGCCAAGAAACGGATCCACGCCGCGACCGGCGTGCCGGTGGAGCACATGATGATGTCCGCCACCCATACTCACTCGGCCACCAGCGCGCGCGGTGCGAATGCGATGGTGATGCGGGGCGCGGGCGAAACGGCGCCCGCGGCGCTCGACGACTACCAGTCGTTCCTCGTCCAGCGCATCGCCGATGGCGCGCGGCGCGCGTTGAACAACCTCGAGCCGGCCCGGATCGGCTGGGGCGTCGGCCAGGTGCCGCAGCACCTGTTCAACCGCCGCTGGGTGCTGAAAGACGGCAAGACGACCGTGAACCCTTTCGGCGGGCAGGACCGGGCGATCATGAATCCCGGCTCGAGCCGCACCGACCTCGAGGCGCCCGCCGGGCCCACGAATCCCGAGGTCTATTTCGTTTCCGTGGAGTCGACGAACGGCCGGCCGATCGCGCTGCTCGCCAACTACTGGCTGCATTATGTCGGCGGGGTGCCGACCGGCCATATCTCCGCCGATTACTTCGGGGCCTTCTGCGACCGCATCCAGGAACTGCTCGGCGCCGACCGGCAGAATCCGCCCTTCGTCGGTATCCTGGCGAATGGCCCGTGCGGCGACGTGAACAATGTCGACATCAAGGGACCGCCGCGGAAGTTCGGTCCCTACGAGAAAATCCGACTCGTGGCCAACGACGTGGCGCAGGAGATCGTGCGCGTGCGCAAGTCGATCCGCCACCAGGACTGGGTCGAGTTGAGGGCCGCGCAGAGCGAGCTCGACCTGAAGACGCGGCGCGTCACGCCCGAGATGCTGGCCCGGGCGAAGCAGATCCTCGCCCGGCCCGACACGGTCGCGCCGACGCACCGCTTGGAGAAAAATTATGCCGAGCGCACGCTGTCGGCCGCGAACTGGCCCGAATCGCTGCGCATCGTCCTGCAGACCTTCCGCCTCGGCGATCTCGGCATCGCCGCGATCCCGTTCGAGACCTTCACGGAGACCGGACTGGCGATCAAGGCAGCCAGCCCCTTCGCGACGACCTTCACGATCGAACTCGCCAACGGCGGCTACGGCTACCTGCCGACGCCGCGCCAGCACGATCTCGGCGGCTACGAGACCTGGCTGGGCACGAATCGGGTGGAGCGCGAGGCCACCACGAAGATCGAGGCGGAGATCAAGGCGTTGTTCGCGAGGATCCGTTGAGCGGGCTGCGCCGGGGCACGCCGGGGCATCGGAGGGCGGCGTTGCGTCACTTGGTGGCCGGCTCGGCTTCCCACGGCACGATCCACTTGTAGACCGTGTGGACGCCATCCTCCTCGAAGAACGTGTTGTCGGAATCGCCCGGCTCGAGGTGGACGGGCGTGGTCAAGACCGGCTTCGCCCCGCGCATGTCGAAGTTGTGCGACACGATGCGCGAGCCCGGTTTCATCTTCGCGAGCTGCGGCATCAGCCGGACGTTCAAGGACGGGAGCAGGTACAGGGTGATGACGGAGGCGCCGGTGAGATCGAGGGTGAAGACATCCGCTTCCTCGATCCGCACGAGATGCTCCACGCCGGCCTTTTTCACGTTCTCGCGCGCCTCCTTCACGCGCTGCGGATCGATGTCGTAGCCGATCGCCTTCACGCCGAATTTCTTCGCCGCCGTCACGACGATCCGACCGTCACCGCAACCCAGGTCGTAGACGATGTCGCCCGCCTTCACCTCCGCGAGCTCGAGCATCTTGTCCACGACCTTCTGCGGCGTGGGCACGTAGACGACGTCAGGGGACTTGGCTGGCTTCCTGGTCTCGGAGGCGGGCTCGGCGGCGTGGCCGGCGATGGCCAGGCCCAGGGCGACAAGGAAGCCCGTGGTCACAGTGCGGCGGAGGAATGATGAGGGGAGCATGGGGAGGTGGGGCTGACGCGGGTGAGGGATGAGCGAATGGCCGCGCGCCACGGCCTGTCCGACCCTATGCTTCCGAATCGCCGGGGTCGCAACTCCGGAGCGCGCGAACTCGGGAAGAAGCCGGGGCTCGTCCGCGGGCCTGGGCCGCGGTTGCGGAAGGCGGAGCGCCGCGGCGTGGATGCCGCTTTTTGCGCGCTGTGAGCGATCGCGTGCGTGGGCGTTGAGTTGCCGCCCGGTCTGGCCCAGGATCTGCGTCGCCCTCCCTTGTTCCTCTACGGCGTATGCCCGCGCCGCGGACTCTCGTTCCGGTTTCCCCGACCATGAACTTCCTGCGACCTGCCCTCGTGCTCGCGGTGCTCTTGGCGCCCGCAGCCTTCGCGGCCGATTCGACCGCTGCCGCCGTGGCGGCCTCCTCCGGTGTCATCCAGGGCCGTGTGCTGAACAGCGTCACGGGCCTCTATCTCAACCAGGCCCGCGTGAGCGTGGCCGGCCGCAACCTGTCGGTCCTGACCGACCAGACGGGAAGCTACCGGCTGTTGCATGTGCCGCCCGGGCGCGTGGTGCTCGAGGTCTTCTACACGGGACTTGATCCCCAGCAGGTGACCGTCGACCTCCGTCCCGGCGAGGAGCGCCTGCAGGATGTGCAGCTCACCTCGGCGGGGGTGGTCACGCTTGATCGCTTCACGGTCAAGGGGGCCGTGGACCTCGAGACGATCGCGACCAACGAGCAGCGTTTCGCCTCCAACCTCAAGCTCGTGGCCGCGCCGGGGGAGAACGAGTTTGTCCTCGAAGGCAACGTCGGCGAATTCATGAAATCGCTGCCGGGAGTGAGTGCGGAATACAGCGACGTCGAGATCATGGCGGTCTCCGTCCGCGGCTTCGGCAGCAATGTCGTTGGCCTGACCCTCGACGGCAACACCCTCGCGGGCGCCAACTACACGGGCTCTTCGCGCACGTTCCAGACTCCGAACCTGTCGATGAACAACATCTCGCGGGTGGAGATCACCAATGTTCCCACGCCCTCCACGCCGGCGGACTCGCTCGGCGGCTCGGTGAACCTGGTCACGAAAAGCGCATTCGAGCGCAATCGCGCGCAGCTCAGCTACTCGGTGTTCCTGTCGGCCAACCAGCACGCGCTGAAACTCGGCAAGGTCCGGCACAGCTCCGACCGGGAGATCTACAAGGTCCTGCCGGGCTACACGCTCGATTACACCCTGCCGGTGAACAAGAACTTCGGCCTGGTGCTGTCCGCCAACAGCTCGAACATCTACAACACCCAGACCTCGGTTTTCCAGAAGACCTACAACGGCGGCGGCACCGGCACCGGCGCCAGCTTCGCCCGGCCCTACCTGCAGACGGCCACGCTCGTCTACGGTCCGCAGGTCACGAACCGCAACGGCGGCAGCATCAAGGCCGACTGGCGCCTCCACCCGCATGGCGTGCTTTCGGTCGGCGGGCAGGCGACGCACTACTCGAACTACTTCGCGACCTACACCTGGACACCCACCGTCGGCACGATCGGCACGCCCACGATCGCCGGCGGCACGCCGCTCACGTTCGGTCCCGACTTCAGCCGCGGCGCGACGGGCCGGGGCAATGTCTCCTTCGGCGGCGGCGGCACGCGGCACGGCGTCAATTCCGTCGGTGCCAACGCGCGCTACCGCTTCGACGACGGGCTCTGGCGGATCGACGCCGGCTACGCGCAGTCGGCGGCGCGGGTCGCGTTTCGCCAGACGGCCGACGGCCATTTCTCGGGGCTCACGATCGGCATGAGGAATCCGGTCCGCGTGAACTTCCTCGGCGTGACGCCCGACGGCCCCGCCGCGATCGAGGTGTTCGACGACAACAATCGTCCGGTCGACTTCAGCGATCCGGAAAACTACCGGCTCACCGGCGCCGCGTCGTCGCCCCGGGACGTGAAGAGCTACGTGAAAAGCGGCGACCTCAATGTCCGTCGGCATTTCGATCGCCTGGGGTTCCCTGCAGCCGTCCAGATCGGCGTCCGGCAGCATGTCCAGGAAAACGACAAGCGCTTCGAGACGATCAACTGGACCTACGCCGGTCCCAACGGCAACGCCGCGACCGTGCCGGACTCCTACACGCCGCACCTGAACATCATTGCCAATCGCAAGCTCGAGACCGGTGGTCCCGCCTTCATTCACAACCTCCCGTGGCCGTCGGCGGTGAAGCTCTGGGACGCGTTCCAGGCCAATCCCAGCCTCTTTTTCAAGACGCCCGCGCAGCTCGTCGCCGAGGAGCAGGCGCGGATCACGAACTCCGAGTACATCAAGGAAACGGTGTCCGCGGCGTACCTCCAGGGCGAAGTGCGGCTCTTCCGGAACAGGCTGTGGATCGTGACGGGCGTAAGGTGGGAAAAGACGGAGGACGACGGCCTCGGTCCGCTCGTCGACGCCGGTGCCGCCTTCGTGCGCACCGCGGGCGGCAGCTTCGCGCGCGACGCGCAGGGCAACCGTATCCGGAAACCGGAGGCGGGCGCCGCCGGGTCGATGGAGGAGCTGCGCCTCACGCGCAAGGAGCGGGCGTACCGCGCCACGCGGGCCTACGACGGCTACTACCCGAGCCTGAACGTGAATTACAACGCGACCGACCGGTTCCAGGTCCGGCTGGGTTTTGCCCAGACTTACGGGCGCCCCGACTTCAGTCGCATCATTCCCAACGCGACGATCAACGAAGCCAACCTCACCGAGCTGCAGTACAACGATCCCTCCGTCATCCGCGGCACGATCAACATCCGCAATACCGCCCTGAAGCCGTGGTCGGCCGACAACTACGACCTTTCCCTCGAATACTACACGGAGGGGGGCGGGCTTCTCACGGCGGGTGTGTACCGGAAAGACCTGCGCGACTTCTTCGGCAATGTGGTGAAGCTCGCGACCGCCCAGGACCTCCAGGAACTCGGCTTCGACCCGAGCTACGCCGGCTGGCAGCTCTCCACGCAGACCAACACCGACAAGGCGCAGGTGGACGGGCTGTCACTCAATGCGAAGCAGTCGCTCGGCCGGCTCGGCGCGTGGGGTCGCCACTTCTCGGTGTTCGCCAACAGCACGACCCTGAAACTGAAAGGCAGTCGCGAGGCAGACTTCACCTCGTTCATCAAGAGCAGCGCCAACTGGGGATTCAACTTCAGCTACCGGCGCTTTGACCTGATGGCACGTTGGAACTACCGCGGCCGCCAGAAGGGCACCGCGGTCGCGGCCCTCGGGCCCGATGCCTACAACTACACGGGCTCCACCACGATGCTGGACCTCAACGCCGACTACCAGTTCAGGAAGCAGTTCGCGCTCTTCATCAGCGCCCGCAATGTCTTCAACCTCGACCGGCTGCGCTATGCCTACGGGCCGGAGACGCCTGAGTACGCGCGCCAGAATTTCACCCGCGAGTACGGTACGCAGTACACGCTCGGCATGAAGGGCACGTTCTGAGAGCTGACCCGTTGGAGCCGCCCGTCCCCAGGCGGCTGACGTTCGACGGACCCGTCCCGCAGCGGCTTGGAGACAAGCCGCTCCACCCTTTGATGCGACGGCCTTCATCGGTGATTGGGAGGCAACTGCGCGGTTCCAACCCCGCCGGAATACTTCAACTGGTGGAGCCGCCTGTCCCCAGGCGGCTGACGGGCGACCGACCCGTCCCGCAGCGGCTTGAGGACTGTATGGACCGGAGACATGGGTTACAGATGTACGGAG
>CALFZM010000358.1 GCA_937952235.1 uncultured Opitutia bacterium | reverse complement strand
CGTGCAGAAGATCGATTGGGAGCGGTTTTTCGCGCAGCTCGACGTCGTCGTGCCTGGGCCGCCGGTGTGCGCGCCGCCGCCGCTGGTGCCCGATGTGCACGGCGTGATCGTCGCCGAAGCCGAGCAACCCGGCGATGTGGCGGCCTACGTGGCCGCGGTGTCGGAGATCGCGCGGCGGCTGGGCTGGCCGGTGCTCGCCGACGGCCTGTCGCCGCTGCGGCAGCACCGGGCGGCGGTGCCGCAGCTCGTCACCACCTACGATCTGATCCTGCGCCACGAGGCCGCGGCGGAACGGTTGAAGCCGGAGGTGGTGCTGGGGCTCGGCGCCTGGCCGACGAGCAAGGTGCTGCGCGGCTGGCTCGAGGGCAGCGGCGCGCGCGTGTGGCAGGCGGCGGAGCGGGTGGACAACCGCGACGCATTGCACGGCCGGACCCGCCAGCTCGTGGTGTCGCTGCCGGTGCTGGCCTCGCTGCTGCCAGGCGCGATCGACGAGAACGGCTACACGCGCATGTGGCTGCGGTACGAGAGCCGGATGCGGCCTGCGCTCGATGCGCGCCTCGAGGCGGAGACGGCGCGCTTCGAGCCGAAGGCGGCCTGGCTGCTCACGCGCCACCTGCCTCCGGGCACGCCCCTGTTCGTCGCCAGCTCGATGCCGGTGCGCGACCTCGAGTACGTGGGCGCGCCCGGCGATCGCGGCGTGCGGCCGCTCGGCAACCGCGGCGCCAACGGCATCGACGGCACGCTCTCGACCGCGCTCGGCGTGGCCCACGGGGCGGAGCGGCCCGCGGTGCTGCTCACCGGCGACCTGGCGCTGCTGCACGACAGCAACGGCTTCCTGCTCCGGCCGAAGTTCCGCGGCTCGCTCACGATCGTGCTGATCAACAACCGCGGGGGAGGCATTTTCGAGCATCTGCCGGTCGCTGGATTCGAGCCGCCCTTCGAGGCGTTCTTCGCCACGCCGCAGGAGGTCGACTTCGCGACGCTGTGCCGCGCGCATGGCGTGGAACACGTGGCGGTGGGCGATTGGGCGCAGTTCACCGCGCTGATCGCGACGTTGCCCCCGGCGGGCGTGCGCGTGCTCGAGCTCGCCACCGACCGGAAGCGGGACGCGGCGCAGCGCAAGGCGTGGTTCGCCGAGCTGGCGGCGGCACTGGGCTGAGCCGGGAGCCTTGGCCAACGATTCAGCCGGGGCCAGGCCGCTCGGCCGCCAGCGGCTGACGTTTTCGCATGGTGGAGCCGCCTGTCCCCAGGCGGCTGACGCGCGACGCGCCGGTCCGGAGCGGCTTGAGGACAAGCCGCGCCACCTTTCCCTGCGGCCCTGCTCAGAGCTGGATCGGCAGGCCGACCTCGATGATCTGCATCGGCGGCAGCTGGTAGTAGTCCCGGGCCTGGCGGGCGTTGCGGCTGAGGAAGCCGTAGAAATGTTTCTGCCAGTCCCACATCCGCGCGTCGCCGCCGGTGATGATCATCTCGCGGTTGAAATAATACGTCGCCTCCGCCGCCTTCAGTGGCACGCCGCGCTCGCCGATGCGCGTGATGATCGTGGCGACGTCCGGCGACTCCATGTAGCCGTACCGCGCGATGGCGCGCCAGACACCCTCGCCGAGTTCCCGCACCTCGAGCCGCTCGTCGTCCGGTACGTAGGGAATCTCCGCGGTGGCGACGCTGAGCAGCACGACCGTCTCGTGCAGCACCTTGTTGGCCTTCACGTGGTGCAGGAGCACGAGCGGCGTGCCGACCGGGTTGCCGGCCATGAACACGCCGGTGCCGCGGACGCGCGTGATGCGGTCGCTCCGGGCGATGCGGCAGAGCTCGTCCTCGGTGATCTCGTTGGCGTAGACGCGGCGGAAGATCTCGTTCTTGCCCGTCTTCCAGGTGTGCATGATCGCGAGCAGGCCGATGCCGATCGCCAGCGGCAGCCAGCCGCCGTCGATCACCTTGTGCAGGTTCGCGTAGAGGTAGCTCAGGTCGACCACCGCGAACAGTCCGCAAAGGGCGATCGCCTTCCAGGGCGGCCACCGCCACGCGCGGGTGACGACGAGGAAAAAGGCGAAGGTCGTCACCGTCATGGCGCTGGTGACGGCGATGCCGTAGGCGGCGGCCAGGGTGGAGCTGGACCTGAAGCCCAGCACGATCGCGATCGCGCCGAGGGCAAGGGCGGCGTTCACGAGCGGCAGGTAAATCTGGCCGTGCTGGTCCGGGTTGGTGTGGCGGACGAGCAGGCGGGGAAAGAAGCCGAGCTGGATCGAAGACCGGATCAGGGAGAACGTGCCTGAGATCATCGCCTGGCTCGCAATCACGGCCGCGAGGACCGAAAGCCCCATCAGCCCCAGCCGGACGGGCCCTTCCGGGGCGAGGGCGAGGAAGGGATTCTCGACGTTGCCGCCGTGGGAAAGCACGTACGCTCCCTGGCCGAAATAATTGAGCGCGAGCCCCGGCAGGGCGACGGCGTACCAGGCAATCATGATCGCGCGCCGGCCGAAGTGGCCCATGTCGGCATAGACGGCCTCGACGCCCGTGATCGCGAGCACGATTCCACCGAGCAGCGCGGTCACCTGGCCGGGATGGTCGCGCAGCAGGACCCAGCCATGCCAGGGATTCAGGGCTTCGAGCACGAGCGGGTGCTGGAACACCTGCCACGCGCCCAGTCCGCCGAGCGAAACGAACCACACGAGCATCACCGGGCCATAGATCCGCCCGATCGTCTCGGACCCGTGGTTTTGGAACCAGAAGACGGCGCCGAGGACCGCGCAGGTCAGGGGCAGGATCCAGGGTTTCGCCGCCGGCGCGATGAGCGCGAGCCCTTCGGTGGCGGAGAGCACCGAGATGGCCGGCGTGATCACGCCCTCGCCACACAGCATGCAGGCGCCGAAGAGGATGATGAGGGTGGCGAACGGGATCGCCCTCCGCCCGGAACGTCCGCCGGCTTCGAGCCTGGCCCGGGCATAGAGCGCGAAAATTCCGCCTTCGCCGCGGTTGTCGGCGCGCGTCACGAAGGTGAGGTACTTGCCGCTCACCACGATCACCAGCGACCAGAAGATCAGGGAGAGAATCCCGAGCACGCCCACCAGGCGGTCGGCGACCGGCAGGTGCACGACCGATTCGCGCAGCGCGTAAAGGGGACTGGTGCCGATGTCGCCGAAGACCACCCCGAGCGCGCCCAAGGCGAGGCCGGCGTGGGCGGAGGCGGTTCTGGCATCGGGACGGGTGACCTGCATGGACTCTAAAGTGTGGGCCACGGAATCGGCGCGCGGCCAGCAGTTTCTCGCGGCGCGCCGGCGCGGAGAAATTGCGATTGATGTGGCGTCGGCCCGTCCTTCGTCTTGCCGGATGACTCCCGATTGGAAGCCAGCCCGGACGTACACCGACATCCTGTACCACAAGGCAGGTGGCATCGCCCGGGTGACCATCAACCGCCCGGAGAAACGCAACGCGTTCCGTCCGCTCACGGTCACGGAGATGTACGACGCGTTCACCGACGCGCGGGAGGATCCGCAGGTCGGCGTCGTGCTGCTCACCGGGGCCGGGCCCCACACCGACGGCAAGTACGCATTCTGCGCGGGCGGCGACCAGAGCGTGCGCGGCCATGCCGGCTACATCGACGAGGCCGGCGTGCCGCGGCTCAACGTGCTCGACCTGCAGAAGCTGATCCGCTCGATGCCCAAGGTCGTGATCGCGCTCGTCGCGGGTTACGCCATCGGCGGCGGCCATGTGCTGCACGTCGTGTGCGACCTCAGTCTGGCGGCGGACAACGCGATCTTCGGTCAGGTGGGGCCGAAGATGGGCAGCTTCGACGGCGGCTTCGGCTCCAGCTATCTCGCGCGCGTGGTCGGGCAGAAGAAGGCGCGCGAGATCTGGTACCTGTGCCGCCAGTACGACGCGGCGCAGGCCCTCGAGATGGGGCTCGTCAATGCCGTGGTGCCGGTCGCCGACCTGGAGCGCGAGGGGGTGAGATGGGCGCAGGAGATCCTCGACAAGAGCCCCCTGGCGATCCGGCTGCTCAAGAGCGGCTTCAACGCCGAGCTCGACGGCCAGGCGGGCATCCAGGAACTCGCGGGCAACGCCACCATGCTCTACTACATGACCGGCGAGGCGAAGGAGTTCATGACGGCGCAGCGAGAGAAGCGGAAGCCGGACGCGCGCCGGTATCCGTGGCTGCCGTAGTGAGGCGCACGATACGACCGCCGCGCGCATGAATATGCGCGCGATTTTTTTTGCTCCCGCTGGAATGCGGGATTGTCGCGGGGCAGGGGATCGCTTGCATGCGGAGGCGGTTCAACCCCCAACCCCTGCTCATCCGGCATGAATCCCTACCTCGCGGAAGGCGTCGGCACGGCGCTGCTCGTGCTCTTCGGCAACGGCGTCGTCGCCAACATGGTCCTCACTCGCACCAAAGGTTCCGGCGGCGGCTGGATCTGCATTACCGTCGGGTGGGGCTGCGCGGTCGCGCTGGCCGTCTACGCGGTGGGCCGGATTTCCGGCGCGCACCTCAACCCGGCCGTGTCCGTCGCGCTGGCGTCGATCGGCAGCTTCAAGTGGGCGCTCGTGCCCGGATATGTGGCCGCCCAGATGGCGGGAGCATTTGTCGGCGCCGTGCTCGTGTACCTCGCGTACCTGGCCCACTGGGAGGGCACGACCGATGCCGGCGCCAAGCTGGCCTGCTTCTCGACCGGCCCGGCGCTGCGTCGCACCGGCCCCGCGTGCGTGACGGAGGCCATCGGCACCGGCGCGCTCGTGTTCGTCGTGCTCACCTTCGGTCGCGTGGCGGCCGGAGCCGCCACGGACGCCTCCGCGTGGGCGGCGGCGGTCGGATTGTGGCTCGGCCCGGCGCTGGTCGGGCTGCTGGTGCTGGCCATCGGTCTCTCCCTGGGCGGTCCCACGGGCTACGCGATCAATCCGGCGCGTGACCTCGGGCCCCGCCTCGCGCACGCGGTGCTGCCGATTCCCGGCAAGGGCGATTCCGACTGGGGTTACGCGTGGGTGCCGGTGGTGGCGCCGATCGTCGGCGGCATCCTCGGCGCGCATGCGTTCAAACTGCTCGGACTGTGAACCGCGCCGGGACCGCGGATGGAGGACTCCCGCCCGCCGTCGCCGCCGCCTGATTTTCCCATGAGTCAAGCCCGCTACGTCCTCGCCCTCGACCAGGGCACCACGAGTTCGCGCTCCATCGTCTTCGACCGCGCCGGCGCGGTGGTGGCGGTCGCCCAGAAGGAGTTTCCCCAGATCTACCCCCAGCCGGGCTGGGTGGAACACGATCCCTTCGCGATCTGGTCGAGCCAGAATGCCACCGCGGTCGAGGCGCTTTCCCAGGCCAACCTCACCACCGAGCACATCGTGGCCGTGGGGGTGACCAACCAGCGCGAGACGACGCTGGTGTGGGACCGCGAGACCGGCCAGCCGGTGTACAACGCGATCGTGTGGCAGGACCGGCGCACGGCCGACTTCTGCGCCCAACTCAAGCGCGACGGCGCCGAGCCGGCCGTCACGGCGAAGACCGGCCTCCGCATCGATCCTTATTTCTCCGGCACGAAGATTCGCTGGATCCTCGACCACGTACCCGGCGCCCGTGCCCGCGCCGAGGCGGGCAAGCTGGCGTTCGGCACCGTCGACACCTGGCTCGTCTGGCAGCTCACGGCGGGGCGGCGGCATGTCACCGACGTCTCCAACGCGTCGCGCACGCTGTTGTTCAACCTGCAGCGCGGCGACTGGGACGACGACCTGCTCCAGCTTTTCGGTGTGCCCCGCGCGTTGCTGCCGGAGGTACGGTCCTCCTCCGAAGTGTACGGCCACGTGAACGAGCGGCTCTATCCGGCGGGCGCCCCGATCGCGGGCATCGCGGGCGACCAGCAGGCGGCCTTGTTCGGGCAGGCGTGCTTCGCCCCCGGCATGGCGAAGAACACCTATGGCACGGGCTGTTTCCTGCTGATGAACACGGGGGCGGAAGCGGTGCCGTCGCGCAACAACCTGCTCACGACCGTGGCCTGGCGGATCGGCGGCCGGACCGAATACGCGCTCGAGGGTTCGGTGTTCGTCGCCGGAGCGGCCATCCAGTGGCTGCGCGACGAGCTGCAGCTCGTGAAGTCGGCCCAGGAGGTCGACGAGCTCGCGGGCACGGTCGCCGACGCCGGCGGCCTGTTTCTCGTCCCGGCGTTCGCGGGCCTGGGCGCGCCCCACTGGGATCCGTACGCGCGCGGCACCGCGGTCGGCATGACCCGCGGCACCAACCGCGCCCACTTCTGCCGCGCGGCGATCGAGGCGATCGGCTTCCAGTCCGCGGATCTGATCGGTTGCATGGAGAAGGACAGCGGCCTCGCGCTGAAGGAACTGCGGGTCGACGGCGGCGCGGCGCGCAGCCGCACCCTGCTGCAGTTCCAGGCCGACCTGCTCGGCACCGCGGTGGTGCGGCCACGGAGCGTCGAGACGACCGCGCTCGGCGCCGCCTATCTCGCGGGGCTGGCGGTGGGCTATTGGGAAAGCCGCGACGACATCGCGCGCAACTGGGCCGTGGACGTGCGGGTCGCCCCGCAGCGCGCCGCGGCGGAGATGGCGGCGTTGCGCGGACAGTGGTCGCGCGCGGTCGATCGCGCCAAGGGTTGGGTGCAGGCGACCTGAGGCTTACTTCGCCCGCAGGCGCGCGAGGACGAGCGCGGTCACAGCGAGCGTCGCGGCGACGATCGCGGCCGAGGAGGGCAGTGCCAGCCAGGCGAGGGATTCCTTCGCCGCCGAGGTGCCGCCCAGCCCGGGTGCGCGATAGGCCGCCAGCAGCCAGTAGACCGAGTACGCGAGGCCGCCGAGGCCGGAGGCGAGGCCGACTGCCCGCACCAACCTGACCGGCGCACCCAGCAGCACGGTGATCACGATGAGCGCCACCGACGTTGCCCCGAGCCCGCCGGCATGCAGGTGGGCCCGCTTCACGTAGGCCCACGACTTGTCGAGCGTCGCCTTGATCGTCGCGTCGTTGTCCTGGTAGACGGTCCCACGTACCGCCGCGGCGCGCGCGGCCCGGCTCCC
>CALFZM010000357.1 GCA_937952235.1 uncultured Opitutia bacterium | reverse complement strand
AGAGTGAAGAGGACATGGGGAACGCGTGCGCCGCCAAGGGCATGACTTTCCCCTCGCGACGACCAGAACAAACCGCCGCGCGCACCGCCCGGTTTCCCGCTTGAATCCCGCCCGCCCCGCCCGTCGATTCCGGCATGCCCGAATCGCTCCGGCTGCGCGCCGTGCAGGCCCCGATCATCCCGGTCATCGCCGACCTCATCCGCCGGCATCCCGGCACGCTCTCGCTCGGGCAGGGCGTGGTCGGCTACGGCCCGCCGCCGGAGGCACGCGCGCACCTGGATCGCTTCTTCGCCGAGCCGGCGAATCACAAGTACGGGCCGGTGGCGGGCGCGCCCGACCTGCTCGCGGCGATCGAGCGAAAGCTGGCGGCGGAAAACGGCCTCGGACCCGATCCCGAGCGGCGCATCATGGTCACGGCCGGCGGCAACCAGGCCTTTCTCAACACCGTCCTCGCGCTCGGCGATCCGGGTGACGAGTTCATCCTGCCGACGCCGTACTATTTCAACCACGAGATGGCGGTGACGATGGCGAACTGCCGCCCCGTCCTGGCGCCGACCGACGCCTCCCATCAGCTCGACCTCGCGGCCCTGCGCGCGGCGATCACGCCGCGGACGCGGGCGATCGTGACCGTCTCGCCCAACAATCCCACCGGCGCCGTCTATCCCGCGGCGACGCTCCGCGCGGTCAACGCCCTCTGCGCCGAGCGCGGGCTGTACCACGTGAGCGACGAGGCGTATGAGCATTTCACCTACGACGGCGCGACGCACTTTTCCCCCGCTTCGCTGCCGGGCGCCACGGCCCACACGGTCTCGCTCTATTCGCTCTCGAAATCGCACGGGTTCGCGAGCTGGCGGATCGGCTGGATGGCCTACCCCGCCTCCCTCGATCCGGCCCTGCGGAAGATCCAGGACACCGTGCTGATCTGCCCGCCGGTCGTGGCGCAGCACGCGGCCATGGGCGCCCTCGCGGCGGAAGGCTACGTGCGCGCGCAGCGCCGCGGGATCGAAACCGCCCGCGCGCTCGTGCAGCGCGAGCTGGCCGCGCTCGAGGCGGAAGGGCTCTGCACGGTGCCGTCGGCGGAGGGGGCATTCTATTTCCTGCTGCGGGTGCACACGGACTTCCCCGCCCTGACCGTGGCCGAGCGGCTGGTCCGCGAGCACGGCGTCGCCGTCATCCCCGGGAGCGCGTTCGGCCTGGCCTCGGGCTGCCACCTCCGCGTGGCGTACGGCGCGCTCTCGCCGGAAACCGCCGGCGAGGCCATCGCCCGCCTCGGGCGCGGATTGCGGGCCCTGACCGGAGCGTGAAGCGCGCAACCCCTGCCAGCCTCGCCCCAGGAGGCACTGTCGGGGCCGCCGCGGGCGATCAGCCCGTCGGGTAGTCCCAGCCCGGGCGGTACGCCCGGCGAAGCAGCTTGCCGGCCTCGGGATCGCCGACGATCTGCTCCTTCGCGCCGTCCCAGGTGAGGCTGCGGCCCAGCCGGTAACTGATCATGCCGAGCAGCGAGCAGTTCGTGGCGCGGTGGCCTTCCTCGATGTCGCAGATCGGCCGGCGGCCGGTCTGGATCGCAGCGAGGAAGTCGGCCCAGAGCTCCCGGATGTTCTGGCCGTCGGGCTGGTTGACCGTCGCCGGCTCGTGCCTGGGGGTGCCGCCGTCGAGCGGATAGTGCCACGAACCGCCGCGATAACCGAGATGATAGGTGCCCTTGGTGCCGTAGAAGTAGGCGCCGGTGACGTCGCCCTTTTCGGACGGATTGCCGGCGAACTGACGCGACTCCCACGTGAGGGTGAAGTCCTCGAAGGCAAACTGCGCCACCTGATGATCGGGAGCGTCGCCGGTCTGCTCGTGCGGCGTGAGCACGGGCGGACCCTTGATCGGGCGTCCGCCGGTGGAGAACACCCGCTGCGGCGCCGTGGCGCCAGTGATCCACAAAACGAGATCGAACCAGTGCACGCCGATGTCGCCCAGGTGGCCGTTGGCGTAGTCGAGGTACATGCGAAACCCGCGCGGATGGATGCCGCGGTTGCCCGGCCCGCGGTCGGGCTGGCGCGGGTCGCCGCCGTTGAACGGCCGCAGCGGCGCGGGGCCACACCACGTGTCCCAGTCGAGCTCGGCCGGCACCGGCACCGTCGGCAGCGGCTGCTCCGGACCGGCGCCGGTGAGGTTGAGGTGGCAGCGGATCATGACGACC
>CALFZM010000356.1 GCA_937952235.1 uncultured Opitutia bacterium | reverse complement strand
GTCCCAAGCCGCTGCGGACGAATCGGTGGAACGTCAGCCGCCTCAGGAGATGGCTTCGCCTCGGCATGGAAGCACGACCAGGTGTGGCATGTCCTCAAGCCGCGGCGGAAGGGTCGGTCGAACGTCAGCCGCCGCGGCCGGCCGGCCGGGATCTCCGCGCGTTCCTACCGCAGCCGGGCGAAGAACCAGATCGCGAGCAGCGCCATGCTGCCGTGGGGAAGCCAGGCGGCCACGACCGGGGGGACGTAACCCTTGGCGGCGAGGGCCGAGGAGAAGCTCGTCAACACGTAATAGAGAAAGAACAGCCCGATCGATTTCGACACGCCCACGACGGGATTCACCCGCACGCCGGCGATCGCGAACGGGATCGCGATCGCGATCACGATCAGCGGCCCGAGCACGTCCGCGATCAGCCCGTAGTACCGGACCGCATACAGCGCCAGCTTCGGGCTGCGCTCGAGCTCGAGGTGCGCCACGAGGTCGCGCAGTTCCCACAACGAGAGGCGGCTCGGCTTGCGATCGATCAGCAGCATCAGCGCCGGGTCCTCGCGGAACCCCGGCTCGAATCTTTCCTCGAACGGCCGCGACGCGGCGTGTTCGCCCGTCTCGGGCGCAAAGGCGAGCTCGCGCCCCTGCCGGAACACCCAGCCGTTGCGCTGCGAATCGAACCACGCCTCGGCCGCGGTGATCCGCGTCAGCTCGCGCCGGGATTCGTCGAGCAGCGAGACCGACACGCCGTAGCCCTTCCGCGTGGAGCGGCTGTACCGGTTGAAGAACCACATCCGGCGCTCGAGCGGATGGTCAAAGGCGACGCTGTTCACCGCGCCCACCCGGTCGGCCGGCAGCGCCCGGGCGGTCTGATGGCGGAACTCGAGTTCCTCCTTCATCGCGCGCGATTCCTCGACGGACCACGGCACCACCGTGGTGTTGATCCACCAGGACAGGCCGCAGCAGAGCAGCCCCACGCCCCAGATGGGAGCCGTGAGGCGCGCGAACCCCACGCCGGCCGCCCGCATCGCGGTGATTTCGTTCGCCCGGTGCAGTTTCCCGAGCACGTACAGCAGCGACACCAGGAGCGCGAGCGGCAGCACCACCGACAGGAAGCTCGGCACCGTCACGAGCAGGTAGCGCCAGAACACGGCGCCCGCCGCGCCGAAATCCCGGAGGTCGCGAAAATCGTCGTACAACACCTGCACGAGCAGCAGCCCGCACGTGGCGGCGAGCACGAGGGCCAGCATCTGCAGCCATTCCCGCAGGAGGTGGCGGTCGAAGGTGTTCACCCGGCCGATAGAACGGAACGCGGGAGGCCACGGAAAGCCCAAATCCGTCCCGTCCGGGTCGCCCCCGGCGCGACGGTGCGAGCGCGTGCCGTTTTGGTTGAAAACCTGCTGTAGCTGGCCTTGGCTCCGCCCCTCCACCCTGCAGCCCTGCCTCCCATGCGATTTTCCCGCCTCCTCCTTCCCGTTGCACTCGCCGCCGCCTTCCTCGGCGGCTGCGCCAAACAGTCGGACACCATCCGGATCGGCGAATTTGCCTCGTTGACGGGCAAGGAGGCGGCCTTCGGGCAGTCGTCGCACAAAGGCACGCTGCTCGCGATCGAAGAGGTCAATGCGGCGGGCGGCGTGCTGGGCAAGAAGATCGAGCTCGTCACGGAGGACAACCAGTCGAAGGCCGGCGAGTCGGCGACGATCGTCAAGAAACTCATCGCCCGCGACCGCGCCGTCGCGATTCTCGGCGAAGTCGCCTCGAGCCGCTCCCTCGAGGCCGCGCCCATCTGCCAGGAGGCCAGGATCCCGCAGGTCTCGCCGTCGTCGACCAATCCCGCCGTGACGGAGACCGGCAACTACATCTTCCGGGTCTGCTTCATCGACCCGTTCCAGGGCGTCGTGATGGCCAAGTTTGCCAGGGACACGCTCAAGATCCGCAAGGTCGCGGTCCTGACGTCCGTCTCCTCGGCCTACAGCGTCGGCCTGGCGAAGTACTTCAAGGAACGCTTTGCCGCCGACGGCGGCACGGTCGCGATCGAGCAGAAGTACTCCGAGGGCGACAAGGATTTCAAGGCGCAGCTCACCGCGATCAAGGCGGCGGGGATCGAGGGGATTTTTGTCCCGGGCTACTACACGGAGGCGGCCCTGGTCTGCAAACAGGCCAAGGACCTCGGGCTGTCGGTCCCGATCTTCGGCGGCGACGGATGGGAAGCGCCGCAACTCCTGGAAATCGGGGGCGCGGCCGTCGAGGGCGCGTATTACTCGACCCATTTTTCCCCGGAGAACCAGACGCCGGCCGTCAGTGCGTTCCTGACGAAGTTCCGCCAGCGCTGGAACAACGCCACGCCTGACGCGATGGCCGCGCTCGGCTACGATTCGGCCATGGTGCTGATCGACGCGATCAAGCGGGCGGGCACGACCGAAGGGGCGAAAGTGCGGGACGCCCTCGCGGCCACGCGGGATTATACCGGGGTCACGGGCAACACGACGCTCGACGAGAAGCGCAATGCCACCAAGTCGGCCGTGGTGATCACGGTCCGGAACGGCAAGTTCCAGTTCGTCGAATCAGTCTCGCCTTGAGCGCGCAGCGCGCGTGGCCCGGTCGCGCCGGCGCCGCGTCCACCCGGCGGGTCGCACGGACATTCGTGCGGGCCGGGCCCGGACCGGCGATCGCCTCCCACCCTGCGATTGACCCGCGCCGGCGGGAACTCAACCTCGACCGCCAGACTCCCCTCCATTGTCGGAATTCCTTCAACAGCTGATCAACGGCGTCTCGCTCGGCGCCATCTATGCGCTCATCGCGCTCGGCTATACGATGGTCTACGGGGTGCTGCGGTTCATCAACTTCGCGCATTCCGACGTGTTCATGGTCGGGGCCTTCATCGGCTACTATCTCGGTCGGCTCGTGCCGGAAGGCACCCTGTGGGGCGGAGGCCTCGTGCTGCTGGCGGCGATGGCCGGATGCGCGCTGCTCGGCATGGCGATCGAGCGACTTGCGTACCGCCGGCTGCGGGGCGCCGCCACGTTGAACGTGCTCATCACCGCGATCGGCGTGTCGCTGCTGCTCGAATACAGCGGGCAGGTCTTCTTCGGCGCGGCGCCGCGCACCTTCCCGGCGGTCTTTCCCGCGCGGAACTTCAACCTCGGCGGCCTCGTGCTCTCGACCAACCAGATCGCGGTGATCGTGATCGCGTTCCTCCTGATGATGGCCCTCCAGTTCATCGTGCACCGCACGAAGATCGGGACGGCGATGCGCGCCGTCGCCCTCAACCCGCGCGCGGCCCAGCTCGTGGGGGTGAACAACGACGTCGTGATCTCGTTCACGTTCGGCCTGGGCTCGGCGCTGGCCGGCGCGGGCGGCATCCTGTACGCGCTCAACTACCCCTCCATCGACCCGCTCATGGGCGTGATGCCCGGGCTGAAGGCCTTCGTCGCCGCGGTGCTCGGCGGCATCGGCAACATCCCGGGCGCCGCCCTCGGGGGACTGCTGCTCGGCACGGTCGAGACCTTCGTCAACGGCAGCCAGTGGTCGACGTTCAAGGACGCGATCGCGTTCGCGATCCTGATCGTCATCCTGCTGCTCCGGCCGGCGGGGTTGCTCGGGAAGTTCAGCGTCGAGAAAGTCTGAGCCCGTCCCGGCCGCCTCATGCCCAAGCCGCACCTCGCCCTGCTCGCCGCCCTGATCGCGGCCTTCGGCGTGTCGCAATTCTCCGGCCACATCAACCCGTACCACCTCGACGTGCTGATCGGGGTCGGCATCAACGTCATCCTCGCCGTCTCGTTGAACCTGGTGAACGGCTATGCCGGCCAGTTCTCGCTGGGCCACGCCGGGTTCATGTCGGTCGGCGCCTATTTCGCCGCCGCCGTCAGCCTCTTCGTGGTGCCAAGCCTCCTCGGCGCGAGTCCGGCGGGACCGCTGGTGCAGGGCGCATCCTTCCTGGCGGCGCTGTTCGCGGGCGGGCTGGGTGCGGCGCTGGCCGGCCTCTGTGTCGGCGTGCCGTCGCTGCGGCTCAAGGGCGACTACCTCGCGCTGGTCACCCTCGGCTTCGGCGAGATCATCCGCGTCATCTTCCAGAACGTCGACGGGCTCGGCGGCGCGCTCGGACTGAACCGGATTCCCGCGTACACCACGATCTTCTGGGTGCTCGCCTTCGTGGCGCTCACGGTGTTCGTGGTGACCAGCCTCGTCCATTCGACCTATGGCCGCGGCTTCCTCGCCACCCGCGACGACGAGATCGCGAGCGAGGCGATCGGCCTCAATCCCACCCGCTACAAGATCGTCGCCTTCGTCGTGGGGGCGTTTTTCGCCGGCATCGCGGGCGGCCTTTACG
>CALFZM010000355.1 GCA_937952235.1 uncultured Opitutia bacterium | reverse complement strand
CGGCTCAGGCTTTGGACAGGATGTACAGGATCCACAGGATGGAAGGCTCGGGCCTTCGGCTTCCGACACACCAATCGGATCTCCGCCCGCCTCAGACCTTCATCCTGTAGATCCTGTTCATCCTGTCTCCTCTCCGCCCCCGGCTCGATCGGCGCGGCGGTCGTTCGCGTTTCAGCGCCTGCACACCGAGGAACGCACGGCTCAGGCTTTGGACAGGATGTACAGGATCCACAGGATGGAAGGCTCGGGCCTGCGGCCTCCGACACACCAATCGGATCTCCGCCCGCCTCAGACTTTCATCCTGTAAATCCTGTTCATCCTGTCTCCTCTCCGCCCCCGGCGCGTCGAGCCCTCAGCCCCAGGCGAGCGCGAAGGCGCAGCCGATCAGCAGGGCAACGACCGCGACCGCGCCGAGAAAGCCGAGGAGGTCGGTGCGGTAGCGGCGGAACGAGAACGTCAACGGCAGCCGAAGGAGGTCGACAAGCAGCAGCCCCTCTCCGGCCGCCTCGGCGTCACGGGCGAGCTGCGGTCGGACGGCGGGCGGGGCGTCGTCGACCGAGGCGGGCGTGTGCAACCGCTCCTGCAGCGCCTGCCACGCGGCGGCGGGCTCGGGCCGCGTGGCGAGGCTGCCGGCCACGAGCGCGAGCACGCTGGCTCCGAGCGAGTACAGGAAGATGTCCGGATGCCACGTGGTGAGGTTGCCGTGCCACGCGAGGTTGAGGGTAAAGTTCACCCCGGTGCCGACGAGGAACGCGAGGGCGGCGCCGGTGCGATTGGCCCGCGGCCAGACGAGGCCGGCGATGAACGACACGCCCATGAATGCGGCGAGACTGTCGCTCTGCAGGATCGTATCGAGGACGTTGGGCATCACGTACACGAGGCCCATCGCGGAAAGCGTCATGACCACGCCCGCCGCGCGGCCGAGGTTGAGGTAATGCGCGTCCGGCGCCTCGGCGCGAAAGTACGGCCGGTAGACGTTCTGCACGAACAGCGCGCCCATATCCACCATGAAGGCCGAGCAGGTGGACATGTTGGTGGCGAGGATGCTGGCCACCATCACGCCGAGAAAGCCCGGCCCCAGCAAGTGCTGGCACGCCACGCCGAACGCCGCCTCGGGATCCTGCAGCGCCGGCAGGGATCCTTTCGCCACGAGCGCGATCACGATCAGACCGACGAGCGTCCAGCCGATCGTGCAGAAGCGCTTCACGAGGTTGCCGTAGGTGAAGCCGACGCGGCAGTTCAGCTCCGTCCGGCCGCTGCCGACCGAGCCCATGAGATGCGGCTGCGAGAAGATCGAGCACAGGCTCTGCACGCTCAGGATCGCGATCAGGCCGAGCGTGAGCCCCCCAGGGATGGCGAGCGAGAGCTGGCTCGCGTTGAGCGCGCCCTTGAACTCCGACCAGCCGCCCAGCTGCGCCAGGCCGAACGGCACGAGAATGACGGACAACACCACGATCAGCAGGCTCTGAAAGAAGTCGGCGACCACGGATGAGACGCGTCCGCCCATGAACGCGTAGCCGATGAAGATCGCCGACATCGACCAGATCACGACCCCGTGGCTGATCGCGCCGCCCGTCGCCTGGCTCACGACCTTGGCCGCGCCGTTCTGCATGGCCGACATGTTGAGCATCAGGTACAGCACCGCGTAGATGCCGTAGAGGATGCCCAGCCCGCGGCCAAAGCGCGCCTCCATGTACTCGGCGCTCGTGATGAAGCGCAGCCGGCGGAAGATCGGCGCGATGAGCCAGTAGAACGGCGTGCAGAAAATGAACTTCCAGCCGAACCACAGCCCGGAGAAACCCAGGGCGTAGGATTTGCCCGCGGTGCCGACCGGCTGGTCGGCGTGCGTGCCGATGCCGAGCGACTGGCCGATCATCAGGAGCTTCCCGAAGCGGCGGCCGCCGAGAAAGTACTCGCTCGTGCTGCGCACGCGGCGCGCGGCGAGCAGGCCGACGGCGGCGATCGTCGCCAGGTAGAGCGCGATCGCCGCGATGTCGTAGGGGTGGAGGCCGAACATGGGGAAGGCACCGGAGACCGGCGGCGCGACTCAAGGTCGCGGCCGCGCGGCTGGCGAGCGGATTGTCCCCCGCCCACCCCGCGCGAAAGCACCATGCGGCCAAGGACCGCGGGACGTACGCAATGACCGCAGTTTCCGCACTAAAGTGCGATGACCGCGCACGTGAAAATGCGTGCGACCGCGCGTTTCGTGACCATGGCCGCCCAACCCCATGGTTCGATTCGTTCTCGCTGCCTCGCTTGCCGTCATTGCCTCCGCCCTGCTTTCCCGCCCGGCGCATGCCGCCGGCGCGGTCACGGTGGAGATCTGCGAGGAAGGCGTGCCGCCCGACGCCACCTGGCCGACGGCGGCCCGGGTCACGGAGACCCACACCGAGGACGCGTTTGGGTTGTTCGAGCTGCCCCACAAGTACATCGGCACCGGCGTGCGCGCCGACCGGGCGTTTCCTTCGCTCGTGCGCGCCACCGCGCGCGTGACCCTGCCCGCGGGCCGGCATCGCGTGCTGCTCCGCTCACGCGGGCCGGCCCGGCTCATGATCGACGGCCGGACGGCGCTCGAGACGCCGTTCGATCACGCACGCATCTACACGACGCTGCGGGCGGTCGGGGGCGAGGTGCTCTTCAACGAACAGGACAAATACCTCAACCTCGGCCCCGACTTTCGCTTCGCGCCCCCGGGCAACCGCGAGACCTGGGAAACGCTCGAGTTCACCGGCGCCCCGCAGACCGTCGTGCTCGAGACGCTGATCGGGATGCGCGAGCCGCGCAGCAAGACCCCCTTCCGCCCCGAACTCGGCGAAACGGTCGTCGCCGTCTCGCTCGCGGGCACCGACACCTGGCAGCTGCTGAGCCCGGGCGGCCGGCGCGTGCCGTACACCGATGCCGGCTGGGCCGAGTACGAGGCCGAGCGCCGGCTGCGCCTCGAGGCGATCAACACCGCCGCGCGCGCCGCGCGCCGCGCGGAGCACGCCGGCTACTGGAATCGCCGCCGGGACGCGGCCCGCGCGTACCTTGCCCGCACACCCGATGAACCCGTTCCGGCGCTGCCGCACGGCTACCCGGCGCACAACGCCATCGACCATTTCCTGGCGGCGCGAATCGCGCAGGTGGCAGCGGACTACGACCCGAAGAGCGCCCGCGCGGGCACCGTCGACTTCCACCGCGAGATCAAGCCGCTCTTCGAGGCAAAATGCTTCCAGTGCCACCAGGGCGCGAAGGTGAAGGGCGGCCTGCGTCTCGACGTGCGCGCCGAGGCCATGCTCGGCGGCAACGCCGACGGCCCCGCCATCGTGCCGGCGCAGCCGGACCGCAGCCCGCTGCTGCAGCGCCTGCTGGCCGCCGATCCCGACGAGCGCATGCCCGCGGCCAGCGACCCGCTGCCGGCGGCCGACATCGCGCTGGTCCGGCGCTGGATCGAGGAAGGGGCGGCGTGGCCCGACTTCGCGCGGCAACGCCTCGAGCTGACCCCGCCGGCGGACGACCTCACGTTCCTGCGTCGCGTCACTCTGGATACGATCGGCCTCGTGCCCACCGAGGCCGAGATCGCGGCGTTCCTGGCGGATCGCTCGCCCGAGCGGCGGACGAAGGTGATCGACCGGCTCCTCACCGATCCGCGCTGGGCCGACCAGTGGATGGGCTACTGGATGGACGTGCTGGCGGAGAACCCGAACCTGATCAACCCCACGCTCAACAACACCGGCCCCTTCCGCTGGTGGCTGCACGAGTCGCTGCGCGACAACAAGCCGCTCGACCTCTTCGTCACGGAGCTGCTGCGACTCGAGGGCAGTGACCGTTTCGGCGGGCCGGCGGGCTTCGGCGTCGCCTCGCAAAACGACGTGCCGATGGCGGCGAAGGGCGTGATCGTAAGCTCCGCGTTTCTCGGCGTGGAGATGAAATGCGCGCGCTGCCATGATTCGCCGACGCATCTCTCCAAGCAGAAGGAGCTGTTCTCGCTGGCCGCGCTGCTGGCCCGGCAGCCGGTGAAGGTGCCGGCGACGAGCAGCGTGCCGATGGATCACCTGACCGCGGGCGGGCGCAAGGCCCTCGTCGAAGTGACGCTGCCGCCCGGCTCCGAGGTCGCGCCGGCCTGGCCGTTCACCGCCTTCAGCGACGAGGCGACCGCCGCGGCGCTCGCGGAGGATCCCGCCAACACCCGCGACCGGCTGGCCGCGCTGATCACGGCCCCGCAGAACGAGCGCTTCGCCCAGGTGATGGCGAACCGGATCTGGGAACGGTTCATGGGCCGCGGCCTCGTGGAGCATCCGGGCGACTGGGAAAAGTCCACCGTCTCCCATCCGGCGCTGCTGCGCTGGCTCGCGCGCGAGCTGGTGCGCTCCGGCTACGACATGAAGGCGCTCGCCCGGCTCGTGCTCACGTCGCACGCGTACCAGCGGGCCGTGGACCCGGAGCTGGCGGCCGCGAGCCCCCTCTTCACCGCCCCGGCGCCCCGCCGGATCGGCGCGGAGCAACTGGTCGATTCGCTCTTTGCCGCGACCGGCAAACCCTTCGTCGTCGAGCCCGTGGTGATCGACCTCGACAGCGCGCGGCCGATGAACGTCTCGATCGACCTCGGGATCGCCCGGCGCGCGTGGATGCTGGGCTCGACCTCCAACGAGCGCGACCGGCCCAGCCTGGCGCTGCCGCGCAACCAGGCCATCGGCGAGGTGCTGGAAGTGTTCGGGTGGCGCGCCGAGCGGCCCGACGCGATCGGTGGCCCGAGGCGCGTCGACGGCAACGTCCTCCAGCCCGCCCTCGTCGCCAACGGCACGATGATGTCGTGGCTGGTCCGGTTGAGCGACGACCACGGTCTCACCCAGCTCGTCCTCGAAGACCAGCCGCTCGGGCACCTGCTCGATCGGCTCTACCTGAAGCTGCTCACCCGCCTTCCCACCGCGCGCGAAAAGGAGCATTGCCTCAGCCTCCTGGCCCCCGGCTACGAGCGCCGGATCGTCGCGGCGCCGCCGGCCGCACCCCCCGCCGGCCCCCGCCAGCGCGCCAAGTACGTGTCCTGGTCCAACCACATGAGCCCGGAGGCGAACCTCGAGCGCGTCGAGCAGACCGCCGCAGCCCGCCGGGGCGAGCCCCCCACCGCCCGCCTCGACCGCGCGTGGCGCGAGCGCTTCGAAGACGTGCTCTGGGCCCTGCTCAATGCCCCGGAGTGGACCCACGTGATGTGAGCGGCAGCGGCAGGCAACAAAATCCACCCAACCCACCCGAAGCCCAGCTCTGAACCGCCGGCGCCCTCCTGCGCGCGAGTCCCGCGCCTGTCATCCGCCCGGTCCGGCCCCCGCACTCCGCCTCCCTTCCCCCTCGCCGCCGCTCTCAATTCGTTCCACGCACCCAGATCATGAACCGCCGCACCTTCCTCACCCAAGCCGCGGCCGCCGCGGCCGCCGTCTCGCTGCCCGCGTCGCTGCGGGCCGATCCCACCGTCCGGGCCGCCGCGCTGCCCAAGGGGCGGGCCGAGCATTGCATCTTCATCTGGCTGGGGGGAGGCATGTCGCAGGTCGACACGTTCGATCCCAAGCGCCGCGGCAGTTCGAAGACCCGGACGGCGGGCACGGACTACGCGGTGGTCGACACGGCCGTGCCCGGGGTGAATTTCACCGAACCGATGGCCAAGAGCGCGCGGCTGGCGGAGCAGATCACCGTCGTCCGCACCGTCCACCATACGATCGGGGAGCACGGCCTCGCGACCAACTTCGTGCACACGGGCCGCCCCGTGAGCGGCAGCACGATCTACCCCTCGTTCGGCTCGATCGTGGTCCACGAGCGCGGCGCCCTCGATGAAAAGGTGCCCGCCTACCTGCTCATCGGCTATCCGAACGTCAGCCGCGGTCCCGGGTTCCTCGGCCCCAAGCACGGCTACATCTATCTCACCGACACGGAGTCCGGTCCGGCCGGCTTTTCGCCCGTGGACCGCGTCACCGCCGAGCGGGAGCAGCGGCGCCAGTCGACGCTCCAGCTCCTGCAGGACCGGCGCGAGGAGCCGCTGCACGACTACACCGACCTGCAGCGTGAAGCCCTCCGCCTGGCCGGGCCGGACTTCATGCGCACCTTCAGGCTCGACCGCGAACCGGCGTCGCTGCGCCAGCGCTACGGCGGCGAATTCGGCCAGCGGTGCCTGCTCTCCCGCCGCCTGGTGCAGGCGGGCGTGCGCTTCATCGAAGTGTCCCACAACCTGAATTTCATCAATGGCGCCGGCTGGGATACGCACAACGCCGGCCACCAGAACCAATACGGCCTCGTCCAGGAGCTCGACTCCGCCTTCGCCACGCTGATGACGGACCTCCAGGATCACGGCCTGCTCGAGAAGACCCTGCTGGTCATCGGCACCGAGTTCGGCCGGCCGGCCAGCTTCGACGCCGGCGGCGGCCGCGGCCACCAGGAACGGTCGTTCTCACTCGTGCTCGCCGGCGGCGGCCTCAGGCACCGCGGCGCCTATGGTGTGACGGACGAGCTCTCGGCGAAGATCGTGGCGGACCGGGTGTCCGTCCCGGATTTCCACGCCACGATCCACGCCGCGCTCGGCATCGATCCCGGCAAGAACCTCGGCGCCGGGTCGCGGCCCGTGCCCATCACCGACGGCGGCAAGCCGATCGCGGCCCTGTTC
>CALFZM010000354.1 GCA_937952235.1 uncultured Opitutia bacterium | reverse complement strand
GTGCCATGCGGCAGCGAGCGGGCCGGCCGGCCAAAAATCAAAAGAAATATGGTGATCTTTGTTACCGCCGGGGCCGGCGACACCGGTAAGATCGGCGCCTTCCCCATGAAAAAATCCCGTACTCACTTTCCCGGCGTCGGCACCATCGCCTACGAGGGTCCCAAGACGGACAATCCACTCGCGTTCCGTCATTACGACCCGAACGAGGAGGTCGACGGCCGCCCGCTCGCGGAACACCTGCGTTTCTCGATCGCCTACTGGCATGCCTTTCGCGGCACGGGCGCGGATCCGTTCGGCCCGGGCACGATCGTGCGCCCGTGGGAGCGCGGCCGCGATCCGGTGTCGGTGGCGAAGACGCGGATGGATGCGGCCTTCGAGTTCTTCCAGAAGATCCGCGCGCCGTTCTACTGCTTCCACGACCGCGACATCGCGCCCGAGGGGCGCACGCTGGCGGAGTCGAACCGCCACCTCGATGCGCTGGTCGCCCACGCCCGGTCGCTGCAGAAGGAGACGGGCGTGCGCCTGCTGTGGGGCACGGCCAACCTGTTCTCCCATCCGCGCTACCTGGCCGGAGCGGCCACCAATCCCGACGCGCACGTGTTCGCCTACGCCGCGGCGCAGGTGAAGAAGGCGCTCGAGGTCACGCAGGAACTCGGCGGCGACAACTACGTCTTCTGGGGCGGGCGCGAGGGCTACGAGACGCTGCTCAACACCAACCTCAAGCGGGAGCAGGACCATCTGGCGACCTTCCTGCACCTCGCGGTCGACCACGCGAAGGCGATCGGCTTCAAGGGCCAGTTCCTCATCGAGCCGAAGCCCAAGGAGCCGACCAAGCATCAGTACGACTTCGACGTCGCCAGCGGCATCGCCTTCCTCCGCACGTACGGGCTCGAGGCGCACTTCAAGTTCAACATCGAGACCAACCACGCCACCCTGGCGGGCCACACGTTCCAGCATGAGATCGAGGTGGCCGCGGCTGCCGGCATGCTCGGCTCCATCGATGCCAACGCGGGCGACCTCCTGCTCGGCTGGGACACCGACCAGTTCAACACCGACGTGCGCGAGCTCACGCTCGCGATGATCGCGATCCTTCGGGCCGGGGGGCTGGGCCGCGGCGGCTTCAACTTCGACGCCAAGCTGCGCCGGCCGTCGATCGACCTCGAGGACCTGTTCCACGCGCACATCGGCGGCATGGACGCCTACGCCCTGGCGTTCAAACTGGCCCGCCGGATCCTGGCGGAGGGGAAATTCGAACGCGTGATCGCAGAGCGCTACGCCAGCTACGACGCGGGTTTCGGCCGCGACATCGAGTCGCGCCGCACCAGCCTGCGCCAGCTCGAGAAACTCGTGCTCGGCAAACTCGGCGAACCCACGCCGCGTTCCGGGCGCCAGGAGTACCTCGAAAACCTGCTCATGAGCTACTTGCACGGCGCCTGAGCAATAACCGCCCGGGTGTTTCTGCGACCGGCTGCCGGCGACGATTCGCTGCAGCCGGTCGCTTTTTTTCCGATTGAACGGGAGGTCCGGCCCGTCCTGCCTCGGGCCGAAAACCAAGGCACCACCCGCCGCCACGACTGTCCGTGCCCCGTATGCCGTGCCCCCGCATCCGCCTGCCGCTCCGGTTCCTGGCCGCGCTCTCGGCCGCCGCTCCCGCTGTCGCAGCCGACAATGGCGGGACGCTCGCCAACGCCGCCGATCGCGTGCGCCACCAGATGCTGCGGATGACGGACTTCTTCGACACGATGCTGCCCGGCGTGCTCGAGGAGCGGAACATCACGCTGCACTTCCGGCCGAAGTTCGGCGACCTGCGCGACGAGGAATACATGCGCTTCCCGCTCGAGGTCCGCTACGGCCTGACCAATCGCACGGAATTGCAGGCCGGACTCGTCCCGTTCGTGCCCAGCCCCTTCAACTCTGGGCGCGACCACCGCTGGGGGCCGGGTGAGGTCAAGCTCGGCGCCCGCCACGATCTCCGGCACGCCTTCACGTTCTTCCGGGAGACTACCATCGGATTCGAGGCGCGCGTGCCCCTCGGCAAGCCGCCGACCGAGCTGAACGACCACTATACGCATGTGAAGCCATTCGTCAGCCTGGCCCGCGAGCTCACGCGCTGGCGATCGACCACGCTGTACGCCAACGTCAGCTACGATCGCAGCGTCAAGCTCACCCAGCGGGAGCCGGCCCCGGCCGACGTCGTCCGCCGTCATGTCTTCGCCGTCGCACCCGGCATCCTCTACAAGCCCGGCGAGCTCGGCTACTTCACCGAGTATCGCTTCCGGCACATCAGCGAGCCGGGCGAGTCCCGCCTCGCGCACGAAGTGCTGGTCGGCTCCATCTGGGACGTGCCGATCGACCGCACCGAGCGTTGGGGCCTGCCGGGCAAATGGCAGCTCGAGCTCGCGGTGCGGGCCGAGCACGAGGAGGGCCGCGGCACCGATCCGGGCGTGTCCGCCCGCGTTAACTGGCGCACCACCCTGCGCGAAGTGCTCAACCATACGCGGGTATCCAGGCGACGGTGACGGCGCCGGGGCCGGCGCCTTTCCAACGCCGGATTGAGTCCCGGGGCAAAACCGGCCTCGCTGGCACATCATGCCCACCCGTGCCTGGTTCCCGACCTATATCTACTGCGAGCCGCTGCAGCGCGGCGGCCTCGAGCGTTTCAACGCGGGGCTGGCGGAGGAATGCCGGCGGCTGCGTGACTTCGACGCGGCCGGCCGGCGCTGGTCGGCGCGGAACTACCCGGGCGGCTACACCAGCTATGCCTCGATGAACGAGCTGCACCGGTTCTCCAGCACGTTCGCCGGGCTGGAGGCCAGGCTGCGGCGGCACGTCCGCGCGTTCGCCCGCACCCTCGATTTCGACCTGCGCGGGCGCTCCATCGCCCTCACCGACCTGTGGGTGAACATCATGCCGCCAACCGCCGCGCATTCGCTGCACCTCCATCCCCTGGCTTTCATCAGCGGCACCTATTATGTCGCGACGCCCCGCGGCTGCCCGGGGCTCAAGTTCGAGGATCCCCGCCTCGACCGTTTCATGGCCGCACCGCCGCGGCGAAGCGGAGCCCGGCGGGAAAACCAGGTGCACGTCACCTACCCTGCCGAGGCGGGCAACGTGGTGCTTTTCGAGAGCTGGCTGCGCCACGAGGTCACCGCCAACCGCGTGGAGGAGGAGCGCATCAGCGTCAGCTTCAACTTCAACTGGAGCTGAACCGGTCTGACGCCGCCCCGCTGAAACTGCCGGCCTGACGCGCGCAACGCCGCGCTGGCGCCGGTGGTGCGAAAGGGAGGCGCCGGCCCAAACGCGCCCGTTGCTGGCAAAACGCCGCCGGTCTCATTACGTCCCGCCATGCTCGTCATCCGTCGCATGGTCGACCGGCACCGCGCCTACACCGCGCTGCTCCTCCCCGGCGAACCGCCGCAAGTCTTTCCGACTTCGGATCAGGAGCACGCGCGCATCCTGCAGATCTACCTGCAGGACCGGCCGCACCCGGGCGTGCACAACGATTTTTCCGCGTACGGGCTCGGGGAGCCGCCGCGGCGCGACGGTGCCACCGCATGACCGGTCTTCCGCGCGCGCGGGGCGGGCCAAGCCAAATGATGCCGTGGCGGTGGAGCCGCCTGTCCCCAGGCGGCTGACGTGCGATGGAC
>CALFZM010000353.1 GCA_937952235.1 uncultured Opitutia bacterium | reverse complement strand
GTTTTCATCCTGTAGATCCTGTTCATCCTGTCTCCACCTCGTCCGGTCACCGTCGATGCGACCGTCGCTCCCGGGTCAGGGGCTCCGCTTCAGATCGCGCCATTTCGTGTTCCTCGTCGCGAGCTTTTCCGCTCCGGGGGAGGCCGGCGAGCACCGCGAGGAAACTCCGCACGGACCCGGTCTCCGCGTGCACGGCACGCGCGAACACGTGCGTCACACCCGGAGCCCGTCGCAGCGGCACCACCACCGCGCCGCCGCCGGCGATGCGGGCCAGCGACGACGGCAGGAGCGCGATGCCGCCGCCCGCGGCCACCATCACGACCACCGCCTGCGCGCGGGACGACTCCGCCACGATTCGCGGACGAAATCCCGCCGCTCCACAGCGCGCCCGCACGAAGGCCGCGAACGCCGGCGCAGCCTCGTGCGCCACGGCCACGAGGGGCTCGCCCGCGAGTTCCGCCAGTGCGACCTCGCGCCGCGCCGCGAGCCGGTGGCCCGCCGGCACGAACGCCGCCAGCGGTTCCGTGCGCCAGGACTGGTACACGAGGCCCGGGGCGCGTTCGACCGGTCGCAGTCCCACGAACGCGCCGTCGAGTGTGCCACGGACGAGCCCGCCGAGCAGCTCCGCCGGCAAGCCGTCCTGCACGATGACCTGCACCGCCGGCTGCCGCTGCCGGAAGCGGAGCAGCACCTCCGTGAGCTCGGGCCCGTGCACCGCGCTCACGAATCCGAGCCGCAGGCGCGCCGTCTGGCCCGCCGCGAAGCGCCGCGTCGCCTCTCCCGCCTGGCGAAGCTGCGGCAGGATGCCGCGCGTCTGCTCCTGGAACAGCGCGCCGGCCGGAGTGAGCGTCACGCGCCGGGCCGCGCGCTCGAAAAGCGGCGCACCCAGCTTGTCCTCCAGCGCCCGCACGTGGCGCGAAAGCGGCGGCTGGGCGAGGTGCAGCTTCGCGGCCGCCCGGGTGAAGGAAAGCTCCTCGGCCACGGCCGTGAAGCACTCGAGCTCACGCAGGGAATAATCCATACCGAAAGCGTATCACAAAACGACGGAATCGATAATGTTGTTATAACGAGTCCCGCGGTAGGCTGGTGGCATGGCCCTCAGCGACACCATCAAACGCGGCAGCCTGCGCGCGCCGCACCGCAGCCTCCTCCGCGCCACGGGTGCGATCGAATCCGACGCCGACTGGGACAAGCCCTTCATCGCCGTCGCGAACTCGTTCGTGCAGATCGTGCCCGGGCACGCCCATCTCGACGTGGTGGGCCGCAAGGTGCGGGCGGCAATCCGCGCGGCCGGGGGCGTGCCCTTCGAGTTCAACACCATCGGCGTCGACGACGGGATCGCCATGGGCCACGTGGGGATGAAATACTCGCTGGCTTCGCGGGAGCTGATCGCCGACTCCGTCGAGACGATGCTCCGCGCGCACTGTTTCGATGGCGTGGTCTGCATTCCGAACTGCGACAAGATCGTCCCCGGCATGCTCATGGCGGCCGCGCGGGTGGACATCCCGGCCGTGTTCGTCTCCGGCGGCCCGATGCAGGCCGGGCGCAACCCGGCCTCCGGCCAGGCGCTCGACCTCGCCTCGGTGTTCGAAGCCGTGGGCCAGCTCTCCCGCCAGGCGATCACGGAGGCGGACCTCGAGCGGATCGAGCGGCACGCCTGTCCGACCTGCGGCTCCTGCTCCGGCATGTTCACGGCCAATTCGATGAACTGCCTCGCCGAGGCCCTCGGGCTGGCCCTGCCCGGCAACGGCTCGATCCTTGCCACCGATCCGCGGCGCGACGCGCTGTTCGAAGCCGCCGGCCGGACCATCGTCGCCCTGGTCGCGGCGGGCACGCGTCCCTCCGAGATCCTCACGCGCGCGGCGTTCGAAAACGCCCTCACGCTCGACCTCGCGCTGGGCGGCTCCTCCAACACCATCCTGCATACCCTCGCCCTCGCGCACGAAGCGGGCGTCTCGCTCCCGCTCGCCGACGTCAACGCCCTCGCTGACCGCGTGCCCCTGCTCTGCAAGGTGGCGCCGGCGGGCCCGCATCACGTGGAGGACATCGACCGCGCCGGCGGCGTCTCCGCCGTCCTGCACACGCTCGCCGCGCGGCCCGGCCTGCTGCACCTCGACGCACGCACGGTCACGGGCCGCACCCTCGGCGAGACCATCGCCGGGGCCGGCGTGCGCGATCCCGATGTCATCCGGCCGCTCGAACGCGCTCATTCGCCCCGCGGCGGGCTCGCGGTCCTATTCGGCAACCTGGCCCCCGCCGGCGCGGTGGTGAAGATCGGCGCCGTCGCGCCGGAGATGATGACTTTCCGCGGGCCCGCAGTCGTGTTCGAAGCGGAGGAAGCCGCCCGGATCGGCATCCTCACCGGCCAGGTGCGCGCCGGCGATGTCGTGGTGATCCGTTACGAAGGCCCCCGCGGCGGTCCCGGCATGCAGGAAATGCTGGGGCCCACGTCGGCGCTGGCGGGACGCGGCCTGGCCGAAAGCGTCGCGCTCCTCACCGATGGCCGGTTTTCCGGCGCCACCCGCGGCGGCGCGATCGGCCACATCTCGCCCGAAGCCGCCGCCGGGGGACCGCTCGCGCTGGTCGAAGCCGGCGACCTGATCGATATCGACCTGCCCGGACGGCGCCTTTCCTTGCTCGTGGACGACGCCACCCTCGCCCGGCGCCGCGCCCGCTGGTCCCATCGGCCCCGCCCCGTCCCGCGCGGCTGGCTCGCCCGATACGCGGCCATGGTCTCGAGCGCCAACGAGGGCGCCGTCCTGCGGACTCCGCCGGCAGAGTCCCTGCCCGCAGGCTGAACAACGGGTGGCAGCCGCCCAGGAGTCACGCTGCCGGAACGCGTTGCAGGCCCTGAAACCTCACTGCCGCAGCTGCCGCTCCAGCCCGTCGCGCCGGGATCGGGAATCGCCCTGATCCGGATGTCCGGGGATTTCCGCCGATACCGCACCCCGATCAAGCGCGTCTTCCGCCCGCGCCATGACGTGCCTCGCCTCCGAATTTCTTCGCTGCCGGATGGCGGGTGGCTGCCAGTCGGGTGTCATGGCATGTGGCCGTGAAATCCGTCCTTTCCTCCGCTCCTGCCGCCTTCGTCCCTCCGGACGACGCGCCGCGCCCCGCCGCCATGGCTGACGCCCCGCCTCCTCGCCGCGATTTCGCCGCCCTTTACCGGGACACGGTGGCGCCGCTCCGCCGTTATCTGGCCCGGCTGCTCGGCAACGTCAGCGAGGCGCACGACGTCGCCCACGACGCCTACCTGCGGCTTTATCCCACCGCCCAAGACCCCCGCATCGCCAAGCCGGAAGCGGTCCTCTACACCACCGCCCGCCGCCTCGCCATCAACCGCCTGAAGCGGCGGAGCATCGCCCCGTTCGCGTCCTCACCGGCAGGTGCCGAGACCGCCGCCGCCGCGTCCCCCGGCGTCGCCCAGCAGGTGATGGCCCGCCAGGAGCTGCGGCTGCTGGAAACGGCGCTGGCGGAACTCCCCGAGGGCTGCCGTACCGTTCTCCTGCTGCGCAAGGTGGAGCTGCTTTCGCACCGCGAGATCGCCGCGCGTCTCGGCATCGCGGTGTCCACCGTGGAAAAGCAGCACGCCCGCGCCCTGCGGCTGCTGCGGGCGGCGCTGCCGGCCGAAGCCGTACCCGCCGCGGAGCGAAAGGCCCAGTCATGAAGCCGCGCTCGAACGAACTGCCTGCCGCCGCCGCGGAGGAAGCCGCCCTCTGGGCCGCGCGCCTCGATGGAGATCCCCTTGCGGGCGACCGTTGCGCCGAGCTCGATGCCTGGCTGGCGCGCGATCCGCGCCACCGCGCCCTGCTCTCCCGCTACTGCCAGTTTTCCGCCGACCTCGAGAAACACCTGCCCGAGCTGGTCGCCGCCGGCGCGATCGCCGCTCCTCCCGCCGCGCCGCCCGCGCGCCGCTTCGGCTGGGGCCGCTCGCTGTTCGGCTTCGGTCTCGCGGCCGCGGCGGTCGCCGCCGTCACGGTGTGGTTCACCCGGCCCGCCCGCAATCCCGCCGAAGACATCGTCACCGCCACGGCGCAGCGCGCCACGCACGTCCTCGCCGACGGCACCCGCATCGAGCTCAACGCCCGCACCCGGCTGCGGTTTGCCCAGGTGGGCAACGAACGGCGCGTGCGGCTCGAGGGCGGGGAGGCGCTGTTCGCCGTCACCCGGGATCCCGCGCGGCCTTTCGTCGTCACCACGTCCACCGGCACCGTGCACGTCACCGGCACGACCTTCAGCGTGCGTGACGATCCCGCCGCGCCCGTCGCCTTGGAAGTCGTGGTCGTGGAGGGATCCGTCCGGGTGCGACCGCGGCACGCGTCCGACGAATCGTTCGCGCTCAAGGCGGGCGACCGCCTCGCCGCCAGCCAGAAGCAGGTAAGCGTCGGCCCGCTGTCTCCGGCGGCGCTCGAGAACGCGCTCGCCTGGCGCGACGGCTTCGCGGTCTTCGACGATCTCCCGCTCGCCGAAGCCGCCGCGTGCTTCGCGCGCTATCACGGGCGGAAGATCGTGGTCGCTCCCGAGGTCGCCCGCCAGCGGCTCGGCGGCCTGTACCGGCTCGACGACCTGGGCGCGTTCACGGCCGGCCTCGAGCGCACGAACCTGCCCCAACCCGTCTCCGTGCGGACGTCGCCGGACGGCGCGTTGCACGTGCTGCCGCGTCCGGCGCGCTGACCCCAACCCCTGCCCGGTCGTGCGGCCCGCGCCCCTCTTCCTCGGACTGCTCTGCGCGTGGGCGGCGGTGGCGGGCGGGCGCGCGGAAGGCCCGCTGACATTCGACCTGCCGGCGCAACCGGCCGCGCAGGCGCTGCTGACGTTTTCCAAACTCACCCGGATCGAGGTCCTCTACTCGTTCGACACGCTCCGCTCCGTCCAGTCGGCGCCGGTGCACGGAAAATTCGTCCCCGCCGACGCTCTCGCGCAACTGCTGCGCGGCACGGGCTTCGTCGCCCGGCCCCACGGCAGCGGGCGCTTCGTCATCGACCCGGCGGCCCCTCCGACGGGCGGCGTCCGCGGCCGGCTCGTCACTCCCGACGGCGCGCCCGTCGCCGGCGCGCGGGTCGCGCTACCGCCCACGCGCCAGGTCGCGCTGTCGAACCGCGCCGGCGACTTCGAATTCCCTGCCGTGCCCGCGGGCACGCACCGGCTCGTCGCGGCCGCCGACGGTTACCGGTCGCTCGAGCTGGCCGGAGTCGTCGTGGAGGCCGGTCGCTCCGTCGCGCTCGGCGCCCTGCGCCTCGAGCCGGCTCACCAGCCCGCCTCGCTCGCGCCGTACCTCGTCCACGACCGCGCGACCCGCGCGAATCCGTTCGACCGCAGCGAGACGCGCGCCGGCCCGCGCGGTCCGGGCGACCACCTGGACCTCGCGCGCACCGAGAACGACGCCCTGCCCTTCAACATCTTCAACCGCGACCAGATCGCGCGCAGCGGCGTGGTGAACCTGAACGAGTTCCTCCAGCGCGAGGTGCTCGACAGCGACGCGTCCACGCGGCCGCCCGAGCAGGATGGCGGCCCGCCCGCATTCCAGGCCGGCAGCACCAACATCAACCTCCGCGGCTTCGGCGCCGACCAGACCATCGTGCTCGTCAACGGCCGTCGGCTGCCCGAGGCACTCGTGAGCGGCTCGACCGGCCAGACCCCCGACGTGAACTTCATCCCGGTCAGCCTCGTGCAGCAGATCGAGGTGCTGCCGCTCTCGGCCGCCGCGCTGTACAGCGGCAACGCCGTGGGCGGCATCGTCAACATCGTGCTCCGGCCCGCCGTCGACACCACCGCGACCGAGGCCTCCCTCACCTACACCAACGCGCTCGCCGGCTACGACGCCGCGCAGACGGCCGGCTCGCTGCTGCACAGCCGCTCGCTGCTCGGCGGCGCGCTGCGCGTGCGCTTCAACGCGAGCGTCACCCGCACGACGCCGCCCAACGAGAGCGAGCTCGGTCTCCGCCAGCGCCGGCCCCGACCCAACCTCCCGCTCACCGCGTCGCTCTACCGCGCCACGCCGAACGTCCGCAGCGTCGCGCTGCGCCCGGCGGACGCGGACCCGGAAGACCCCGGGCCGCTCCCGCCGCCGCTGCAGGGCCTCGGCACCGCCACCGTCACCTCCGTCGCCCCCGGCGCCAACGGCCTCGGCGGGCTCGCCGCGTTTGCCGGTCGCGAGGGCGTGCGCAACTGGGACCTGCTGCGCGCCCCGGGCGGCTTCGCGTCCTCGCTCGACAGCGTCCATTCCCCCTACGGCCGCGAGCAGCACCGCACCGCCTGGTTCGCCTCCGTGGTCTACGACGCGGCATCGTGGCTGCAGCTCGGGTTCGACGGCATGTACACGCGCACGATCGTCCACCGCGGCTACGATGTCATCGCGGCCGACCTGCGGATGCGCGCCGACGCGCCGCACAATCCGTTCGGCCAGGACGTCGTGGTCTCGCTGCTCGAGATGGCTCCGCGGCTGGGCGAACACTACAGCCGCGCGCGGCTCGAGTTCGGCTCGGGCGTGCTGAGCGCGCTGGTGCAGCTGCCGCGGGGCTGGACGCTGCTCGCCGACGGCCAGTACGGCCGCAACCTGGCGAAATATCGCGGGCTGGCCGGAGCCGATTCGAGCCGGTGGGAGCAACTGATCCAGGCGGGAAGCTACCTCCCGCTGCGCGACACCCAGGTCTTCGCCCCGCCGCAGGAATTCTACGACCACGTGCTGATCTATCGCGGCGGCCAGGGGCGCTTCGTCACCGTCGGCGACTACACCACGCTGGACGCGTCGGTGCGCCTCGGCCACCGCGCGCTGGCGCTGCCGACGGGCACCGCCGCGGTCAACCTCGGCACCGACTACCGCCGCAACGAGCTCGCGCCGCACGTGGACGAGCGGCTGTTCGCCGACGGCACGCTTGCGGCCGAACCCATCCGCTACCTTGGCCGCGCGATCGAGCGCTACAGCTTCTTCGGCGAGGTCCAGGCACCGCTGCTGCCATCCGCCTGGCTCCCGCGCGGACTGCGCCGGCTCGAGGCGGACTTCGCGATCCGCTACATCGCGTCGCGGCTCGACCGCGAAGCCAACGTCGCGCCCACGTTCGCGCTCAAGGCGCAGTTCGCCGGCGGTTTCGCGTTCCGGGGAAGCGTGAGCACCTCGAGCCGCTATCCCACGCCGCAATTGAGCCGGGTGACGCTGGCCGGTCCCGGCACGCGGCCGTCGACCGCCGGGATCGACTTCCGCGAGGCCTACGATCCGGCGCAGAAGCAGACGTACACGGTGCAGGAGCAGGATTTCATCAACCCGGACCTGATGCCGGAGGACGCCCTGACGCAGACGGCCGGGCTGCTCTGGCGCGGGGGCTCCGAGCATCGCTTTCGCGCGGCGCTGGACTTCGTCGAGACCCGCAAGGTCAACGAGCTCGTCTCCCTCGACGTCCAGACGATCCTGAACCTCGAGCACCTCTTTCCCGACCGCGTGACGCGGCGGACCGAGGCCGATGCCGGCGGCGCCGCGGGCACGGTCAAGTCGGTCGTGACCGGCTCGATCAACTCCGCCTGGCGGCGCTCGCACAACTGGAACCTCTCGCTCGACTACGCGTGGACCCGCTGTCTCGGCGGCACGCTCGAGGCGTACGGCCGGCTCATTCATTACACCCGTTACGATCACCTGCTCGTGCCCGGAGCCCAGCCGATCGACGAACTGTCCCACCCGGAAGGCACCGCCGCCAACCTGCTGCGCTACCGGGCCAAGTTCGGCGCGGGCTGGTCCGGACGGCTCTGGGGTTTCGGCGTGGACGGGCACTACTTTCACTCGCGGCTGCTGCCGCGCACCCAGTGGGACGAGCAGGGCAGCGATCGCATCCGTCCGTATTGGCAGGGCGATGTATTCTTGCAGGGCTCACTTTCCGGCCTCGCGCGCTGGCTGCCCCGGGGGCTGCGCGCCCAGGTCCGCGTGAACAACGTCTTCGGCGCCCGCTATCCCGCCTACGTCTTCGATTCCTCCGGCGCGGGCGTGCAGACCTACGGCGACTGGCGGCGTCGCGCGTACTCCCTGTCGCTGACCACCGCATTCTGAGCCGTAGCGGGTTCCTGCGCGCCGCTTGTCATGCAGGGAAACGCCCTCCCCGTGAACCCCGACTCCCCCTCCCCGATCCCGGACGATTCCGCCCTGCGCGAGGCGCTCAAGCGCTGCTCGGCCACGACGTACGATGCCGCCTGCCGCTTCCGCCAGCACGGGCATCCCGACGACCTCCGGCTGGTCGTCGCCGGGGTGATCGAGCGCTACGTCGAACGGGCGCAACGCGCCACGCTCGCGGGTGGGGCCGATTCGCTGCGGCTGCGCGAGGACCTGGGGCTGGATTCGCTCACGATGATGGAGATCGTGATGCTCGCGGAGGAAATCCTGCCGCTGTCCGTGGGCAACGACGAGCTCACCCAGCTCCGCACGGTCGGCGACGTGCAGGCCCTGGTCGCACGAAAGGTTTCGCCCGCGCGCTCCGGCGTCGAGGCGCCCGCCGCGTCGTAGCACGCGCAGGCGACGGAGCGCGGCGGCGACGGACGCGCCCGCTGGAGGAGGCGGCGGCGCGCCGCGGCTGGACATCGCGGCGCGTTCGTGGCGCCATCGGGCTGTGCGCGCCCCTCCGTTCCTCCTGGTCCTCGTCGTGCTTGTCGCCACCGGCCTTCGCGCCGCCGATCCTGGCGCGGCCCGGCGACCCAACATCCTCTGGCTCATCGGCGAGAATCTGAGCCACGACCTGGGCTCCTACGGGGCGAGGCACGTGCACACGCCGCACCTGGACCGGCTCGCGGCGGAAGGGACGCGGTACACGCGGGTGTTCGCCACCAACCCGGCCTGCGCGCCGAGCCGCTCGGCGTTCTTCACCGGGATGTATCAGACTTCCACCGACACGCATCCGATGCGCTCGCACCGGAGCGACGGTTTTCGCCTGCCGTCCGGCGTGATCCCGGCCACGCACCGGCTGCGGGACGCGGGTTATTTCACCGCCAATCTCAAGACCGTCGACGGCCACCGGGTCGGCACGGGGAAGCTCGATCTCAATTTCGTCAACGAAGGCCCGATCTACCACGAGAACTCCGACGACTGGAGCTCGCTGCCGCGCGACCGGCCGTTCTTCGCCGTGGTGAATGCGGAGGAGTCGGAGTACGACATCTACGATCGCAAGAGCGCGGAGAAGCCGCGCGTGGAATGGGTCGGCGAGCGCGAGCACGTGCGCCACGCGACGCCCGCCGCCGTCACGCCCCCGCCCTACTACCCCGACCACCCGGTCGTGCGCGAGGAGTGGGCGCGCTACCTGAATTCCGTCTCCGGCATGGACGCGCGCTTCGGCCGGGTGCTCGACCGCCTGCGGGCGGACGGCCTCGAGGAGGACACCGTCATCGTCTTCTTCGGCGACAACGGCCAGCTCGAGCCCCGCGGCATCCACTGGTGCTACGACAACGGCCTGCGCGTGCCGCTCATCATCCGGTGGCCGCGCCGGCATCCCGCGCCCGCCGGGCTCGCCCCGGGCCGCGTCGACGACCAGATCCTCAGCCTGATCGACGTGACTGCCACGACCCTCGCGTTCGCCGGCCTGCCCAAGCCGCCGCTGTTCCACGGCCGGGTGTTCGCCGGCGCGCACGCGGAGGCGCCGCGCCGGTTTGCCTTCGCCGCGCGCGACCGGATCGACGAGACGGTGCAGCGCATCCGCTCCGTGCACGAGGAACGCTACCATTACATCCGCACGTTCACGAGCGGCCCCACGTTCGCCTCGCTCAACCGATACAAGGAAAAGTGCTTTCCCATCATGGGCGTCATGCGCGACCTGCACGCACGCGGCGAGCTGCGCGGGCCGCCGCTGGAGCTCATGCAGCGCACGGGACCGTTGGAGGAATTGTACGACACCGTCGTCGACCCGCACGAGATCCGGAATCTCGCCGGCTCGCGCGATCCGGCGCATGTCGCCGCCCTCGGGCGGCTGCGCGCCGCGCTCGACACCTGGATGGTCGAGACCGGCGACCGCGGTGCGATCCCGGAACCGCCCGAGGTGGTGGCGCCGTTCACCGCCGAGATGCACCAGTGGTTCGGCACGCCGGCCTGGTACCGCGGGGAGGTCCGGCCATGAGCGCGCCCCTCGTCGTGCGGTCGTTGTCCGCCGCCGAGCACGATGCGGCCGCGCAACTGCTCCACCGCTCGCTCGTGCACTGGTACGAGAGCCGCCTGCGGCAGGGCGCGCGCTTCGGCGACCGCGCCGAGCCGTTCCGGATCTTCCCCGACGTCTACGCCGCGCTCGACCCCGGCGAGGCGCTCGCCGCGTTCGCGCCCGATTCCGGCGCGCTGCTCGGCGTGAACTTCGTGCATCCGCGCGAGACGCATGTCTCCGTCGGCATCGTCGCCACCGATCCCGCGGCCCAGGGCCGCGGCGTCGCGCGGGCGCTGCTCGCGCCGGTGCTGGACCGCGCCCGCCAGCTCGGCCGGCCGGCGCGCCTCGTCTCCAGCCTGCTGAACCTCGACTCGTTCTCGCTGTATTCCCGCCTCGGATTCGTCCCTCACACGATCTTCCAGGACCTCGCGCTGAGCGTGCCCGCGGCCGGCTTCGGGGCGCCGCGACCGCCCGGCGCCGACCGCGTCCGGCGCGTCACCGACCCCGCGGAGGCCGCCCGCCTGGCCGACCTCGAGTTCGCGTTGCAGGGCATCCGCCGCGAGCGGGACTACGCCTTCTTCATCCGCAACCCGGTCGGGGACTGGCGGCTCTGGGCCGTGGAGGACGCCTCCGGCCGGCTCGACGGCGTGCTCGCCGCGAGCCACGACCCGAGGTTCGTCATGCTCGGGCCGGGGGCCGCGCGGACCGAGGAGGCGGCCGCGGCGCTGCTCTGGCGGGCGCTCGATGCGATGCGCGGGCTCTCGCCCGTGTTCCTCGTGCCCAGCCAGGCCCGCGGCCTGGTGCAACAGGGCTACGGCTGGGGGGCGCGCAACGTGGAGCTTCACGTCGCCCAGACGACCGGCCCGCTCACGGCGACCACCGGGATCGCGTTTCCCACGTTTCTGCCCGAGTCGGGCTGAGCCCCGGGTCGCTCAGATCCCGGCGCGTTGCGCGGCGTCAGCCTGACGCGGGGTGCGCTCCGTCCCAGCCGCGGCGCCGACGAAGCGGGCCCGCCGATCGCCGGCGGACAGAACAACTTCCGCGCTTCAGCTCCGCCCGCTTCAGGGCGACACGCGGCGCAACACGTGCGCCGAGGCGTGGTGTTCGAAGGTCAGTTCCCCGCCGGCGAACCAGGGCGCGAGCTCCGCCTCGAGCCAGGCGCGGGCGGCGGCGACGGGAATTTCTCCGCCGTCCACCACGCGGATCACGCTGCTGTGGGTGAGCAGGTTGGCGACGTAGCGGTGAAGGTCGTAGTCGGCGGTGAACCGGACCGACTCGCCCGCCACCAGCTCGAAGCCGAACGCGGCTGCCTTCACCTCGTCCATCGGCTCGTCGCTGCGGGCGACCTTGGGGAATCGACGCCGGAACGTCTCTCGCTTCCAGCAGGCAAAGTCCTCGCGGTCCGGCAAGGCGCCCATCGAGCCGATCCGGTAGAGGGCAAGCCAGCCGTCCGGCACCAGCACGCGCGCCGCCTCGGCCAGGAAACGTTCGTGGTCGAACCAGTGGTAGGCTGAGCAGACGGTGACGAGTTCGAACGACCCGCCGCGAAACGGCAGCGCCTCGGCGTGGGCCTTCCGGTATTCGACCTGCGGATGCAGCGGCGCCTGGGCGATCATGGCGGACGAGGCGTCGACGCCGACGATGTGCCGGGCGTACGGCGCGAGCGCGACGGTGGAATTGCCCGTGCCGCAGCCCACGTCGAGGGCCCGGGCCACCGGCAGGTGCCCGCGAAGTGCGGCGAGCAGCAACGGCAGCACCTCGGGATGCGCGGCCGGCCGCGCCACGGCGTACCGCAAGGCCGCCGCCGGGTGCGCGAAGTAGTTGACCGGCTTCGCGGCGGCGGGGGACTCCACGGTTGCGCTCGTCGGCTTCATGCTCCTCCAGCATCGGCACGACCCCGCGGCCCCGCAAACGGCGGGAGTTACGTTCCGGTCAAGATGGCTTCCGGAAGCGGCGGCACGCGCGCCGCGCCCGCTCGGCCGGGGCGCGGATCACGCACTCCGCCGCATGGTCGTTGACGAGGCCCATCGCCTGCATGAACGCGTAAACCGTGGTGGGGCCGACGAACGTCCAGCCCCGACGTTTCAGCTCCCGGGACAGCATGCGCGACTCCGCCGACTCCCCCACCGGTTGCGTCGGAGCGACGGCGGGCTCGCGCGGGGCGAAGCGCCAGACGAAGTCCGCCAGCGAGCCCTCGGCATCGACCAGCTCGCGCGCCCGCCGGGCGTTATTGATGACCGCCTCGATCTTGCCGCGGTGCCGGACGATGCCCGCGTCGTGCAGGAGCCGGTCGACGTCGCGCGCAGTGTAGCGCGCCACGCGGTCGAAGTCGAACTGGTGGAACGCCGCGCGGAAGTTCTCCCGTTTGGCGAGGATGGTGCGCCAGCTCAGGCCCGACTGGAAGCTCTCGAGGCAGAGCTTCTCGAAGAGCCGGCGGTCGTCCTCGACCGGGAAGCCCCACTCGGTGTCGTGGTAGGCGAGAAACTCGGGCGCCGCCGCGCACCAGCGGCAGCGCGGCCGTCCATCGGGACCGTCGATTGTCATGCCGGCGTAAAACAGCAGCACGCGCGCGACCGCGAGCCGGTAAACGCGACGCCGCCCCACCGCGATGGCAGCGGACGCCCCGACCCGGCCGCCCCGTGTCCTCGCCGCCGCTACGGGCTTGACCTTGGCCACCCGCGAAATCTGTTTCTCCGCACTTCCGTGTCTCGCGCGTTCAAGAGCCTCTGCCTGGTGCTCGCCCTCCTCTGGGTGCCGCTGACGCAGCATTGCCTGCTCGAGGCGGCGGGCGGCGGCGCGAGTTCGTGCGAGCATGCCACCGAGGCCTCCTGCGCCCACGACAGCTGCGAGGTGGTCGAAGGCGGCAGCTACAAGGTGAACGCCGGCACGGCCAAGGCCGTCCCGCCGGTCCTGATCGCCTGCGTCGGATGGCTCGCGTCCGTCACCGTGCCCGAGCCGGAAACCCGCGACGCGCGGATCGCCGACGATCGTCGGGATCGACCGCCGGACTGGGTCCCGAACTGGCAGTTCGTGCAGCGAGCCGCGCCCCCGGCGCGGGCACCTTCGCCCCTGGGCTGATTAGTCCCTGCGCGGACTAGTCGGCTCTTTCCCGTTGGTCCGAACCCCTTCCCGGGACGCCTGCGCGCGTCCGCCGTCCGGGGGTTCGCACGCTCTTCCCTCGCCGTTCCCTGTCCGCATGAAACCCACCTTCGTCACATCGTCGCTCTTCCTCCGGCCCGGATCAGGGCTGGTCGCACTCATCCTCGTCGGGGCGGGGCAAGCCCAGCCCGCTCCGGCCGTCTCGCTGCCCGCGCTCGTCAGCGAGATCGTCGCCCACCATCCCGAGCGGAGATTCTACGAGGCCGAGATCGCCGCCGCGAAGTCGAGCGCCCGCGTCGCGGGTCGACTCGGCGATCCGGAGGTGTCGCTCGACCTCGGCCAGAAACGCCTGCGCGATGCCGCCGGCGCGAAGCTGGGCGACGGCATCGTCTGGTCGGTCTCCGTCACGCAAACCTTCGAATGGCCCGGCCGCTTGTCGCTGCGCAAGGCCATCGCCAACCGCCAGGTCGAGCTGGCCGAACTCGGTGTCGCCCGCTTCGAGCACGCCCTCGCGGCCCGCGCCCGCACGCTGGCTTTCGGTCTCCACACGGCCCATGCCAGGGCGGCGGCGATCCGCGAAGTCTCGGATCGGTTCGCCGCCCTGAAAGAGACGTTCCTCGCCCGCGATCCCGCCGGCATCACGCCGCTGCTTGAAACGCGCGTGATCGAGGCAAGCGAACTCGTCCTCCAGCGCCGCGCCACCGAGGCCGAGCTCGCGGTGCAGGCCGCCTTGATCGAATTGAACCTGCTGCGCGGCGCGGCGGTGGACGCTCCCCTGACCGTCGCCGTGCCCGCACTCGCCTTCCACGCCATGCCGCCCACGGCGGAACTGCTCGGCGCGGCGCGCGAGAGGAACTTCGAGTACCGCACCCGCGTGCTCGAACTCGAGCAACAGGGCCTGGCGGTGCGGCTCGCACGCCATGAGCGCCACCCTGGCATCAGCGTCGGACCGTACCTCTCCCGCGACCAGGTCGGAGATCGCGAGACCATCGTCGGACTCGGCCTGAGCATGCCGCTGCCCGTTTCCGGTCGGAGCGCCGGCGGCGTGGAAACCGCCGAGGCCCGGCGTCGCCAGGCGGAGGCCGCTGCCCTGGTCGCGCTCCGCGAACTGGACCGCCAAGTCGTCACCGCCGCGCAGGCTTTCGCCACGAAGCTCGCGGAGGTGCGCCGCTGGTCGCCGGACTCGCTGCAGAAATTCCGGGAGGCCGCCGAACTCGCCGACCGCCACTATCGCACGGGCGCGGTGCCCATCGCCACCTACGTGGAGCTGCAGCAGAGTTACCTCGATGCCGTCGAGGCGCTGCTCGATACGCAGGGCGAGGCGCTCGCCGCGGGCCTGAAGCTGCAGCAGCTCACCGGCCTCGATCTCAACCCCGTGGAACTCAAGCCATGAAGCCGCACCCAGGCCTGGCACTCGGGTTCGCCGCGATCGCGCTCGCTCTCGCCGGCTGCGGGAAAAGGGAGACCGCCCACCGGCACGCGGGGCATGCGCACGATGACCCTGCGCACGACGACCACGCGCACGCGGAATCGGCCAGGACGAGCAAGCCCGAGACCACCTTCAAGGCAGGCTCAGGGCTCACGTTTCCGGAGGAGACGCGCCAGGCCCTCGGCCTGGCTACGGTCGAGGCGGAGGAGAAGCCAGTCGCGCGCTCGCTTCGGCTGACGGTGCAGGTCTTCAACAATCACCCGCAGGTGCTGGGCACCGCCAGCGTGCCGGCGCCAACGGCCGACGCCCTCGAAGGCCAGACGCTCTCGGGCGCGAAGCTCGTGCGCATCGATCGCGGCGCGGCGTCGGCCGGCGGCGAGATCGAACTCATCCTCGCCCTGGAATCTGCCCATCCGGTGGGTGCCTTCGTGCCGGTCACGCTCACGGTCGGCCGCCCCGAACCCGCGCTGGTCATCCCGCGCTCCGCCCTGCTCCGCACCACCGAGGGCACGTTCGTCTACGTCGCCAGCGGCGCATCGTTCCTGCGCACCGCGGTCAAAGTCGGCCGCTCCGATGCGGAAAGGTTCGAGATCACCGACGGACTTTCCCCCGGCGACATCGTGGTCACCCGGCCCGTCGAGCAGCTCTGGCTCGCGGAACTGCGCCTCACCAAGGGCGGCGGGCACTCCCACTGATTCCAACCCACTGCAACGTGCTAGACCGCATCCTCGAATTTTCGGTGCGCCAGCGTGCGTTCGTCGCGCTCGCCACCGCGATCATGGTCGGCGTGGGACTCTGGTCGGCAACCCGGCTGCCCATCGACGCCCAGCCCGACATCACCCACGTCCAGGTGCAGGTGAACACCGCCGTGCCGGCGTTGGCGCCCGTGGAGATCGAACAACTCGTCACCTTCCCGCTGGAAAACGAACTCGCCGGCATCCCCGGCATGAACGAGCTGCGGTCGCTCTCCAAATTCGGCCTTTCGCAGGTCACCCTGGTGTTCGCGGACGGCACGGACCTCTACCGCGCCCGCCAACTTGTCGCCGAGAGACTGCAGAACGTGGCCGACGACCTGCCTCCGGGCGTCACGCCCAGGCTGGCGCCGGTGACCACGGGCCTCGGGGAGATCTTCTACTACGTGCTCGACTACGCTCCCGACGCGCCGAACCAGCCGGCGACCCGGGAGGAGCAGTTGCGCGAGCTCAAGCTCCTCCACGATTTCGTGATCAAGCCCCGCCTGCGGGCCACGCCCGGCCTGGCGGAAGTGAACGCGTCCGGCGGATACGAGAAGCAGATCGTCGTGTCGCCCGATCCGACGAGGCTCCGGGCGGTCGGCCTCACCTTCTCGGAAGTGGCCGACGCGCTGGGCGAGAATGTCGAGAACGCCGGCGGCTCGGTCCTTCAGATCGGCGGCGAACAGGTGACGGTCCGCGCCTCGGGTCGCGTCACCACGCTCGAGGAGATCGGCGACCTGCCCCTCAAGTTCACCGGCCGGGCCGAAATCCTGAAGGTGCGGGACGTAGCCAGCGTCGAAGTCGGCTCCGCCGTTCGCACCGGGTCGGCCACGTACAACGGCCGGGAATCGGTGCTCGGAGCCGCCCTCATGCTCGCCGGCGAGAACAGCCGGCTCGTCGCCAGGGCGGTCGGCGAAAAGCTCGCGGAAATCCAGGGCAAGCTCCCGCCGGGCGTGACGATCACGCCGGTCTATGACCGGACCGCCCTGGTGGACGAGGTGATCTGGACCGTCGAGAAGAGCCTGTTCGAAGGCGCCATCCTGGTCGTCGTCATCCTGCTGCTCCTCCTCGGCAACGCACGGGCCGCGATCATCGTCTCGCTCGCCATTCCGCTGTCGCTGCTGTTCGCGATGACCGGCATGGTGCAGACCCGGATCTCCGGCAATCTGCTGAGCCTCGGCGCCATCGACTTCGGGCTCATCGTGGACGGCGCCGTGGTGATGGTGGAGAACATCATCCGGCACCTGGCGGAGAAGCAGCACAAGCTGGGTCGTCGCCTCGACGCCCGCGAGCGCGCGCACGAAGTGCTGCTCGCCGCCAGGGAAGTCGTGAACCCGATGTTCTTCGGGGTGCTGATCATCACCGTCGTGTACGTGCCGATCCTCGCCCTCACCGGCATCGAGGGGAAGATGTTCCGCCCGATGGCGCTCACCGTCATGTTCGCGCTGGTGGGGGCGCTGGTCCTGGCGCTCACGCTCATGCCCGCGCTCTGCTCGTGGTTCCTCGGGGGCAGGATCGCGGAAAAGGACGCCTGGCTGGTGCGCGTCGCCAAGCGGGCCTACGAGCCGGTCCTTCGCTTCGCGTTGAACCATCGGATCGTGGTGATCGGCGTCGTGACCGCCGTTCTCGGCCTGGCGGCCTGGACCTATTCCCGCCTCGGCGCCGAATTCGTGCCGCAGCTCGACGAAGGCGCGTTTGCGACGCACATGATCCGCACGACGAGCATCGGCCTCGATGCGTCCATCGCCATGCAGGAGCGCGCCGAGAAAGTGCTGCTCGAGAAGTTCCCGGAGGTGGCGCACACCTTCAGCCGCATCGGCACCGCCGAGGTCGCGACCGACCCGATGGGCGTCAACGTCGCGGACTGCTACATCTTCTTCCGACCCCGGGAGACGTGGCGCAGGATCGAGGGCCGGACGATCTCGAAGGACGAGCTGGCCAACCTGATGTCCGCCGAGTTGACGGCGCAGGTGCCGGGGCAGGCCTATCTCTTCAGCCAGCCTATCGAGATGCGCTTCAACGAAATCCTCGAAGGCACCCGCGCGGACGTGACGGTGAAGGTCTTCGGCGACGACTTCGCCACAATCGAGCGGATCGCCGGGGAGGCGCGGGAGATCCTCGAGCAGGTTCCGGGCGCAGTCGACGTGGAGTTCGATGCGCTCGGCAAGGCGCCGATGCTCGAGATCATTCCCGATCGTGCCGCGCTGACGCGCTACCACCTGCACGCGGCCGGGATCAACCGCGTCGTCGCCGCCGCGCTCGCCGGCCAGGAAGCCGGCCGGCTGATCGACGGCAACCGCCGTTACGACCTCGTGGTGAGGCTGCGCGAGGAGCAGCGCGTCGACCTCGAGGCGCTCGAGCGCCTTCCGGTCCGCACCGACGGGGGCGGCATGCTCACCCTCGGCCAGGTCGCGCGGCTGCGCTTCACCGAGCAGGTCGCCTCGGTCACCCGCGAATTCGGCCAGCGCCGGGCCGCGATCATGATCAACCTCCGCGGGCGCGACGTCGCGTCCTTCGTCGCCGAGGCGCAGGCGAAGCTCGACGCCGGGCTGAAGCTGCCGGCCGGCTGCACGCTCGAGTTCGGCGGGCAGTTCAAGAACCTCATGGAGGCAAAGGCGCGTCTCGGCTACGTGGTGCCGGCGGCGCTGATCCTGATCTTCATCCTGATCTTTTTCACGCTGCACAGCTTCCGCCAGACGGTGCTCGTGTTCCTCGCGGTGCCGCTGGCGGTCACCGGCGGCGTATTCGCCCTGGCGCTACGCGACCTGCCGTTCTCGATCTCCGCGGGAGTGGGCTTCATCGCGCTCTCCGGCATCGCGGTGCTGAACGGCCTCATGATCGTCACGTTCTTCAACCAGCTCCGCGAGCAGGGCGCCGACCTGGAGACCGCGGTCTGGGACGGCTCGCTGCTGCGCCTCCGGCCGAAGCTGATGACGGCCCTCGTCGCGTCGCTCGGGTTCGTCCCGATGGCGCTCAGCACCGGCGCCGGCGCCGAGGTGCAGCGCCCGCTCGCCACCGTGGTCATCGGCGGCATCGTCACCTCCACGTTCCTCACGCTCGTCCTGCTGCCCACGCTCTACGCCTGGGTGGAGCGGGAGCGGGGCCGGAAGTGAGGGCCGGAGGAGCCGGGTGAACGCAAGGGAGCCGCGGACGGTGACCGCGGCTCACTTCAGCTCGTCGAGCGTCAAATTCACCACGCCCATGTGGTAGCGCTGGTGCTCGGCGATGCCGTTGACGTAGTACGCGAGCAGGATGCGGCCGCCCGGCAGCTCGATCGCGTCGGGGTACCCGCAGTCGCGGTTCTCGAGGGCGACGAGGCGTTGCACCGGGCCCCAGGACCGGCCGCCGTCGCGGCTGAGCCGCGCATCGATGCCCCGGTCGTTGTCGGCCCGCTTGCCGTAGGTCAGCAGCAGCCGGCCATCGCTGAGCTGCAGCAGGTGCGCCGACGACACCGGTTTGATGTCCAGGATGCCGGCGGGCCGCCAGGTGAGGGCGTCGTCGTCCGAGAGAAAGATCTCGAGGTCGAGGTACTCGAAGCGGCGGCTCGCCGCGACCCACTTGCCGCCGCCGAGGTGCGTGATGGCGGCCTCGACGTGGCGGTCCTGCGC
>CALFZM010000352.1 GCA_937952235.1 uncultured Opitutia bacterium | reverse complement strand
GGGCTACGCCACGCTGTCCCCGGGCCTGCAGGCCCGCCGCTGGATCCGGCTCCTGCACAGCGGCGAGGCCCTGGGGCCGTTCGTCCAATTGCTGTCGGGTCTCGCCTGCGTCGGCGGCTGCGTGCTCGTCTACACCGGCTTCGCGCTGGCCAGGCGGCGGTGGCAGGGGCGCGCCCGGAGTGAGTATCCGGCCGCGTGACGCCGAGGAGGCGCGCCCGCGCGCCTCAGCCAGGCCGCACGGAAAGGGAGAGCGGCTTCCTCAAGCCGCTGCGAACCGAACCGTCGCACGTCAGCCGCCTGGGGACAGGCGGCTCCACCTCAACCGCATGCGCCCGGCTCAGAGGGTCCAGCGTACGCCGAAGTTGGCGCTCCAGCCGTATTCCTCGACCTGGCCGAGCCGCGCGCCCTGGCCGTTGGGGCTCTTCAGGAACACGCGGAAAGGCTCGTCGGTGAGGTTCAGCACCTCGCCAAAGACCTCCCAGTTGCGGCCCAGGCGGTAGCGCGCGCTCACGTCGAGCTGCTTGAAGTCGTCGACGTGCAGGTCCTGCGCGGCATTACCCCCGAGCGGTTCATCCTCGCGCAGCCGTTCAGAGCGGAAGTTCAGGGCGAGGCGCAGGAAGAGGCCGCCCTTCTCGAAGGTGAGGCCGACGTTGCCGGTCTGGTCCGACTGGCCGATGAACGGCACCTTCTCGCCGGGCCGCGTCGGGTAGGTCGCGTCGCTCTCCACCAGCGTGAGATTCGCCATGAAACCAAGCCCGTCGAAGGGCGCGGGCAGGCGGCGGAGTTGCTGCTGGTAGGCGAGTTCGAGACCCTCGATGGTGCCTTTCGAACCGTTGGCGAAGGTCGTCAGGGCATACGCCTGGCCCGCGATCACCTCGGGCGTGGGCGAAGCCAGGGAGTAGGAGAAGTTCTTGATCCGCTTGTGAAACACCGCGGCGGATACGACCCCCAGCGACGGCAGGTAGTACTCGACCGACGCGTCCCAATTGGCGGCCTCGAGCGCGGCGAGGTTCGGGTTGCCGCGCGTCACCTCGAGTTCCTCGCGGTTCACGGTGGAGCGAAACGCGGCGTCGCCGAACGCCGGCCGCGCCAGCGCCCGCGACCATGAAGCACGGAGCACCAGGTTGCGATTGGCGTCGTAGCGGGCGTGCAGCCCTGGCAGCCAGTGGGTATAATCCCGCCCGGCGCGCGAAGACGTCGCCGTCTCCGTAGCCAGGTCGAGCACGCGTCCGGTGGTGCGGAACTCGGTCCGTTCGCCCCGGACGCCTCCGATCACGCTGAGGCGGCCGAACCGGGCGCCACCCATGACGTAGGCAGCGAGGACGTCTTCCTCGAGGGAGAAGTCGTCGTACTCGCTGTCCTCGAACACCCGGGCGCCGGCGAAGGCCGCCCGGTTGGAGAAGAATGCCTGCTGCACGGCCGCCGTGCTGATCCGCGGGACGCGGAGGTACGGGTAGTCGCCCGCACCCTCCGCCAGGTTCGCGAAGGTGAAGGAGGCCGGGGCCGCGGTGAGTTCAAACACCTCGCCGCCCGAGTCCTTCCGCTTGGCGCGATGCCGGGCGCCGGCCTTCAGGAAACGGCCGGGCGCCACCTCATACCTCGCGTTGAACGCGAGATCGGTCTCGCGCTCGCCACCGGCTTCGTTGGCGAGGTCGACCCGCTGGAAGTCATAGGACGTCGGCTGCAGAAAACTGGCGCCGGCAAGCTGCGTGATCCCGACCGCGTAAGGTCCGTCGGTATCGTAGCGGATCTGCGCATCGCGGGTATTGCGGCGGAAGCGAGCGGTCAGCTCGTTCGGACGCTTCTCGTTCCCCTCGGTGTAGGCCGCCTGCGCATCGAATGTCAGCGCGCCCAACCGCTTCTCCCCGCCGGCGGTCACATGATAGACCTCCTGGTCCTTCTCCCGGATGCGCAGCCGGCGGCCGAAGCGACGGAGGCCGGTGTAGGTGGCCGAGTTCGCCGTGACACTCGGGCGGGAAAGCGTGCCCTCGGCGAAATCGAAGATCGTGAGATGTCGGCTCTCGGTGTCCGTGAAGCGATTGTAGCCGCCGCGCACGAAAACGGAGCTCGTCTGGTTCGGACGCGCCTCGAACGAGGCGGTGACGCCCTGGCGCTCGCGCGTGATCTCGTAGTCGCGAAACTCGATCGACCCCATGGTGAAAAACGGCGTGCCATTCGCCGACGGCGCCACCCAGGCGCCGCCCGTCTCGAAGTTGAACGAGCCGAACTTCCGCTCCTGCCAGGTGGGAGCGACCAGCAGCCCGTACTGGTTCGACGCGCCAAAGCGGGTCGAGACATAGCCGTTGAACTTGCTGCTGTACTGCCCCCGCAGGTCGGAATACTGCGCCTGGGCCGTGACGCTCGCGGAGACGCCCTCGGCATCGAACGGGCTCTTCGTCTTGATGTCCACCTGGCCGCCCAGACCCTCCCCGTCCATGTCCGGCGTCGGCACCTTCGTCACTTCGATGGCGGCGAGGGCGTCGGCGGGGATCACGTCGAGCGCCGTCGCGCGCTCGCCGAGGTCGGCGCCGGCGAACGAACCGCCATTCACCTTCACCGAGGTGAAGGTATAGTTGAGGCCGCGCAGCACGATGTAGCGACCTTCACCCTGGTCCCGGTAAAGGGACACGCCGGGAATCCGCTGGATGGATTCGGCGGCGTTCTGATCGGGAAAGCTGCCGATCGCATCCGAAGCCACGATCTGCTTGAGGGTGGCGGCGGCCCGCTGCTGGTTGATGGCGCGGGCGGAGCCCACCAGGTGGCCCTCGATCACGAACTTCTCCAGCGTGACGACGTCGGAACCGAAGGCGACGTCCAGCGTCACGGTGGTTCCGCTTCCCACGGTGACCGGCCGGGAAAGTTCGTCGTAGCCGACGTATTCGAACACCACCGTCTGCGCGCCGGCGGGCACGGCGGGGAGCACATAATCCCCCGCGGCATCCGCGAACGTGGACAGCCCGGCCCCGGGCACCGCCACGCGGGCGCCTCCCAGCGCGAGCTTGGTCCGCGCATCGGTCACGCGACCGGCCAGCGTGCCGGTAGCGGCCGGCTGGGCCCCGAGAGCGACGGCCAGCATCACGAAGGCGAAAGACCACGTCAGGGAACGGCGAAGGTGCTTCATCGCCGGCGACCGTGCCCCGCCGCTCGAAATGCGGTCAAGCAGGCACCCGGTTCGTCACCGGGCTTTCACCGTGCCGTCACCCAAACGGCAAAATTCAAGTCGGTAAAAAAACCCGGACGCTCAACGCGACGACGGCGCGGCGACGGAGACCCGGACCAGCCCGCGCCACTCGCCCACGGCATAGCCCGTGGCGGCATCAGCGGGATAGCGCTGACGCAGGAGGGTTCGCAGCGCCGCGGACTGCCCCTCGATCGGGCCGTGGCAAGCGAGGCATGCGGCCTGAACGGTCACCGGCCGGTAAAACCGCCACTCCAGGTCCGCTCCCGGCCGCTCGACCTTCTGGACAAGCGCGGCGGGGACGGGTCGGCCCGCCCTGAGCAACGCCGCCACGTGATCGAGGGCCGCGCGCTCCGCCCCGTCGGGAGCATTCGCGGGATTGCGCAGGCGGAGGCTGGTGCGTTTCACCGCCTGCACCCTCGGCTCACCGGGGACCGGCGCCGCGGTGAGCGGCAGTGCCCGCGTGTGGCAGACGTCCACCGCCTTTTCCGGACCACCCTGGGCCATGGCCGCGGTGAGTTCGCCCATCAACCGCGCGGCCACACTCCCCGCCGCCGCTTCGCCCACCTCGCGCACGCCCGCAGCCTCGGCCGCTGCAGGATCCACGAAGGAGAACCTGAGCCCGGCTTCTCCGGCCGCAGCCGAAAGGGCGCCGATGCAGGCGAGAAACAACAGACCACGTGCGCCCGCGTGGCGCGGACGCGACCGACCAAAGACAAGGGAGAGTTTCATGGAGTGTACCATTCGTGGGCGCGCTGATGCCCGGCCCGATTTTAATCTATCTATACGCATATGGTTGTTTACGAGTCAAGCATCCGGCTGGATCGGCGCCGACCCATCGCGGTGCGTGCGGCGGAGGGACATTGGACGCTGGTCGGTGGCGGACCCCTTTGACAGCCGGGGGGCCCTCGACCATCTCCGGAGCATGAGTGTCCCGGCCCTGCCTGGTCCGCGCAGCGCGGCCATGATCGCGGAACTCCGCCGCTACGTGATCGCGGATCCGTATCCCTTCTGCGTCGACCTGTCGCGCTGCGAGGGGATGTGGCTGGCGACCGTCGATGGCGACCGGATCTTCGACTGGGCCGGCTACTACGCCTCGAAATGGATCGGTCACAACCACCCTGGCCTGCTCGAGCCTGATTACCTGCGTCGGCTGGGTTACGCCGCGAACAACAAGGTCGCGAATCCCGATTTCCTGACCCCGGAGTGTCTCGAGTACTACCGCACGCTGACGGCGGTCGCGCCCCGCTGTCTGCGTCACCCGCAGCTGGAGATCTACGCGGTCAACTCCGGTGCGGAGGCGGTGGAGAACATGATGAAGTATCTCATCAATCTCCACGATCGTACGCGGGCCGAGCGCGGTGGCCCGCGGCGGTTCATCTATTTCGACCAGGCCTTTCACGGTCGGACGGTGTTTGCGCTCAACATCACCGAGCTCTCGCACGATCCGGTCATCACGAAGGACTTTCACGGCCTGGTGCGGGGCAACATCCAGATCCCGTTTCCCGCGATCGACACCGATGCGCCCGCGGCGGAGAATCGCCGCAGCACGACCGCGGCGCTGGAGCGGGTCGAGCAAAGCCTGCGCGAGCATGCCGGCGAAGTCGTGGCCATCATCACGGAGCCGATCCAGGGAGCGGGCGGACACCGGGTCGCCGAGAAGGAGTTTTTCCAGGGCCTGAGCCGGCTCGCGCACGCCCATGGCGTGTACCTGGGCTTTGACGAGGTGCAGACCGCGGGTGGACCCACCGGGGATTTTTTCATGGCCGACCAGCTCGACCTGCCGCATCCGCCCCAGGCCATTGCCGCCGCGAAGAAGCTCGGCAATGGCGTGCTCTACATGCGGGAGTCGATGACCGACGAGGGCGTGCTCGATTCGACCTGGGGCGGCAGCCTCGCCGACATGGTCCGGTTCTGCCAGGAGTGGCGGATCGTGCAGCGGGAGGATCTCATCGCGCAGGTGCCCGTGAAGGCCGGCCGCCTCGTCGCCCGGCTGCGCGACCTGCAGGCGCGCCATCCGGGAAAGCTGGGCAACATCCGCGGAGCCGGTCTCTACCAGGGATTCACCCTCGCGACGCCGGCACTGAAATCCGCCCTGCTCGAACACGCCCTGCAGGAGGAACGCCTCCTGCTCCTCGGCGCGGGCCGTACGCACGTGCGGCTGCGGCCCAACCTGGGCGTGACGTGCGCCGACATCGACGAGCTGGCGACGCGGCTCGACCGCCTGCTGGCGCGCCTCTCCCCTCCCGACCGCGTTCCCGCCTGATCCCCGTATTCATCACCATGCGACGCCCCTGCCCTCTCCTGTTCCTGCTCCTTGCCGCCAACGCGCTCTCCGCCGCCGCTCCGGATTGGGTGCTCGAGAGGCGCGCACCGTGGCAGGCCCGCGACTCGCAGGCGGAGTGGGTCTTCCGCGACCGGCTGTGGATCGCCGGAGGGTGGTTTCGCTCCGACGAGGCGCCGCCGCGCGACGTGTGGTCGTCGGGGGACGGCCGCTCCTGGACCCGCGCGGACCAGCCCGTCCCCTGGATCCACAGCGACCTCCCGATGAACCTCACCTTTCGCGGACGAATGTGGACGATGGGTGGCTGGTACAACGGACGGCTGCCCGGACACTCGGCCAGTCGAGAAGTGTGGGTATCGGACGACGGCGCGACGTGGTCGCAGGTCACGGCCCGCGCAGGCTGGACCGCCCGGTGCGCCGGCGTCGTCGTCGCCCACCGCGACCGGATGTGGGTGCTCGGCGGGATCGAGAACTACTATTTCGGCGACGAACGCAGCGTGCGCAATGACGTGTGGTCCTCGGCCGACGGCCGCGAATGGAACCTGGAAACGGCCGCCGCGCCCTGGGCGGCGCGCGCCTATCACCAGGCCGTGGCGCATCGCGGCCGCCTCTACCTCCTCGGCGGGGGCAATTACGTGCCGATGCATGTCGCTTACCACGACGTGTGGTCTTCGGCCGACGGGGTGAACTGGACGTGCGAGACGCCGGCGGCACCCTGGGCCCCGCGCCTCTGGTTCAGCGCGGCGGTCTATCGCGATCGCATCTGGGTGCTCGGCGGCTGGGCGAAGGAAAAGGACAATTTCGGCGACGTGTGGCACAGCGCCGACGGCAGGAGCTGGCAGCAACTTCGGACCGCCACCACCTGGAAGGCCCGGCATGAACACTCGGTCTTCGTTTTCCAGGACAAGCTCTGGATCGCCGGCGGGCACGCGCGTCCGCTGTCGAACGAAGTGTGGTCGCTGCACCTGCCGCCGGACTGGCAGCCCTGAGCGGATTCATGCCGTGGGACTTCAAATCAGCCGTGAGAGCGGCCGCACGGAAAGGCGGAACGGCTTGTCCTCAAGCCGCTGCGGACCGGTCCGTCGCACGCGGCCGCCTGGGGACAGGCGGCTCCACCTCAATGGCAGTCCGCTGAGCGGCTCACGCCTTCGAGCCCGCCGCTTTCGCTCTTCCGCCCCAGCCCGATCTCCTGTTACCACCGCCTTGATCCCATGAAAATCCCCCTCCTCGCCCTGCTTTCCACCGTGCCTGCCGCGCTCGTGTCCGCCGCCGACCTGCAGCCGGATATCCCCGCGGAGTTCGTCCGTTGCGTCGCACCCGACGCCTCCGTGCGCAAGCTCGCCGGCGACATGGGTTTCATCGAAGGCCCGGTGTGGGTGAAGGCGGGCGGGTACCTGGTCTTCAGTGACATTCCCAACGACGAGCTCAAGCGGTGGCGGGAGGCCGGCGGCCTTTCCACCTACCGCAAGCCGAGCCGTAACGCCAACGGCAACACGCTCGACCTCTCCGGCCGGCTGGTCACCTGCGAACATTCGGGGCGGCGGGTCGCGGTGCAGGAGGCGGATGGCACGGTGCGGACGCTCGTCGACACCTTCGCCGGCCGGAAGCTGAACTCGCCCAACGACGTCGTTGTCCGCTCCGATGGCACCGTCTGGTTCACCGACCCCGAGTACGGCCTGCGGATGAACCCGCAGACCAAGCAGCGCGAGGGCAAGGAGCAGCCGGGAAACTTCGTGTACCGCCACGATCCGCGGACCGGGACGACCACCGTCGTGGTGAAGGATTTTGTGCAGCCCAACGGCCTGGCGTTCTCACCGGACGAACGCCGCCTGTATGTCGCCGATTCCGGCACGCCGCGTCACATCCGGGTCTTCGACGTCGCCGCCGACGGCACCGTGGCCAACGGTCGCGTCTTCTGCACCATCGACCAGGGCGGACCGGACGGCATCCGGGTCGATCGCGACGGCCGGGTGTGGTCCAGTGCCGGCAATGGCGTGCAGATCTTCTCCGCCGACGGACGCCGCATCGGGAAGATCAATACGCCCGAAGGCGCGGCCAATCTCTGCTTCGGCGGGGACGACGGCCGCACGCTTTTCATCACCGCACGCAAATCCCTCTATGCGATTCCCGTCCTCGTCACGGGAGCGGCGCACTGAGCGCCTCCGCGCGACGGCACCGCGAAGACTCAGAGCGACCTGAGCCGGAACGGTTCAGTGAGGTGGAGCCGCCTGTCCCCAGGCGGCTGACGTTCGATTGACCGGACCCGCAGCGGCTTGAGGACAAGCCGCTCCACCTTTCAGTGCTGCCGGATTTCTTGCCGACTCCGAGGCCCCCCCGGTTCCGACCAGCGGACAGGGCGCCGCGGGTCGGACCGACGGGCGCGCGAAGCAGCGCTTTACTTCAGCACCTCGGCATGGAAAGCCGACCAGTCGTCGAGGGCGTTCAGTTCGACCGCGGCGCCGAGCACGGAGCCGTCGTCGGCGTAACCCGCGCCGGAGAGGATGCCCTTCCGCGTGTCGTCGTCATGGTGATAGTTCAGGATCGACTGGTTGAGTTTGTAGACGCTGGCACGATCGAGCTTCACGCCCGGCTGCGCCTTCACCCACCGCTCAAACTCGGCGTACGAAGGACGCTTCTCGGCCACGAACTTCTTCACGGCGTCCGCCGAAAGCCCCAGCCCAGCGACCACCATCGAGTCGAAACCCTTGCCAATGCCGGGATAGCCGGCGGCCAGCTTGCCGCGCGCTTCCAGCGACACTTTCTGCCAGAGGCGCGGCAGGTGCAGCACCCCGAGGGGGCCGGCAACGTGACAGGGGATCATGGGGACATAGGTAGCACTCATGGGTATTCGGGTGAGTTGAGCCGCGGACGGAAGTGAACCTGCGACGACGGCGGCACGGCGGCAGAGGTTTAGGGAAGGCGTCCACTGTGCGACCCCGCGCGCCTGAAGCAATGTCGCGATGACGAATTGCGCACCGCTCACGGAAGTATGAGCGATCCGGCCATGAACGTTTCCCCTGCACCGGTCGCCCGCTCTCGACGCCTCCGGGAAAATTCTTCGCTCCGAACGTGCCCACGTCCCTTGTCTTGGCGAGAAACTGGCGCCCCTTTCCTGCCTATGCCTCAAGACAGCTACCAACAGGCGATCGTTCGCCAGGCGCTCGGCCGCTTTCCCGCCACCGTCGGAGATCCGGCCACCGAGCTCTCGTTCGCGTTGAGTTCCCTCGAGATCGCCGTGATCCGCAGCGTGCTCGAGGAATTCATCCGCGTGCCGTCAGAACCGGTCCCCGGCGATCCGCCGCAGGCCGGAACGTGAGACTGACGGTTCGGTTAGTCTGAGCCGGACGCATGCAGTCGAGGTGGAGCCGCCTGTCCCCAGGCGGCTGACGTGCGACGGACCGGTTCGCAGCGGCTTGAGGACAAGCCGCTCCACCTTGTTCGATGCGGGACCGCGGGAGGTCTCTAGTATTTGAACCCGACCGGGCCGTAGGCCTGGTTCGGGCTGCCGTACGAGAACCACGCGCCCGGACCGGTGCCGTACGCGGCCGTCGGAACGGTCGCCACCGAGGTGGTCGAGACGGTCGTGTTCAGGTCGAGCCACGTGTCTCCTCCAAACGTTTCTTCGCTCAACAGGTAGTAGGCGGTGTTGGCGGCGAGGACCACCGGACTCGGCAGCGCGACATACTTGATCTGGCCCACCGCGCCGCCGGCGGTGGAAATCGCGATCGATCCGCCCGCGACCTCCTGCCCGTCCGAGACTCGCACCAGTTTGACGGTGTGCGTGCCCGAGTTGCCCGAGAGCACGACGCGACCGAGCTCTTTCACGGACAGCGGGCTCGCGCCAACCACGAACTGGAAGCCCACCCAGCCGCTGTAGTTGTTCCGCACCGTCCCCGCGCTGAACGCCGTCACGAACGCCGTGCTTCCGGCTGCGGCGATGCCGTTGCCGGAGGCCGCGATCGTGTTCGTCCCGGCCGTCGCGTCCGAGTTCACCGTGATCGTCCCGCCGTAGGCCGTCACCGCGGTCGGCGCAAACGTCACCGTCACCTGCTGCGACGCACCCGCGGCGATCGTGCCGCCGGCCCAGTTGCCGCTGAAGCCCGTCGGGTAGCTCACGCCGCTCACCGTCAGCGTCGCGTTGCCCGTGTTCGCGATCGTCAGCGTCCGCTGCAGGCTCCCGCCCACCGTCACGTCGCCAAACGCCAGGTTGCCGCTCAGCCCGATGATCCGCGTCGCCGCGATCGTGCCGTTGCCGGACGCCGCGATCGTATTCGTGCCCGCCGTCGCGTCCGAGCTCACCGTGATCGTGCCGCCGTAGGCCGTCGCCGCCGTCGGCGCGAACGTCACCGTCACCTGCTGCGAGCCGCCCGCGGCGATCGTGCCGCCGGCCCAGTTGCCGCTGAAGCCCGTCGGGTAGCTCA
>CALFZM010000351.1 GCA_937952235.1 uncultured Opitutia bacterium | reverse complement strand
CGCCGCTCGACCGCCACGTCCTCGGGGCTCAGGTAGGCGAAGCCGAGTTGCTGGAGAAACTGGATTGCCGGAATCTGGCTGACATGGGATTCGAGGAAATTGGGGACGGCACTCATGGGGCGGCGGGGGGTGGAGTTGCGACACGCCACGCAAGTGGACACACGACGAACTTTCCGCTGGGCAGGCGGACGGCTTCGGGAAATTGATTCGCAGCGTAGGCCTCTTTACCGAAGGTGAAGGACTCAGGGGCGAGGCGATCCAGCTCCCGGTTTTTCCGGTCGAAGGGAAATCCGAACACCAGTCGCTTTTGGGGAAACAGTTCGCGGAAAACGGGCACGGCCGGCGCGTAGTCGGCATCGCCAGACACGATCACGGCGACATCGAAGGCATCGAGATGGGCCTGCCGGAACAGTTCGGAGACGATGCTGACATCCGTTGCTTTCTCCTGCCAGATGCGGTGATAAGCCTGCAACGATTCGATCCACGTGTCCTTGGGCTTGAAATGCCCGAAATGCGCCATGACCCCAGACGCTGTAAGCGCGCGGACGTAGGCCCGATGCCGGGCGACTTTGTCGGGGTTGGTCAGCGCCAGATGGTCGGCATAGGCGGTGAAATAGTGAACCCCTACTAGAACTTCGGTCGGACCGAGCGAAAGGAGATTGGCCCGAGCAAGCGCCCCGAGATCGAGCCACTTATGGGCGAGAGTTGGTGCCGCCCGCTGGGCGCGCTCGATGGAGTGGTAGAGGTTGAACCCATCCACAAAAAACATCGCACGAGGAGCGGACGTCGTCATCGGTCGTCCGATTCAGGCACAAAAAAGCCCGCAGGTCGGAACCTGCGGGGGGCCGACATGGCACGGCAACAAAGTCCGGCACACGTTCGGGGATGATTGCGTAATGAATGCGCATACCATGCGCATGTCAATGCGCATGGTGGCGGGAGGGAGATTCGAACCCCCGGTGCCGGCGGCGTGACTGACTGACAGCGACATGAACGACAGAAATTTAACGTTAAATTTCAGACGCGAACACGTTTTTGGCCGGTGAGCAGAATCTGCATCAGGCCTCGCTTTTGCTGATCGAGCGCGGCGCGTTGCTGACGGAGGAGGCGGAGTTCCGACTCGGCGCTGCCCAGGATGGCAGCGATCTTTTTTTGCAGGACCAGAGGTGGAATGAAAACGTCCAGGTCGAAGAATTCGTCTGCGGTCACGTTCAGCAGGCCGTGCGCGCGTGCTCCCTCTTTTGCAATCGAGCGTAAGCCGGGGTTGAGAAATCCTCCGTCCAAGTAGTGAGTGAGGTAGTCGGACGAAACCTCAGCATCATCCTTAATACGAAAGCACAAATAGAGAGTGGAGACGATTCCTGAGTCGTAGTGATCGAGCCTCTTGATCGCGCCATAAGGGAAGCCAATCGAGGAACTACGGTTGTAGGCAAACTCACCTCTCCGCAGAAGATAGTAGCCGGAAAGATCCGCGCCCGCGACATTCCTATTGAAATACTCTCGCTGATTGATGAGCCCCTGTTGAGCAGAAATGGTCAGAACGTTGTCGTTACCGACGGCGTTTTTGCGTGTGACGCGTTCAACGAGAACGCCGAGACGGTGACGTGCATGACCATGACCGACCTTCTGCGCAGCTACGGTAAGGAGTTGCTGCAGGAGCGCCTGTTTTCGGCGGTCTTTGGCAGCGATTAAAGTATCGAGTTTATCCAGAGCCTCATCCCACGTGCCAAGGATAGCGGCGATTTCCCGCTGCTCAGCCAAAGTTGGCAAATTGAGCATCCAGCTCTCCATCCAGCCTTTTTGGATATGAACAAGACCTGCAGCCCCATGAGCCTTTCCTTCGATTTCCTTCGTGAGTTTCTTTAGGCTCTGATAAAGATATCTTTGATCGACTTTGCTAGATGGCTCGAGCTTCCAAGTATGATAATTGAGAAGACCATTCTCCGGTCTCCTCCAAAAGTGGGGCCCAAACGACGATCCTTTGCTGCCTGACCAAGCGAAGAGCAGTGTGCCAGGCGTCACTAGCAACTTGGGATCGAAGCTGCCGTTGTAATAATTAAAGTCGTTCGACCCGTTAAGATTTTGGATTCTTATGATAGGTAACCCACGGTCAGACCATTGATGCGGCTTAAATGGACGCCCGTTTATGACCTTAGCGACGTCTCCTAACTGCACCTTAGCCCATTCCGAAACTGGCCGCCGGTTTCTCATAGCCCCAGCTCCTTCAGATAGCCATCCATCTTCTTGCGAACGCTCGCGAGTTCGCCTTCGAGTTGGGCGATTTCCGCCTTCACAGCACCTAAATCAATTGTGGCCTCTTCCTCGAAGGTATCAACGTAGCGCGGAATGTTGAGATTGTAGTCGTTGTCGGCGATCTCCTGCGCGGAAGCGCGATAAGCATACTTATCGACACTTTCAAAGTCCTCGTATGTGGCGACGATCTTGTCCAGGTGCGCGTCGGTGAGGACGTTTTGGTTTTTGGCATCGGCGAACTCGCGGGCCGCGTCGATGAAAAGCACATCGCCGTTGGCCTTGCCCTTGTTGAAGAGAAGGATGGCGGCGGGGATACCTGTGCCGAAGAAGAGATTGGCAGGTAGGCCGATGACGGCTTCGAGGAGGTTGTCCTCGATGAGCTTTTGGCGAATGCGGCCCTCGGCGCCGCCGCGGAAGAGCACGCCGTGCGGCACCACGACGCCAACGCGACCGGTGCGCGCGCGCGCGGTCTCGATCATGTGCGTAATGAAAGCATAATCACCCTTGCTCTTGGGCGGCAGACCACGGTGATAACGACGGAACGGGTCCGCCTCAGCTTCTTCAATGCCCCACTGGTCGAGAGAAAACGGTGGATTGGCGACGACGACGTCGAACTGCATGAGCCGGTCACCCTCGACAAGCCGGGGATTGCGGAGAGTGTCGCCCCACTCAATCCGGAAGCTGTCCATGCCGTGCAGAAACATGTTCATGCGGCAGAGCGCGTGCGTCGTGCCGTTGCTTTCCTGACCGAAGAGAGCGAAGTCGCGCTTGTCGGCCTGGCGACCGACTTTGATCAGGAGCGAACCGGAGCCGCACGCAGGATCGCAGATGGTGTCGCCTTTCTTGGGCTTGAGCAGGCGCGCAAGTAGTGTGGACACCTGGCCGGGGGTGTAAAACTCGCCGGCTTTCTTGCCGGCGTCGGAGGCGAAACGTTCCAGCAGGTATTCGTAAACGTTGCCGATCACGTCCTCGTCGCCGACTTTGGAAGGACGGAGGTCGAGACGTGGATCGGCAAAAACTTCGAGCAGGCCCTTGATTCGCGTGTTGCGTTCCTTGGTCTGGCCGAGCTTGCCCTCGGAATTGAAATCAACCTCGCGGAAGACGCCTTCGAGTTTGGTTTTGTTAGCCTCCTCGATCTTCTCGAGAGCGAGGTTGATGCGCTCGCCGATGTCGGCCTCGTTGCGCTGAGCGTAGAGGCTGTCGAAGTCGGCTCCGTCCGGCAGGAGGAAACGCTCGCGGGCGAGGCGGCGAGCGACGCGCGCTTGGTCTCCCTTGTATTCGGCAAGATAGGCGGCACGGTGATCCTTAATGACGTCGCTGATGTATTTGAGGAAGAGGGTAACAAGAATGTAGTTCTTGTAGTCCGACGGATCGAGCGTGCCGCGGAAGGTGTCGCAGGCTCTCCACGCAACATTGTTGATTTCGGATTGATTGACGGACGGCATATCGAAAATGGGTTCGAGGCTTACGGTTCGAGAGACTGAAAAAGGGTGCGATCGATGAGGAGTGCGCGGCGTTCGGCGAGCTGGCTCATCAAGTGTTTTTCGCGCAATCGCAGTTCATGGATTTTCGCGATGGCGCGCTGACGTGCGATTGACGGGATACGAATTTCAAGATCGGCCAAGGCACTGGAAGGAAGAGAACGGACATAGGAGCCGCGTGCACGGGAGAGCAGGTTTTCCTGCGTCGCGGGAAGATTAAGAAACCAGCGCAAGTAGTCTGGCAGCAGTCGGTCGGCATTCGGCCGCACGATGCAGAACTGGCTTCCAACCACTGCGGCAAACGAACCATCGAAAACAGCTGCCGTCATCCGTGTGCCGCGAGCGGCCACCAACACGTCACCGTCGCGAAGTTCGCCGCGAGCTATGCTCGCGTCGTCGAGCCGCACAAGGTTGGGCTCACCGTGGCGGATATCGCCGTCCTCGGAAATATCTCCAATGCGAATGATCTGATGGGTGCCGTCGGGATCGTGCCGGGCAGCGTCGGCACCACGAAACGTGATGCCGAGCTGCACGGCGGCGACCTCGCCCAGTTTGACCTGCGCTGGTTTCACCGTGAAACGAGCTTAGTGCTCGGTGTCGCGGATCGACCGCGGGTCGTTGCCCGGGGCGATAGTATCCTTCGAGCGAATCTTGCCATCTTCGCCCATCACGGTGAGTTCACCGCCGCCTTGATTACGGAGGTTCTCGGTCGCGGCATCGATCGCTTCCTTTTGCGTGCGATGCACGCTAGAAGGGCGGTCGGCGTCGTGACGTTGATTGGCCCACAGCCCATCGGAGCGGCGGTATACGGTTCTATCCTGCGGTTTACTCATATGCGGTATCGCTGACTTAAACAGGGGCGGGCACATTCCCCTTGAATCCACCGCCAATTGAGCGAAGCTATAGGCCTACGACAGCGTGAGCCCGCTCAAAAGGCGGTCCGCGTGGAAAGCTCTGGCTACTTACGTGGTCAGGGCTTTTTCGCGGAGTGCGATGAAGAAGAAGACCATTCCCCGCAGCAATGCAAGCACAAATACGATTTGTGCTTCTATTACCTCAGGTCTATTGAAGCACAACCTGCAGTTGTGACATCTTATCTCATGTGACTGGAAGCGTGGAATTCGAGGCGGTCAGGTAACCTTTTTGACCGGTTCGCGAGCAGTCTCTGGCACTCGATCTCGCACTCGCTTGTGGCGGCTAGGGCTCTCGTTGTTAGGGCACGTTGACGATCAAAACGTCAGCCCGTTTTCGCGGAAGCGTATCCACAAACACCCATCAACAAAGGTGAACGTGTTGCCACTCTCGTTGCCACTCGAGCAACTTTTTGAAACAGAAAACCCGCTAACGTTTAAGCGTTAACGGGTTTTCAAAATGGCGGGATGGACGGGACTCGAACCCTTTTTCGGTCAGACGAAAATCAGAGACTTAGCTCCTAAAATTTACCTTTGGTGGCTCGGCGGTGGCGGACAGGAAAGCCGCCCGGCGCCGAAATTCGAGGGAGCGAAACCCGGTGCCGTTTGGGCATCGAAAATCCATAAAATGGATACGCTTTCACGCCGAGTCGTGGCACTGTTCTTGCCCGGTTGCACTGCGCCCGCGCGTCGAGATGCAGTTGGGCCAGTATGGCGGGAACCTCTTTCGCGGTCCGAAGCAGATGATCCGGGTGGATCATCCGAGGATGCGGCCCCGCCTCGGACACGGTCGCCAGACGGAAAGCACCTTCACCCGTGGCCCACGCGCCCAACAGCAGAACGGCCCTGGCGGCAGGGCTGCGTTTCAACCACGATTGAGCCCAGCATGTCATTCTTGTTTTCGTGACGTAAGGTTCGCGCCAAACCGTACAGCACACTCGGAAGCTCACCGCTGTGGGTATTCGAACGATTCGCGTCAGGCGAGGGGCAGTTCGGCGATGAACTCGGTCCAGCCGTCCGTGCGTTCGGGTCCCAGGACAAGTGTCCCGCCGTGAGCCTGTACGATTTCGCGGCAGAGGCTGAGGCCGAGGCCATGGCTCTTCCGGTCCGTGCGGCTGGCGTCGCCGCGCGAGAACCGTTCGAAAATCCGTTCCCGCATCGCCGGCGGAATGCCGGGGCCGGTATTGGCCACGCTGATTGTCGCTTTGCCCTTTGTGACTGTAAGTGTGCAGCGGGCCTCGCCGCCCGGGCGGTTGTGTCGCGTTGCGTTCTGCAGCAGGTTCAGGAGCAAGCGACGCAGGTGACCGGCATCGCCGGCGACGGTGACGCCGGCCGCGATTTCCGCCTGCAGCGTGACATCCTGCGCCGTCGCCAGCAGTTCAGCATCCTCGCACACCCCGCGCAGGAGGTCAGAAAGGTCGACAGGGGCGAAACTCAGATCCGCCCGGCCCGCATCGAATCGGGCCAGCAACAGGAGATGATCGGTGATGTGGTCGAGGCGGTCGATCTCTTCCTGCAGACTCACCAACCGGTTCTCGTTGGCGGGGGCGAGTCCCGGGGTATGGAGCATGCGTTCGATCTCTCCGCGGATGATCGTGAGGGGCGTGCGCAATTCGTGCGACGCGTCGGCGGCGAAGCGGTTCGCCTGGTTGAAGCTGCCCTCGAGCCTCGCGAGCATGGCGTTGAGCACGAGCGCGAGACGCTGGATGTCGTCGCGGGGCTTCGGCACCGGCACTCGCTGGGCGAGGTGCGCAGCCTGGACCCGCTCAGCGGCGGAAGTCAGCTCGCGGACGGGCCGGAGCGCCCGGCCGGCGACCCACCAGCCTCCGACGCCCGCGACTGCAAGCGTCAGCGGGAGCGTCAGGCCGTAGCCGGTAAGCAGGTTGGCGACGATGCCGCGAATTTCGGTCAGGTTGTACGCGACGACGATGGTTTCGTCCCCCTGGCGGAAGGCGCCGATGCGCCAGCTGTAGGTCGCGGTTCGCACGGTGCGGGGACGAACGCGCTCCAGCGCCGTCTGAGCGACGGATTCTGGTAGTCCGGACGAGCGGCGCCGCGCGGCGCCCGTGCCGTCGAAAAGAGCGTACGCCAACCACGGCTCGTGCTGCATGATCTCATCGGCCGTCTGCCGGGGCGGCGCCTGTCGGTCGAGATCGGCAATATGCTTGGCTTCGCCGGCCAGCTCCTGGTCCACGGCGTCGATCTGTTTCCCATAAACAAAGGCCAGCGTTCCGGCCGAGTAGAGCAGGAGCATGACGCCCGCGAGGCCTGCCGCCCACAGGGAGAATTTCAGGCGAATCGGAATCGAGTTCATGCGTCGGCTTGGATTGCGTAGCCCAGCCCGCGGACGGTCTGAATCAGTTTGCGCGCGAACGGATCGTCCAGCTTACGCCGCAGACGCTGCACGGCCACGTCGACGAAATTCGTGCCCGCATCGAACTGGTGTCCCCACACGCTCTGGCTGATCTCGACACGCGTCAGGGCCCGGCCCGGCGTGCGCAGCAGGCATTCGAGCAACGCGAATTCCCGCGCCGTGAGTTCGATGCGCACGTCGCCCCGCCGCACTTCGCGCGTGGCGGTGTTGACGGTCAGGTCGGCGAACTGCTGCACGGTGAGTCCCACCCCGGTGCGGCGCCGCAGCACGGCCTTGAGGCGGGCGACGAGTTCAATCATCGAGAACGGCTTGGGCAAGTAGTCGTCGGCGCCGAGTTCCAGGCCCTCGACGCGTTCGTTGAGGTCGCCACGGGCCGTGAGCAGGATGACCGGCAACGTGTTCTTTTCGGCGCGAAGCTTGCGCAGCACGCTGAGTCCGTCGCGGCCGGGCAGCATGATGTCCATGATGGCCGCATCGAACGTTTCAGTCGCAAGGCGGAGCGAGGCCGTGTCGCCATCGTGGCACAGGTCGACCGTGAAGCCGCGTTCGCGCAGGCCGGACTCGATCAGCGAGGCGACCTTGCGTTCATCTTCGACGACCAGAATTCGCATCGGTCTGGTCTTAACTCGGGCCCGAGGGGACCGGCGAGCCGGAAACCGCGGCGAAGCGATTACGGACGCATGGCAGGAGGATTACAGCTTTGTCATGCTTCGAACGATCCGGGCACCCGGAACTCTCACCGGTATCACAATGAGCGAGAATTCTGGATCCGGGTCCCAATTCCTGAGCGGAACCCTGCCCATCGCCGTGACCGAATCACCGGCGCGTCGGCACAGCTTGCTCGAACAGCTGCGCAAACCGGCCGGAGCCCTGGCGGCCGCCACGCTGGCGGTCGCCTTGTGGCGGACCGAGCCGTCGGGCGGCGCCATGATGCGGACCGCGGAGACGAGCGCGGGGTTCGTGCTGGTCGTGGCGGCGGTGCTGGGTCGATTGTGGTGCGCGGTCTATATTGCCGGTCGCAAGAATGCGGAACTCTGTGCCCTGGGTCCCTATTCCCTGTGCCGAAATCCGCTGTACGTGTTTTCGTCGCTGGGGGTCGCCGGCATCGTGCTGGCGACCCACCATGCCACGCTGACGATGGCCGCATTCGGGATTTTCTGGGCTTACCATTGGGGCGTGATTCGCGGTGAGGAAACCCGCCTAGAGAGGTTGTTCGGGCAATCGTTTGCCGACTATTGCGCGCGCGTGCCGCGGCTTTGGCCCCGGTGGCGTGGCTACGCCGATACCGCGACGATGACGGTCGGTTTGCGGCCGCTCCGGCGGTCGTTCTCCGAGGTAGGATGGTTCTTCGTCCTGTGGCTCGCTGCCCATCTCAGCTTCGCGACCCAGTGACGTCGGATGACGGTCGCATTACGGCTCGGTCATCTTTCTAACTTCCGGAGCTGCGTGGAGTCGAACGCCGCGTGTCTGCTGATTCCACAGTTCCCGCCAAGGCCGGCGCCACTCGATCCGCGCGCTGGTTCTCCTCTGCCCTCGAACGCCGCCACGGCGGTGCGTGCCTCGCGCTGATGCTCGTGTTGGCTGCCGGCGCCGGCACGCGTCTCGCGCTGCTGCTGAAGTCCGCCGGGGAGGTCTCCTGGAGCGCCGGGCTGATCGCCGCGTTCGGCTGGGGCGCGCTCTTCGATCTGGCCACCGGACTCTGGCTGACCCTGCCGTGGGTCTTCCTCCTGGCGGCGCTGCCCACCCGCGTCCTGGCGGGGCGCCCCGGGCGGGTGCTCGCGCACGCCGCGCTGGGTGCACTGCTCTTCGGTCTGCTCTTTGGTGCGGTGGCGGAGTGGCTTTTCTGGGACGAGTTCGGGGTCCGCGCCAACTTCATCGCGGTCGACTACCTCGTCTACACCACCGAAGTCATCGGCAACATTCGCGAGTCGTATTCTCTCCCGGCGATTGTAGCGGAGATCGGACTGGCGTCAGTCGCCGGGCTGGCTTTGCTCACGCGCACCGGATGGGTGGGCCGCTGGCTCGACCGCGTCGACTCAACCGCCCGCGCCCGCTGGGGCACCGCGGGTGGCTGGGCGCTCGCCACGGTCGCACTCGGATTCGGCCTGAGCCAGAATGCGCTGCCGGCCTTTGCGAACAACTACGACCGCGAACTCGCCAAGAACGGGCTCTGGTCCTTCGTCGCCGCGTTTCGCGCCAACCAGCTCGACTACGACCGGTTCTATCCGGCGATGCCGATTGACGCCGCCTTCACCCGGATGCGCGCGCTCCTGGCGCGCGACGGCGCGACCCCGCTCACGGACGACCCGAACGACCTGTTACGGATGGTGCCGGCACCGCGACCGGGGCCGGAGCACCGGCTGAACGTCATCCAGATCACAGTGGAAAGCCTGAGCGCGGATTTTTTGGGCGCGTTCAACCGTGCGTCGCACCTGACGCCGCAGCTCGACGCTCTGGCGCCGCAGAGTCTGGTGTTTGAAAATCTCTATGCCACGGGGACGCGGACCGATCGAGGCATGGAGGCGCTGACATTGTCCGTGCCGCCCACGCCGGGACGCTCCCTGGTGAAGCGTCCGGATAACGAGCACTTGTTCACCCTCGGCTCCGTTTTCCGCGACAAGGGTTACTCGACCGCCTTCCTCTACGGCGGGTTTGGATACTTCGATAACATGAACCACTTCTTCGGCGAGAATGGATATCGGGTCATCGATCGCACGAAGGTAGCGCCGGCCGACATCACCTTCGCCAATGTGTGGGGGGCGTGCGACGAGGATCTGTTCCGTTGGACGCTGCGAGAGGCCGACCGCGACCATGCGGCGGGCCAGCCGTTTTTCCACTTCGTGATGACGACCTCGAATCACCGGCCGTACACCTTTCCCGAGGGCCGGATCGACCTGCCGTCGAAAGTCTCCGGTCGCGCCGGGGCGGTGAAGTACACGGACTATGCCATCGGCGCCTTCCTGCGCGCCGCGGCGGAAAAACCGTGGTTTCGGAATACCGTCTTCGTGTTCGTGGCCGATCATTGTGCGAGCAGCGCGGGCAAGACAGAGCTGCCGGTGCAAAACTATCACATTCCGCTCTTGATCTACTCGCCGGGCGGCCAGGTGGCGCCTGGCCGCGTCACGGCGCTGATGAGCCAGGTGGACTTCGCACCGACGCTGCTCGGCCTGCTCAACTGGACGTATCCAAGTCGCTTTTACGGCTGCAACGTGCTGGCGCTGCCGGCGGACCAGCCGGGCCGGGCGCTGATCGGCAACTACCAGAAACTCGGGTTGTATACGGGCGGCCAGCTGGGCGTGCTGAAGCCGGTGCGGAAGTCCGTCACGCTCGATTACAATGCCGCCACCCATGCGCTCGTCCCACGGGCGCCGAATGCCGCGTTGATCGACGACGCGATCGCCACGTACCAGACGGCGAGCTGGCTCTTCAAGCAGGGCCGCCAGCGTGAAATCGTCCGGGCCGATGCACCGCGTCATGTCGCCGCTGCTCCGCGTTGAGCGCACCCTGTGGCCGGCGGTGGCGCTGCTGTGCGCGGCGTTCGCGGTTTTCGAGCTGACGAACGCGGACGTGGCGGTGCAGGACCGGCTTTACGATTTCGCGGCGCACCGCTGGTTGATCGACGCCCACGCTCCGTTGCCGCGTGAGGTGTTCTATACGGGGCCCAAGGCGGCGCTCATCGCGCTCGGGAGTGCGTTGTTCGTGCTCGCGCTCACGCCGGAACGCTGGCGGTGGCGGGGGCGTTTCGCGGAACCGGCCCGCCGGCACTTGTGGGTCGCGCTGCTCACGCTCGGCGGCGTGCCGGCCGCGATCGGTCAGGTCAAGGCCGTGACCAACGTCTTCAGTCCTTCGGAAATCCGCCGATACGGCGGCGACGTGCGCTACGTGCGCGTGATCGAACCGTTTCCGGCGGCGGATCGCCCGGCCCGGGCCGGCCGCAGTTTTCCCGCCGGGCATGCCAGCGGAGGGTTTGCGCTCGTGGCCCTGAGCGGACTGGCGCGGACTCGCCGCGGGCAGATTGCCGGGATTGTGCTGGGCGGAGTGGCCGGCGGAGCGATGGGATTCTATCAGATGGCAAAAGGTGCTCACTACCTCAGCCACACGCTGGTCACGGCGCTGCTCGTGTGGATCGGATTTCTGCTTTGGCGGCGGGTGTTGCGCGTGATCTGATCGGCCGGGATGATCCGTGAGAGACGTCAGGTGCAAGGGCGGCAGCCTGTCGGCGACGGGTGATGCGAAATGAACCCGACGGAGACACCGCAATGATTTCCAACGCGGGGAACGATACTCGGGCAGCGAAGCTCCGCCGTTTGCCGCCAGGGGTGTGGGCGCTTGGATTCGTCAGTCTCTTCATGGACATCTCATCCGAGATGATCCACGGGCTCCTGCCCGTGTTTCTGGTCGGCACGCTGGGCGCAAGCGTTGCTACGCTTGGATGGATCGAAGGCGTCGCCGAAAGCGCGGCCGCCATCACCAAGCTCTTTTCCGGAGTGTGGTCCGATCGAATCGGCCGACGAAAACCGCTGGCCGTGTTGGGCTACGGGCTGGCCGCGCTCACGAAGCCGCTCTTCCCGCTCGCCGACGGCATACTCATGGTGGTGACCGCGCGATTCGTCGATCGAATCGGCAAGGGCATTCGAGGTGCACCCCGCGATGCGCTCATCGCAGACCTGACCCCCGCCGATCAACGGGGCGCGGCATTTGGACTTCGGCAATCCCTGGATACGGTCGGCGCGCTCGTCGGGCCGATGGTCGCGATGGCCGCCATCCTTTGGTTTTCCCATTCGGTCAGGTCGGTGTTGTGGCTCGCGATCCTCCCTGCGGTAATCGCGGTTGCGATCCTGGTGTTCGCCGTGCGCGAGCCAGAGTCCAGCCGGCTAAAAGTGAGGCGCGGAAATCCGCTGGCGGGATTCCGCTGGCGGAGTTTCCCCCGGCCTTTCTGGGCCCTCGTGGGCATCGTGGCGTTGTTTACCCTGACTCGATTCTCAGAGGCCTTCCTCGTGCTGCGGGCACAATCCACCGGACTCGACGTCGCCTATGCGCCCCTTGCGCTGGTCGTGATGAATCTCGCGTATGTCGTATCCGCCTTTCCCGCGGGGATGCTCTCGGATCGCTGGCCTCGCCGGCACCTGTTGGTGATCGGCTGCGTGGTGATGGTCCTCGCCGACCTTTTCCTCGCCTTCGGGCAGACGCCCCTTCCGATCTTTATCGGCATCGCCGGTTGGGGGCTGCACCTGGGACTGACGGAAGGACTGATCGGCGCCCTGACCGCCGACCATGCACCGGTGGAATTGCGAGGAACGGCCTTCGGGGTCGTCAATCTGGTGCGGGGAGTCATGCTTCTGGTGGCCAGTGTGGCGGCGGGCGCGTTCTGGACCCACTTTGGGCCTCAAGTGACGTTTCTCTCCGGCGGCATTTTTGCCGCGCTGACGGTAGGCGCGATCGTTGCATTCGGCCGGCGGTGAAGAACCAGAACCATCCGGTTCGACGAAAGATTACCAGACGATGACATGCGCATTACATCGTTGTAATCCGTGCGCAAAGGCTCGCCCGGGTTTCTCCACTGGTTTCGCATCGCGCAGATGCGGGGATCGGCGGACGCTGATTACACTCCGAACCTGCTCGGACTTGTCGTGCGGGTCCTGTCGCTGCCCCACTTCCCCGCATTTTCCCTTCGTTTGTATGACGCCCCGATCACCCGTCTTCCTCGTCTCGTTCGCGGTTGCCGCCCTGGGCGGATGCGCGACCTATCAGCCGAAGCCGGTCGACGCCGGCACTTCGCAAGCGCACCTCGACGGCCGCCGGCTCGACGACGCCGGCCTGCGCCAGTTCCTCGCCACGCATGGTCAGCCGGCCGGTGCAGAATGGGATCTGCCCCGACTTACACTGACGGGGTTGTATTTCAGCCCGGACCTGGATCTCGCACGGGCCCAATATATCGAGGCCGAAGCGGGAGTCCTGGCCGCCAAGGCGCGGCCGAATCCGACGTTTCGCTTTGCACCCGCCTACAACCGGGACACCCCCGGCGGCTTTTCACCCTGGATTCTCGGTCATGCGCTCGACGTGCCGGTCGAGACGGCCGGCAAGCGAGTCGATCGCACCGCGGAGGCTCGCCATCGGGCCGAGGCATTCCGCCTTCAGATCGCCGGCCGAGCCTGGACGGTGCGCAGTGCCATCCGTCGCGCGCTGACCGATTTGCAGGCGGCCGAAGCGACCGCCGACCTGTGGCACGGGCAAAGGCCGCTCCTCGCCGACGCCGCGCGGATCGTGGAGGCGCAGGTGGGCGCGGGCGATGTCGCGGCGATTCACGCCGCGCAAGCCCGCATCGCTGTGAACCGGGCGGAGCTTGCCGCGCGCGAAAGCGAGCGCGCGGTAACTACGGCGCGCAGCCAGCTCGCGCAGGCGCTGGGCCTTCCGCTGGCCGCCGTGAGCGACGTGCGCTTTTCGTATCGCGGACTCTCCGACGCGACCGAATCGGGCAATGCGTCGGCGGCCCGCACCTGGGCGGCGCAAAATCGCGCGGATCTGCTGGCGGAACTCGCCCACTACGCGGCTGCCGAAGATGTGCTGCGGGGAGAAATCGCGCGGCAATACCCCGACGTTACTCTCGGTCCCGGTTACCAACTCGACCAGGGCGAAGGCAAATGGTCGCTGGGCATCGGCATTACCCTGCCGGTTTTTCACCAGAATCAGGGCCCCATCGCGGCGGCAAAAGCGCGACGTGATGTGGCCGCGGCCCGCTTTCTCGCCCTCCAGAATCGCATTCTCGCCGAGGTCGATCGGGCGGTCGCCGACCACGCGGCGGCGCTCGGCGATCTGGAAACCGTCAAGGCCATGCGCAAGAACCTCGAACGCCAGACGCAAACGATCGAGGCACAACAACGGGTCGGTGAAACCTCACGGCTCGATCTGTTGCGGGCACGGATCGAGCTCGCGGACAACTCCCGGGCGGAACTGGAAGCGCGGGTCCGCGCGGCCCGGGCGCTCGCCGCGCTGGAAGATGCCGTGCAACGGCCGCTGCAATGGCCCGAGTCGGTCTGGCGCACGAGTCCGCGTCCTCCCGCGCAATAACCCTCCAACCCCACTCCCGGTTCTCCTTTCACGCCTGCCATGAAATTGTTTCTCCTGCTTCTGCTGCTCACCGCCGTGGTGCATGCCGCGCCCACTGCCTCCGCTCCTGCAACGCTGTCGAAGGAAGGCGACCTCATGACCATCGTCCTTACGCCGGAAGCGGAGGCGCGACTGCGACTGAAGGTGGTGGCGGTGGAACGCCGGGCGGTGCCGGCCTCGCGCCTGTTCGCGGGTGAAGTGGTGCGACCGCTGGCGGCGAACGAAGCGGTCACCGCGCCCGTCCTCGGCGGCACGCTCGAGGAAACCTTGCGACTGGCTGACCTGCAGGCGGCCGCCGACGGGCGCGTGCTGCAGGCGCAGACGCAGGTGGACGCGGCGAAGATCGCGCTCGATCGGGCGGAGAAGGTCCTGAGTGCCGAGGCGGGGAGTGTCCGTTCCGTCGATGAAGCGAAGGCGACGCTGGCTCTCGCGGATGCCGCGCTGCGCACGGCCAGGGCGCAGCGCGCTCTCCTGGGCACGCCCGTCGGTCCGGCGGGCCAGGGGCGCCGATTGTGGATTCGCGTCTCGATCTACAGCGGGGAGACTGCGCTGCTCGAGCCGAAGGCCGACGCGATCATCCGGGGCATCACCTCCTCCGGCGCAGGCCAGCCGGCCAAACCGGTCGCAGGTCCTCTGACGGCGAACGCTCTCACGTCGACGATCGATTGGTACTACGAACTTCCCGCCAATCATGCCGCGCGAGCGGGCGAGCGAGTCGCGGTCGAAATTCCGCTCGCCCAGAGCGACACCGAGAAGCGGGTGCTACCGTTCAGCGCGGTCCTGCACGACATCCACGGCGGCCAGTGGGTCTACGAGGCCATCGCGCCGCACACCTATGCCCGGCGTCGGATTCAGGTGGAGCGGCTCGCGGGTGATCTCGCCGTGCTCGCCACTGGGCCTGCGGCGGGAACGAAGATCGTCACGGATGGATCGGCCGAGCTGTTCGGCACCGAGTTCATGACCGGGAAATAGGTCCGCGCTCCCTGATCATGCTCAACGCCATCGTCTCCTGGGCGCTCAACATGCGCGTCCTCATCGTGGCCGTCGCCGCGGCGCTGCTCTTTGCCGGCGTCAACGCCACGCGCAATGCGCCGCTGGACGTTTTTCCCGAATTCGCCCCGCCGCTGGTCGAGGTGCAGACCGAGGCGCCCGGTCTTTCCACGGAGGAGGTCGACGCCCTCGTCACCGTGCCGCTGGAGAACTCCCTCAACGGCCTGCCGTTTCTGAAAACCATCCGGTCGAAATCCGTGCTCGGCCTCTCTTCGGTGGTGATGATTTTCGATACCGGCACCGACATTCTGCGGGCGCGTCAGCTCGTGCAGGAACGGCTCCACCTGGCCCAGAACCGCCTCCCCGCCGTAGTGAAGCCGCCCGTGCTCATGGCGCCTTACTCGTCGCTCAGTCGCGTACTCAAGGTCGGGCTCACCTCGGCGACACTCTCGCAGATGGAGCTGAGTGAGCTTTCGCTCTGGACCATCCGGCCGCGCCTGATGTCGGTAAAAGGCGTCGCCAACGTCGCGATCTGGGGACAGCGGGATAAACAGTTTCAGGTTCTCGTCGATCCGCAGCGACTGCGCGCCGCCGGGGTCACGCTCGATGCCGTCACGCGGGCGGCGGGCGACGCCGCCGTCATCAGCGCGGGCGGTTTCGTGGATACGCCGAATCTGCGCTTCAGTGTCGCGCAACTCGGACTCATCACCACGCCGGAGGATCTCGCCCGCACCGTGGTGGAGTTTCGCGGCGGCACGCCGGTCCGGCTGGGCGATGTGGCGGACGTACGCATCGGTCATCCGGCGCCCATCGGTGATGCGGTGATCAACGATGGCCCGGGCATTCTGCTCATCGTGGAGAAACAACCCTGGGGCAACACGCTCGATGTCACCGCGGGCGTCGAGAAGGTGCTCGCCGAACTGAAGCCGGGGCTCCCGGGCGTGGACATGGATTCGACGATCTTTCGTCCCGCCACGTTCATCCAGCTCTCCATCGATCACCTGACCGAGGCGCTGTGGCTCGGCTGCCTCCTCGTGGTCGTCGTGCTCTGGTTTTTCCTCGGCGACTGGCGCACCACCGTCATCAGCCTCACCGCGATTCCGCTCTCGCTGGCCGTCGCGCTCCTGCTGCTGCGCTGGCGCGGCGAGACGATCAACACGATGATCCTCGCGGGCCTCATCATCGCGCTCGGCGAAGTCGTGGACGATGCGATCATCGACGTGGAGAACATCCTGCGCCGCCTCCGCCAGAACCAGGTGCTCGCCGCCCCGCAGTCCGCTTTTCAGGTGGTGCTCAACGCGTCCCTCGAGGTGCGCAGCGCCGTCGTCTATGCGAGCGTGATCATCGTGCTCGTGTTCGTGCCGGTGTTCTACCTGCCCGGACTGGCCGGCACGTTTTTTCGTCCGCTGGCGCTGTCGTACATCCTCGCGATCGCCGCGTCGCTCGCCGTCGCGCTGACGGTCACGCCGGCGCTGAGTCTGCTCTTGTTGCGCAACCACGCCGACCCGCACCGCGACGCCTGGCTCGCGCGAACGTTGAAGGGCTGGTATCGCGGCGTCCTGCCGCGGCTCGCGCACCGTCCCGGCCTCGCGCTGGGTGTGCTCGTGGTCGCATTCGCGTTTACGGGCTGGGTCTGGCAGACGCGGCTCGGCGAGGAGTTTCTCCCCAATTTCAAGGAGCGCGATTTCCTCATGCACTGGTTGGAGAAGCCGAACACGTCCGTCGAGGCCAGCACCCGCATCACGATCGCGGCCAGCAAGGATCTGCGCGCCATCCCCGGTGTGCGCAACCAGGGAGCGCATATCGGGCGGGCCGAGGTCGCCGACGAGGTGGTCGGGCCCGACTTCACGGAGTTGTGGATCAGCCTCGCGCCCGAGGTGGATTACGACTCGACCATCGCGAAAGTGCAGGCGGTCGTGGACAGCTACCCGGGCCTCGTGCGCGATCTCCTCACGTTTCTGCGCGAACGGATCAAGGAGGTTCTCACCGGCGCGAGTGCGAGCATTGTCGTCCGCATTTACGGCCCCGATCTCGAGGTCTTGCGCCGGCACGCCGCCGAGGTCGGTGCTGCGCTCAAGGACGTCGCCGGCATCAGTGCCCTCAAGGTCGAGCCGCAGACGCTGGTGCCGCAGATCACGATCAAGCTGTGGCCCGACGCCGCGGCCCTGCATGGCCTCACCGCCGGTCAGGTGCGGCGTGCCGTGACGACCCTGGTGAGCGGCCGCAAGGTGGGGGAGGTTTACCAGGACCAAAAGGTGCACGAAGTGACGGTGTGGAGCGTCCCCAGCGTGCGCGCCGACTACACGACGCTGCGCGAACTCCTCATCGAGACGCCGGCGGGCGGCCATGTTCGTCTCTCCGACGTGGCCGACCTCGCCATCGTGCCAACGCCCAACGCGATCAAACGTGAGGGCGCCTCGCGCCGGATCGACGTCACGTGCAACGTATCCGGCCGGGACCTCGGCGCGTTTGCCCGCGACGTCGAGGCGCGGGTCGGAAAAGTGAACTTCACGCGCGGCTATCACCCCGAAGTCCTCGGCGAGTGGGCCGAACGGCAGGCCGCGCAATCGCGGCTGCTGTGGCTCGGGCTGGCGTCGCTCGCGGGAATTCTCGTCCTGCTGCTGGCGGACTTTCAGTCGCTGCGCCTGGTGCTGCTGATCGCGCTCACCCTGCCGTTCGCGCTGATCGGCGGTGTCCTCGCCGCCTGGCTCGGCGGCGGCGTGCTGTCGCTCGGTTCGCTCGTGGGCTTCGTGACCGTCCTCGGGATCGCCGCGCGCAACGGCATCCTGCTCGTCAGCCACTACCGGCATCTCGAGCGCGAGGAGAGCCAGGCGTTCGGTCCGGCGCTGATTCTGCGCGGTTCCGAGGAGAGACTGGTGCCGATCCTGATGACGGCCGCGACGGCCGCCTTCGCTCTGCTGCCGCTCGTGTTGAAGGGCAACGTGCCCGGCAACGAAATCGAGCGCCCGATGGCACTCGTCATTCTGGGCGGACTGGTGACGTCGACCCTGCTGAATCTGTTCCTGCTGCCGGCTCTGTTCGCGCGCTTTGGAAAGAGCAGGCGTCGGTCGGGATAAGGCTCCACCACCGCATCAAGTCAGTTTGATCCCGCCTGCGACCGCGGCGGCGGCGCGTCCGATGACGGTCGCGGCCGCCCATCGTGGGTGCGCGGCTCCATGATTTCAACGCGAGTGCCGTCCAGATCGATGGAATCTTTTCAGACGCGTATCGCTTATTTGGCGTCGAGACTTCGGTCACAACCGTGGGAGGTACGCGTTGTTCATACGCGGCGCAAATGGGCATCATGCTCGGCAAGCGGTCGCATTTGCTTCGCCCAAGACCTATTGCAACGGACAAAATCCGAGCAGGAGTACTTCGTTGTTCACGACCTCCTGGATCTCCGGCGATTCCAATCGTGGACCCGTATGATGCGCTCTCACAAGAGCGCGCCTTCCGATCCATGGTCGCAAAGTCGCATCCAAGCGATTGGCGCGATACGGCGGCCCGCCTTCCCCTGGGCGCGTCGACGATACCACCCGGCACGTAGGTGATTCCGGGTGGACTGATCTCGTACCATTTGGCTGCCGACGGGACCGCCTCACGAGACGTGAGGCGGACGAGCCACCCACTCAACAGGTGCGCTCGCTGTCCCGCCCTGCGCTCGTGAATCGATGCGATTGAGAGCGGGATTTCGTGCGAAACGTGAACGAATCCAGTGTGTTTTTCGATGCCCGGAAGCAGTGCGCGGAGGCGCTTTTCGCGGGAAGTTTTCGGTCTGTCGGCTGGATCAATCGGCGCTCCCGAATGCGGGAGGGTATTGCGTCTGTAACCAAAAAAGCACGGAGGACTTCCGCGGACCACTCCGGCTCGTCGCTGCCACTGACACGGGACCGGACGAGTGCACCGAAAACACGCTACCGCGAAACCGGTAGCGCGGATAAGCCGATCTCGGGGGACGCCGTCCGTTGAGTCACTGACTGCGGGCAGCCGTGATGGTAGGCATGATCACTGCAGGCATCATTCGCAACGGATCGAACTACCTCCAACACCACCTGCGCCGAAACGACTACTGGGCCGAAGGCGAGCAGGCCGTCCTCGGCGAGTGGATCGGCGACGGCGCGCGGGCGCTTGGCCTCGATGGCTCCGTGACCGACGCACCGTTCGAGGCGCTGCGCTGCAACCGCCATCCGACCACGGGCGAGGAACTCACCGCGCTCGGCGCAAAAAAATTGGTCGCGTTCATCGACGTGCAGTTGTCCGCGCCGAAGGACGTCAGCGTGCTCGCGATGGTCGGCGGCGACGAGCGCGTGCGGGCAGCGTTCGCCGAGTCGGTCAAGGTCGTGCTCGCGGAGATGGAACGCTTCGCGGCGGTCCGCGAGCGCCGCGGCGAAGCGAAGCACTCGGAGTCGTTCCGGCTGACCGGCAATTTCGCTGGCGCGCTATTCCTCCACGACGCCAGCCGCGATCTCGATCCGCAGTTGCACGCGCACGCCGTACTCGCGAACGCAACGTGGGACGCGGGCCGCCAAGGCTGGTTCGCGCTGCAACCAGCCGAAATGCTCCGCGCTTCGCCGTATCTCCGGCAGGTGCTGTACCGCGAGTTGGCGAGTCGACTGCGTTCGCTCGGCTACGAGCCGTATGAACTGAACTCGAAAGGTTTCTCGGTCCGAGGCGTCGAACATCTGCGCGAGCGCTTCTCGAAGCGCTCGCGTGCCGTCGAGAAACTCGTGGCCGAATTCGCGGCAGAGAAGGGGCGCCGGCCCACGAAACGCGAAGTCGAAATCCTCGTGCGCGATTCTCGGGCGGATAAACTGACAGCGGTAAGCACACCGGAAGTTCGAGCGCGGCAGCGCGCGGAGCTTTCCTCGGTCGAAACTGAACAGCTCGACGCGCTCGTGCGTCAGGCCCGCTCCCTGTCGTCGCGCGAGCAGTATTCGCACGGCAACGCGCAGACCGTGCTCGAAGCCGCGCTCCGCCACGTCTTCGAGCGCGCCAGCGTCGCCCGAGACGGCGCGGTCCTGGGCGCGGCACTGGAGTTGCATCCGGATTTTTTCCGCTGGCGCGATCTGCGCGCTGCGCTCGACGCGCACCCGGACGCGATTCGGAAAGACGGCGAGCTCACCTTACGCCTGATTCGCCGCGAAGAGACAGCGACCGTCGAACGCGTGAGGTCAGGCCGCAACGCGCGCTTCGTGCTCGGCGACCCCGCAAACCTGCCGCCTGCTCTGACTGCCGGTCAGCGCGCGGCAGCAACGGAGATCCTGAGCAGCCGCGACTTCGTCAGTGTCCTCGTCGGCGACGCCGGCACAGGCAAAACGACCGTCCTCTCGGCCATCGAAGGCGTCCACGTCGGCATTGGTGGCAGACGATTCCTGCCGCTCGCGCCGACCACCAAGGCCCGCGATGCCCTGGTCGAGAGCGGTTTCGACACCGCCGACACGGTGCAACGGTTTCTCGCGAGCGAAGCAATGCAACGCGAGGCGTTCGGTCGGGTGCTGCTCGTCGACGAGGCCGGGCTGCTTTCGACCCGACAGCTCGATCATCTGACCAAGGTCGCACAGGAGCTGCGGGCACGTGTGCTGCTCGTCGGCGACACGAAACAGCACTACAGCGTCGAACGCGGTGACGCGCTGCGCAACGTGATCGACCACTCGGGCACTCCCGTCGTTCGGCTCGCCGAAGTCCTGCGCCAGCGCAACGAAGCGGATCGGCGCTTCAGCCGCCTGCTGGCATCCGGCGATGCCGCTGAGGCCTTCGCGTACGCCGATCGGCGCGGCCTGATCCGCGAGGCGGGCACGGACGACGCGCTGTTCGTGCGAGCAGCCGAGCATTTCGTCGCCAACCGGGTCAAGGGTGTTGAGACACTCGCCGTCATTCCGTTCTGGGATGAGATCGAGCGGTTCAATGCCCAGGTGCGTCCGGCGTTGCGCAGCGCGGGCTTGCTCGACGAGGTCGAGGTCGTGCGGGAAGCTGTAAAGCCCCTGACGTGGACCGACGAGCAGAAGGCACATTGGGATCAATATCGGGTCGGGGACCGGCTCGTCTTCGCGCGGCACACCCGGTTCTTCAAACGCGGTTCCGCGGCGGAAGTCGTCGCGGTTCTGCGCGACGGCCTCATTGTCCGCGGCGCCGGCGGCCGCGAAGCGAAGCTGACGCGCCGGCAGCGCGCGGCATTCGACGTAGGGCGCGTGCAGACGCTCGCGGTCGCGGCCGGCGATCGGCTGCTGATCCGTGGGCAAAGCGAGGTAGCCGGACTCGCCAACGGCGACTTCAAGGACGTCGCCATGGTCGATCCCGCCGCAAACCGGATCGTGTTCACCGATGGCCACGAATTGCCACCGGACTTCGCCGCCTGGACCTACGGCCACGCCATCACGTCGTACCGGTCGCAGGGCAGCACCTCCGAGGAGTCGCTCCTCGTCCTGGGCGAAGTCGCGGCGCGCGCATTAACCCGCCAGCAGTTCTACGTCGGCAACACGCGGTATCGCGGGGCGCACGCCATCTACGTGGCAAACAAAGAAGCGATCCACTCAAGGCTCCAGGGTTTTCCCGATCAGCGCGAACTGGCGACGGAGTTCGTGCAGCGCCACCGCATGGCCGAACTTCTGCACGTCGTGCCGCGCGTGCTGCTACAACTCAGGGAGCGGGCTCGGCGCGCCTGGTTCATGCGCAACGCGCGCCGGGTACATGAGCGGAAGCAGGCGGACGCGAATCTGCGGACATGAGCGCCCCCGCCCAGGCTCCCGCCAGCCCAGCGTCGCGGTCCGACTTCCCGGCGCCGACCACAGTGCCTTCGGCCAAACTCAAGGCGTCCGCAACGTGGCAGGACGCCCTTTGGCGGCGCTGGCCGCGCGAGGACTGCTGGCCGGCGAAGATGGACGTTTACGAGGCTGCGGCGTACCTGCGCGTCAGCCCCGACACGATCCGACGGGCGGTCGTCATCGCGCGCGACGGCAGAGCCAAGCTCGCGCATCAGCGACTGGGCTCGGTCTATCGCTTCCGAAAGGCCGATCTCGACGCGTTCGGCGCCGTGCCCGGACAGAACAGTGAAACGACCTGAGGAACATCTCCAAAGGGCGAGAAAGGAGTTGAGTTGTTATAACTCGTTACGTAACGTTTTATCATGCCATACGAGGGCTTAAGCCAGACGAGAATCACTCAAGCGCTGCGCCGCTTGGGACAGCTCGCGCATGAGCGGAACGTAACCCTGGATCTGTCGCTGTACGGCGGAGCGGTGTTCACGCTCGTGTACGGTTCGCGAGAGACAACCAAGGACGTCGATGCGGTAGTCCGGCAGGGAGAGATCGCCCGGACACTGGCGTCGAAAGTCGCTCGGGAACTGGAGCTGCCCGATGACTGGCTCAACGATCACGTGAAGCAGTTCCTGGCGGAAAAGGAAGCGAAGCGTCGGCTCACCGAAGTTGATTTCGGCGAAGGGTTGCGCGTCTCGGTGCCCACCGCGGCGTATCTGCTCGCCCTGAAACTGCGTGCCTGCAGGCCCCCGCTGCCCGGCTACGCGGGCGACTACGGCGACATTCGTTTTCTGGTTCGCAAGATGGAGATCGACTCGGTCGAGAGGGCGGAAGCGATTCACGACAAGTTCTTCCCGCATGACACACTCTCGGCCACCGCCAGGGAGGTGGTGCGAGCCGCCCTCAAGGAGGTCCGTCCATGACGCTTCGTCCTTCATCGCTCGGGGAGGTGGCCGAGCGTTCCGAGTCGCTGGTGGACTTTGGCCGCCATCTGCGTGACTGGCTGCACGAGCTGCGGCGGGTCACTTCCCGTCCCCAGATCGCCGCGGCCATTGCCGACGAACCGCGCAGACTCGGGACGCGATTCGACCGCGGTTACGTGGCTGACGCCTGGCTGGCGGCTTATGGGGAATATGTCGCCGCAAAGGTCGGCATCGCTGCACCCCACTGGGTGTCTGCGCCATGGCGCATTTCCCGAGTCCCAATCTTTGACGAAGGTGCGACGCCTGCGCTGCGCACCATCGCACGTCTCAACGCACCCTTGGCTTTCAAGCGCCGAAACGTGTTCACGCCGTCGGTTGATCTACCGCTTTCCTTGCGTCCGGGTAGACCGACGAAGTCACTGGAAGAGAAACGCAAGACCAATGCCGAGCGGCAGCGTCGTTTTCGCGAGGCACGGGCGCGCGAACTGAAGGAGTTACGCCAGCTGGCCCGCCGGTAGTTACGCTGCAGGTGGCAACGCTACCGTGCGCTGGGCGCGGGCTTCTTTCATCATGCGGACGATACCCGTCATCGCTTTGGCCGGCCGCACCGGCGCCGCGACGGGAGCAGGCATGATCTGGAAATACATCACACCCTGCTCCTGCGTGACACCGAGACCGCGGTAGGAGTTGTGCAGCGTGTACGCGGAACCGCGGTGACGCATGATGAGGGCGGTTTTCGCGGCGCTCTGGTGCTTCGCCACGTGGAACGTGCAGAAGGTGCGGCGACGGGCGTTCCACGGCCAGCGGCGGAGCGCGGCGCGGGCCTCCGGAAGGTTGAGGAGCACCTTGATCGGCAGGCGGCCAAGTTCGTCGGCGCGCGCCTGGTCGTCGATGGTGGCAAGCACGCGGACGCGCTCCCAGCGCGGGCCGTGATACTTTGGGCGGAGCAGGCCTGCCGCGGGCGCATAAGCGGCCCACCAGGCCCAGAAGTTTTCCTCCAGTCCGTCGATGACCTCACGCGCGCCGGTCTTGGCGACCGCCGCCGGAATGACGACTTCGCGGTTCTGCGGGTGGACGAACGAGACATCGAAGCCGGCCATTTCGTCGTCGGAACGGACGCCGGCGATGAGTTGCACGATTTCGTGCGCGACCAGTTCCGGATCCTAACGCTCAGCGGACCGCAGGTAGCGCGTGACGAAGTCGAGCGACAGAAACTCGATCTCCTTTTTCACTTCCTTCGGCAGCATCCTTTTCTTGATCCCGGCAGCGGGGTTGGCAGTGAGTTCGAACTGGTCCTGCACGAGCCAGTTGAAGAACTCGCACACGGCCGTCTTGTGGTTGCGCATCGTGCGCGGCGCGCAGTCTCGGCTCTTCACGTAGGCGAGGATTTCCCGCCGCGTGACGGTGTCGGCGTAGCGTTCGCCGAAGCCGGCCGCGATGAAGGCACGGCCGCGCGACTTGAGGTCCCGGTAGTGTGCGCCGTCGCCGTGGCGGAGCCTCACGTCGGCCAGGAACGCCTCCATCAACTCGCGCAGGCGGCGTTTCGGCTTCTCCGGGTGGTGCAGCCGCCAGAACTTCGCGAGTTCGAGCATCGAGACGCCGCCGGCCAGTTTCAGCGCGGACTCGTAGTCGTCGGCCGCGTGCCGGTTGAAGATGAATTGCCCGGACCCGGCGACTTCATGCTGTTCGCGGATGCGGGGGATGTCCGCGAGGGCCTCGGCCTTGGTCGCGTAGAAAGGGCGGTAGCGTTGCGTGACGGGACGGCCCTTTTCGGCGAGGACGAGGGTGCCGTCGGCGTTCCGCTTCGGCGCGGAGTAGCGGAGATACCAGCACGCCGGACGGCCGCTCAGTTTCTTCGCTTCGTCGAGGAAGGGACCGGTGATTTCCACGCGCGGAGGATACCACGGTTTTTCGAGCCACCGCGTCCCGGATTTTCGGTAGACGGTGGCTCCGCGGTGGCTCGAAAACGCGCAAATCGGGCCCAAAACTGCCGAACGCAGCCGAATCGTGCGGCGCACCGAAGTCGCGTTATCTCCCTGACTGGAAACGAAAAACGCCGACTTCGGGCGAAATCGGCGTTTTACGAAACTGGCGGGATGGACGGGACTCGAACCCGCGAAAAGTTTCCCAGCCACTGACAAAATTTTCTCCAGAGGTAAATCAACACTGGGAACAGTAAAAAGTGGTTGTGGTCGTTGCCACTCTCGTTGCCACTAACTGCGGGACTAAAACCCAATGCCTGCCCTGCGCAGAAAACCTCGTTCGCCCTTTTGGTTTGGCTGCTTCACGCTGCCCGATGGCCGACGCACCCAGCGCAGCACGAAAACCAGCAATCGCCGGGAAGCCCTAAAGATCGTCTCGGAATGGGAGGAGGCCGCGCGGCGGCGACTGACCGAGTCCCAGGCCCGTCGCGTCCTGTCTGACATTCACGAACTGGTCCACGGCGAGCCGCTGTCGTCGCCCAGCGCCGCCGACTACGTGACGCAATGGCTCGCGCGCAAGAAGGGCGAGACGATGGGCGTGACGTACAAGCTCTACGAGCACGCCGTGACTGAATTCCGCACCTGGCTCAGCGACAAAGCCGCTCAGCCGCTTCACTACGTCACCCCGGGTACCGTCGCGTCGTGGCGCGACAAGACCGCCGAGAAGTCCACGCCGCGGACGGCGAACAACAAGCTCAAGATCATCCGCAACCTGTTTCAAACCGCGTGGCGTGACGGACTCATCCCCGAGAATCCGGCTGCGAAGGTGCAGACGCTCAAGACCGTCGAGGGCAACCGTCGTCCGTTCACGCTCGATGAGCTGAAAGTCCTGCTGGAGGTCGCGTCGCCGGAATGGCGCGGGATGATCCTGACCGCGCTCTACACGGGCCAACGGCTCAAGGACATCGCCTCCCTCACGTGGGCGAACGTGGACCTCGAACGCGAAGAGCTGCGCCTGGCCACGAGCAAGACCGGACGCCGCCAGGTGATACCCATTGCCCGCCCCCTGCGGAAACACATCGAAGCCTTGCCCGCCGGCGACGATCCCCGCGCGCCGCTGTTCCCAAACTCGTTCCGCATCGCGACCGGCAACCGCGACACGTCGGCCCTCAGTCAGCAATTCCATGACGTGCTCGTTTCGGCGGGGCTGGCCGCGCCGCGTCCGCCAAAATGGAAAGCCCAAGGCAAGGGGCGAGAAACGGCACGGGTGCGGAGCGAGGTGACGTTTCACTCTCTTCGGCACACGGCGACCTCGCTGCTCAAGAATGCCGGCGTTTCCGAAGCCGTGGCCCGCGACATCATCGGTCACGAGAGCGCGGCGATTTCCCGGCATTACACGCACATTGACGAAGGAGCGAAGCGCAAGGCGCTCGCCAAGCTGCCGGACGTCACCTCGACTCCGAAAAAACCGGCGTCCTAGTCGCCCTACAACAGGCCTGCTTTACGTTGCGCCATCAGGAACTGCCCCGGCGTGGCGACGCCCATCCCGTAAATTTCGCGGCCGAGATTTCCGTGAAAATCCGTCTCGTCCAAGGTCAGCAGCCAGTCGCATTTCTCGGCCAACGCTGAAATCACCACCGGCCGGTCCTTCGCCTTCGGGAAGATCAGCGCCTTGTCGAGGGCCAGACGCACCTCGGTAATCTCTAGTCGCGGCGCGATCGTGCGCCGCCATGCGTTCGGCGCGGACGGCACGAGCTTCGGCAAATTGCGCCTCACTTCCTCCGCACAGTAGTCGGCGGTCAGGAGTTTCCAGCCTTGGGTCGCCGCTTCGTCCACGACGAACCGGGATGCGCCACCGGTCGAACCGGCTGCCGCCAGCAGCACGCTCGTATCGAGGAACAGCCTCACTTTTTCCTGGCTTTGGGCGTCGATGTGCGAAAGGCAGCCATCTCCGCCTCATCACGAGCGATCCACGCCTCGATTTGCTTCTTCGGAATGTCACGAATGGGCAGTGCCACCGCTGGCTGCAAAAACAGCCCACCTTCGCGTTCTTCGACCAGCAGCATTGGATTGCGCATCTTATCCAAGCCCATCTTCCGCCGCAGGCTGGGCGGCAAAGTAAGGCTTCCTCGCTTGGTCATGGGAATGGTCGTTGTCATGCCGCAATGCTGCATTGCCGCAATGCGTCATGCAAGCGTGAGCTGCATTTGGTCAGTCGCGTAAACCGTCTCGTTCGAGGGTAACGGCGAACGCAGACCGATCGGGTCCGGACCTATCGCCAGCCGGCGCGGGGCCGCCGGTTTGCGCTGCGCGACGAATGTAGGCGCAAACCGAATCGTACGCGACCAGCCGCACGCCGCGAAGCGCCCCGCGCTGCCGGACAGCGACCATTCTGATTTCACCCGCAGCGTATGCCTTGTAATACCAGCCGCGCGAGAGCCCGAAAAACGGATCGCGCTTGCCAGGCTGCGGCAGGCGAAAGAATTCGACGCGGTGCGGGGTGGCTTGGTTCTGCGGTGGCGTATGTTCGACTGAGTTCATGGTGTCTCCTTTTCGTTGCTGCTGTTCGTGCGTCGAAACGCGGTTTAGATGGGAAGTTGGAGTTGCGCTGCGCGGCCTCGTTTGGGCGACACGGCCTCCTGGTGGATGAATCGGATGTGGGTCACGAAAACATCGACCTCGTGCGCGGGGTCGTCGGCGAATTCCGGGTGGACGCAAATGCGCACGAGCCGAGCGGCTTCGATGGCGCGGAAGAGCGCTTCGAGATTGTGCCCGCTGATAACGACCCGCCATTCCCCAATCTCGATGTGGATCGCGGTTGGATCGGCGTAGTCCCAGTCGGCGGAATGAAAGTGCGACCAGGGCAGGCTCCGTCGGATGCATTCGCCGTCGTCGAACGTCACGCAGGGCGGATGCTGACCTTCATCGAAAAACAGTTTCGGTCTGCGCACGGGCTCCATGTCACACCCCCATTCGTTCGCGGATCGTTTCACGGAGCGAGCGGCGCACCGCCGCCGCGGCCCGGATCGCCTGCCGCAGATTCTCCAGCAGTCGCGGCAAACGCCGGACCGAAACCAGTTCGCGCACCGTGAGTCGCCGGCGCTGGACGAACTCCGTCGCCAGTTCACGCCCGGCGTCGGGCTGCTGGAGCCGGGCGAAAACCTCCTGTTTGCTCGTGACGTAGATCCGATGCGCGCCGCGATAGCGGGTGTTGGCAACATAGAACTGGCGCCGCCCCAGCGACCGCGAAGCGACTTCACCCAACACCAGCAACGACTCTTCCGCCGTGCTGCCCTGCGAGCGATAGGCGGTCAGGGCGTGGCCATAGGTCCAGGCCTTGAACTCGGCCGGCAGGTGCCGCCCATCGGTTAAGACGACCTCGTCAGCCGCCGGATTGACCCATGCCACCTGCGCCAGGTCGCCATTAGCGAATCCATGCTCAGGATCGCGCCCGCGGATCAGAATGCGGTCGCCGGCCGCGATGGCGAGCCGGTCGGCACGACCGACCTCAAACGCCCCCCGCTGCTTGCGCGAAATCACGGCCACGCGCTCCTGCTCTCCGCGCACCCGCAAGCCGTCAGGCAGCACTTCGATCACCTCCGCCGCGGTCCCACGCCGGAACAAACGAGTGTCCCGCACGAACAGCAATCGGTCGCCCGGCCGATACTGGTCCCAGTGTTGCTTCTGCTCCTCAGTCCAGGACAGCGGCTTCACGGCCTCGCGCACGACCTCGACGTCGCCGAGCAAGCCCCGCCGCCGGAGCGCGCGCCGCGCGTGCCCGTTGAAACGTTCGATCTCATCCCAGACCGGGATCACCACGAGCGTCTCGACCTTTTCCGCGACATTGCGCGCGTAGTGCTCGGCTGCCGCGGCAAACAACGCCTCGTCGCCGCCGGACTCCTGGATCATGCCTTGCCGGTCGGCGTAGAGGAGCGCCTCCACCACCTCACCCGCCGCGAGCAGACGGCTCAACCGGCGATCGGGTTCCTCGCGCTGGCGCAGCACCTCGGCGAGATGCACCACGGGCGTGTGCGTGTGCGCGACAATATGGCGGAGTGCGTCGCCTCGCTCGACGCTGTAGTGCTGTTTCGTGTCGCCGACCAGCAACAGCCGAGCTTGCCGCTTCTCGGCAATCGCGGTGAGCCGCTCGAGTTGATGCGTGGAGAGCAGCCCCGCCTCGTCGATCAACAACACCCGCCCCGGTAACCTGGCCTGGAGTGCCTCGCTCACGAGGAAGCGCTGGACCGTGTCCGCCGCCTCGAATCCGGACTCGGCCAGAGC
>CALFZM010000350.1 GCA_937952235.1 uncultured Opitutia bacterium | reverse complement strand
GCGCCAGCCACAGTCCCGCGGCGAGACAGCCGGCTTTCAAAGCGAGAGCGAAAGACACGCGCATTACGGGCGCGGAGCTTGGCGACACGGCCCGCGGAACATCAATGCCGAACTTCTCCGTGGCGCCGCCCGTACGGCGCACGCAGGCCCGGGGGAGATCAAGAGCCCCTGGTCGGGCGAGAAGTCACTCGCTGGCCGGAGGTGACGGCGCGCAGCGCCCGCTCATACGACGCGCGCCCACAGGACCTTGAGATAGCGGCTTTCGAGACAGTTCGAAAAAACCGGGTGATCGACGCCCGGACCGGTGCGGTCGAAGAACTGCAGGCGTCGGTTCTGCCGGTGCGCGGCCTTGATCACATGCGCTTCGAAATCCTCGAGCGAGAGGAGGCCCGAGCACGAACAGGTCACGAACAATCCCCCCGGCTGCACGAGCGAGATCGCGAGGAGATTCAGGTCTTCGTATTTCTGCCTGCCCTCCCAGTTGCCGTGCTCGTCGCGGGTGAAGATGAACTTGGGCGGGTCCAGGACCACCACGTCCCACTTCTCCCCGTTGGTCTGCATCTGTCGCGCGTACGCGAACGCGTCGGCATGGACGAACTTGAGCCGCGCCTGGTTCAGGTTGGCGTTGCGTCGCGCCTGGGCGATCGCCGCCTCGTCGAGGTCGACGCTCGTCACCTCGGCGGCGCCACCGGCGACCTTGGCATTGAGGGAGAATCCCCCGGTGTAACAGCACAGGTCGAGAACGCGCGCATCCTTCGTCAAGGCGGCGAGCGCGCGGCGGTTGTCGCGCTGGTCGCAGAAGAACCCGGTCTTGTGGCCTTCGGCGAAGTCCACCTCGTACCGCACGCCGTGCTCGCGAATCTTCACCGTGCGGGGCGCGGCGGCATTGGTTTCGTTGAACGTCGACGGCTTGATCCCCTCGAGGGAGCCGAGGTCGTGGTCCACCTGCACGCGCGCGTAGCGCGTGCCCGCGAGCTCGTGCAGCAACGGCAGCCAGCGGGGCAGCCGCTGCGCGATGCCCAGGCTGTAGACTTCGCAGAGCAGGGTCTCGCCGTAACGGTCGATGGTGAGGCCGCTCAGCCCGTCGCCGTCGGAATTGATCAGCCGGTACGCATCGGTCACTTCATCGAGCTTGAACAGCGTGCGCCGGAGCGCGACGGCACGCCGGATGGCGGCCACGAAGTACGTCTCGTCCACCGGCGTCGTGGCATGCGCCACGACGCGCAGCGGAATCTTGGCGCGGGGATTGAAGAGGCCGCCGCCCGTCAGGTTGCCGTTCTTGTCGTAGACATTGACGAAGTCGCCCGGCCTCGCGTCGTCGGACACCTTGCCGAGGAGGCGCGGAAAAATCGCCGGTTGGAAAGTGAAGTACTTCAACTGCGCCCACGGTCGCGCCCAGCGTGAACGATCGATGGGCGCGGCGGGGACAGGCGCGGACGGGGCCCGCGGCGGAGGAGACTCGGACATCGCTGGGAAGTCACCGGCCGGTGCCATCGCGGTCAATAAAAAGGCCGACCGGATGTCCGGTCGGCCAGGAAAGGCGGAGGCTCGCGCGGGTCCTCAGGCCACGCGTTCGACGATCAGCGGCGGCGGGGTCGGCCGCTTCGGGGCGAGGCGGTAGGCGTTCTTGAAGTACTCCAGCGCCTGCTCGAGTTTCGCCTCGTCGTTGTAGTGGATCATCATCAGCGGCTCGCCCTGCTTCACCTGCGTGCCGACCTTCTTGATTTCCGAGACGCCCACGGAATGGTCGATCTTGTCGTGGGCATCCTCCTTGCCGGCGCCCAGGAGGTGCACGCCGCGGGCGATCATCGCCGCGTTGATCGTGTGCACGTAACCGCGCTTCGGCGCGGGCAGCTTCCGGATGTGACGGGCAGCGGGGAATTTCTCGGGATGATCGATGAAGCTGGTGTCGCCACCCTGCGCCTTCACGAGGTCCTTGAACTTCTCGAGGGCCGAGCCGTCGGTGAGGTGCTTCTGGACCGTCTGCTTGGCCGAGAGCGTCGAACCGGCGACGCCAGCGAGGCGCACGATTTCCATGCCGAGCTTGAGCACGAGTTCCTTCATGTCCTCGGGGCCTTCGCCCTTCAGCAGCTGGATCGCCTCCTTGACCTCGAGGGAGGTGCCCACGGTGTCACCGAGCGGCTGGTTCATGTCGGTGACCAGGGCCACGCACCGGCGCTTCATCGAGCGGCCGACGCGGGTCATCGAGCGCGCGAGCTGTTTCGCCTGTTCGAGATCCTTGATGAAGGAACCGTTGCCCCACTTGACGTCGATCACGAGGCCCTCGGAGCCTTCGGCGAGCTTCTTGGAAAGCACGCTGCCGGTGATGAGGGGAAGGCTCGGGATGGTGCCCGTCTCCTTGCGCAGCTCGTAGAACTTGGCATCGGCCGGCGCCAGATCCTCGGTCTGGGCCACGATCGCACCGCCAATGCGGGCGAGCTGGGACGAGAACTGGTCGTTGCTCAGGTTGCCCTTGAAGCCGGGAACGGCGGCAAGTTTCTCCAGCGTGTTGACGATGTAATCGTGCTCGACGCCGCACATCATCGGAACCACCACGCCCGACGCCATCGCGAGCGGCACGAGGACCAGCGACGTCTTGTCGCCCACACCGCCCGTGGAATACTTGTCGATCTTCGGCTTGGCGATGTGCGAAAGGTCGATGACCTCGCCCGAGAGCATCATCTCCTCGGTCAGGTCCGCGGTCTCCTGGGCGGACATGCCCGAGAAGTAAATCGCCATCGCCAGGGCTGCCAGCTGATGCTGAGGCATTTCGCCATCCAGCGTGCTGTCAATGATGTAGCGGATCTCCTCCTGGGTGAACTCGCCGCCATCGCGCTTCTTTTCGATCAGAAAATTGAAGCTCGGCTTGATGAAACGACGCGTCGGGATGTTGCGTTTGCTGGTCATGAGTGGTGTAGGTACATGAGCAAAGGGCGGCAGAGGCCGCCCGGGCGGAAAAGTTTGCGAGCCAATGTACTTCCCTGCAAAAGTCGAGCTTAAAGCCCGACCGGCCCGGGGGACGATTTCAGCCGAGGACCTTAGGACACAAGTAACCGGATGGTTCCCCGGGGCGCCCCGCCGGCGCCGGCTTCACCGCGCGGTGGCTCCGTCCGCCACCCACGCGGCGATGACCGCGCGTTCCTGGTCGGTCATCTGCGTGACGTTGCCCAGCGGCATCATGCGGGTCGCGACCACCTGCTGGTAAAGGCGTTGGGCATTCTTGACGATCGCCTCGGGCGAATGAAGCACCACGCCCGCGGGAGGCTGGGCCAGACCGGGAAAGGTCGGCGCCGGCGCATGGCAGTTGAGGCAGCGCTCACCCACGATCGTCCGCACCCGCGCGAAATCGACCGGCCCCTCGACCGCAGGAAGCGTGGGCAGCCGCGGGGCGGTCCACCAACCGGTTCCGGCGAGAAGGAAGGCCCCGGCCACCGGGTAACGCCAGGCGAGCGTCCCGCGGTGTCTCAGGTTGAAGAAGTGCCGGATGCAAACGCCCGCAGCCCCGATCAAAGCGAGCACCGCCCAGGCGTGAGGGTGCCCGTAGGTGGAGGCGAAGTGATTGCTGATCATCACGAAGAGGACCGGCAGCGTGAAGTAATTGTTGTGCACGCTCCGCTGCTTGCCCCGCCGGCCGTGGATCGGATCCGGCAAGCTGCCGGCCCGCATGGCTCGCACCATCTCACGCTGGCCGGGGATGATGACGAAAAAGACGTTCCCGGTCATGATGGTGCCGATCGCCGCTCCGACGTGGATGTAAGCGGCGCGGCCGCCGAGCAACTGATGCAGGCCCCAGGCGAGCAACCCGAGCAGCACGAACACCACGGCGCCCAGCAGCCCGTCGTGCCGGCCCAGCGGCGACCGGCAGAGGCCATCGTAAGCGAGCCACGCACCCACCATGCTGCCGGCCCCGATGGCAACGGCCTGGCCGGTCGAGAGCGCAGCGATGCCGGGGTCGATCATCATGGTCCCGGCCCGCAGCCAGTATACGAGCACCAGCAGCGCGGTGCCTGAAAGCCACGTGGTGTACGCCTCCCACTTGAACCAATGCAGCTTCTGCGGGAGGCTGGCGGGGGCGACGGCGTATTTCTGGGGATTGTAGAAGCCTCCGCCGTGCACGGCCCACAACTCCCCGGCCACGCCCTTCCGTGCCGCCTCGGAATCCGGTGGCGGCGGGTCGAGGCTGTGGTCCAGCCAGATGAAGTAGAACGACGCCCCGATCCAGGCCACCCCGGCGATGATATGCAGCCAGCGCAGCAGCAGGCTCAGGAACTCGAGCAGGTGGGCGTCCATGGAGGAAAGACCGGTTAGCTGGCGGGATGCCAACGGTCCGAAGGAGGCGGCGCAATGGCGTTTCGCCCCGTCCACGCCCCGTCCGTCCCGCTTCGGAGCTGTGCCGCCGGCGTCGAACTCCACGCTTGCCCGTGACGCGCCGCTTCCGGTTTTCTGCGGCGATGCACGCCTCGTTCCACCTTGCCGCCGAACTCGATGCCGCCCTCGTGGCGGCGGCGGCCGCCGCCGGCCTGCCGGATCATGCCGCCTTCTCCCCGGAGGTTCGCACGGCGGATCCGCGTCACGGCGACTTCCAGGCCAACGGCGTGCTCGCCTTTGCCAAGGCGCGGAAACTCAACCCGCGCTCGGTCGCCGAGCAGCTCGTGGGCGCGATCCCCGCCCCCGTGCGCGACCGGTTCGACCTCGCGATCGCAGGTCCGGGGTTCATCAACTTCACTCTCACGCCCGGAGCGCTGCTCGGCTGGCTCCAGGCGCATGCCTCGGTCGCCAGCCTGCGCGCCGGCGCCGCGGCGGCCCACGCCGGCCAGACCTGGGTGGTCGACTACTCCTCGCCCAACACCGCGAAGCAGATGCACGTCGGTCACCTGCGTTCCGCCGTCATCGGCGAGGCGATCTGCCGCCTGCTGGCGTTCACCGGCGCCCGCGTGATCCGCGACAACCACCTCGGCGACTGGGGCACCCAATTCGGCAAGCTCATCTATGGCTACAAGCGCTGGGCCGACCCGGCCGCGCTCGCCGCCGATGCGATCGAGGAGCTCGAACGCCTCTACAAGCTGGGGAACAACGCCACGCCCGACGGCTCGCCCGAGCTGGAGGAGGCGCGCCGCGAACTGGTGCGGCTGCAGCAGGGAGACCCGGAGAATGTCGCGCTGTGGCGCACGTTCTCCGAGGTGAGCCTCGCGGCCTTCGAGCGGATCTACGAGCGCCTCGGCATCCGCTTCGACCACAACCTCGGCGAGAGTTTCTACAACGACAAGGTGGACCGCGTGTATCGGGAACTCGAGGACACCGGCATCGCGGTGGTGAGCGACGGCGCGCTCGTCGTGTTTCACCCGGAGCATCCGCGCTTCAAGACCCAGCCGTTCCTCGTGCGCAAGGCCGACGGCGCGAGCAACTACGCGTCGACCGACCTCGCCACCGCGCTCTACCGGACCGAGCACTTCCAGGCGCACGGCATCGTCTACGTCACCGACTTCCGCCAGGCCGACCATTTCGAGCAGCTCTTCCTCACCGTGAAAAAGTGGTTCGCGGCGCGGGGCTACCGCGTGCCGGAGCTGCATCATGTCACGTTCGGCGCCGTCACCGGCGAGGACGGCAAGGCGCTGAAGACCCGCAGCGGCGACGTGATCCGGCTCAAGGCGCTGCTCGACGAGGCGGTCGACCGCGCCTACGCGCTCGTGTCGGCCAAGAGCGCCGAGCTGCCCGAGGCGGAGCGGCGCGCGATCGCGGCCGTGGTCGGCGTCGGCGCGGTCCAGTACGCCGACCTGGTCCAGAACCGCAGCAGCAACTACGTCTTCTCGTGGGACAAGATGCTCGCGCTGGACGGCAACACCGCGCCTTACCTGCTCTACGCCGTGGCGCGGATCCACTCGATCTTCCGCGGCGCGGGCGTGTCGCCGGGCGACCCCGCCGTCGAGGCCGCGGCGACGCCGCCGGATACACCGGGCGAGATCGCGCTCGCGCGGAAGCTGGCGAAGTTTCCGGATGCGGTGCGGCTCGCGACCGAGAGCCTGCGGCCCCACTACCTCGGACTCTACCTGTTCGAACTGGCCGGCGACTACAGCTCGTTCTATGCGGCGGACAAGGTGCTCGTCGACGACCCTGCGATCCGCGCCCGGCGCCTTCTCCTCTGCGCCCGCACGCTCCTGCTGCTCCAGACCGGGCTCGAGCTGCTGGGTCTGCGCACTTTGACGCGAATGTAACGACTCCCGCGGGGGATGCGGCCGGCGCCGGTCCAAATCGCACTTGCGACGTCCCCCCGGCGCCACCACCCTGCCCGGGCATGGCCACGCAGGAAATCTACATCCGCAATGCGAATGAGTCGGAAGCGCGCGGCCCGTTCAATTCCCAGCAGATGATCGACCTGGCGGAGGCCGGCCAGGTCTCGCCTGAAACGCTGATCTACGACGCCGTGTCGGAGCAGTGGGTGGCGCTCAACACACACCAGGAATTGATGTCGGTCGTCTTTCCCGAGCGGAAGAAGCTGTCGCTCCGCGCCAAGGAGGTCAGCACGCTCAACCAGCCCGCGGAGTCCGCCCGCGCCATCACCGTCGACGACATGCTCGCCGCCGCCGAGGGCCGCACGTCCGATACGCGGGGCAAGGCGGATCCGCAGATCGCGATGGCGCGCGCCGCCCGGCTCGCCATGTGGGGTGCGATCGCAAGCCTCGTCTTCTCCGCGGCGGCGACGATCCTGCCGGGCACCGACACGCTGTTCGCCATGACCGGCGAGAAGCTGCTGCGGCAGCCGCTCGTGCTGCTCGGCGTGATCGACCTTGGCCTCGCCGTCCTGCTCGGGCTTGGCATGACCGCGCTCTATCCGCTGATCCGCTTCCGGGCCGCCCTCGGCATCGGCCTTTTCGGCCTCACCTATTTCGCCTCCGGCGATGCCACCCTGCTGATCGCCGCCGTCACCGGCTCGGTCGGGCTCTACGTCTGTACGGTCGCACTGAGCCTCATCACGGCCATCCTCGCCGTGATCGCGGCCTGCGGCGGGATGGGCTACCTCGCCTGGCTGATCATTTCCCGCTAAAGCCCGTGGCGCCGAGCGGTCAGCCGAGCCCGCCCGCGAGGCGCCGTTTGCCCGAGGCGTGGGCAGCGCTCGTGCACATTTACCAGCGCGAGATCTGGCGCACGCAAACCCTGCACGAAAATTCGCTCAAGGGCGCTGCCTACGCGATCCTGCGCGTGGTCTCGATCTCGGTCACCGTCTTCGTCGAATCGCGCATCGCCACCCGCGCGGCTGCACTGAGCTTCAGCTCCCTCCTCGGGCTCGGCCCGCTGCTCGTGATCGCCGTGCTCGTCGCCGGCTTCGCGCTGGGCCAGAACAACGATCCCAACCTCGTGGCCCGGACCCTGAGCGGGATCATCACCGTGCTGGCTCCCCAGATGGCCGAGTACGAGGGGCCCGACAAGGTCAACCCGCAGCTCGTCGGCGTGATCAACAACATCATCGCGTCCTCGAAGTCGGGCTCCGCGGGCGCCGTCGGCATCTTCTCGCTGCTCATCATCGTCCTCCTGCTGTTCAAGTCGATCGAGGACACGTTCAACGACATCTGGGGCGTGCACCAGGGCCGCTCGGTGCTGATGCGGGTGGTCCTCTACTGGACGATCCTCACCCTCGGCGCGGTGCTGTTCTTCTCGGCGGTCGCGGTGCTCGGCGCCAGCACGTACCTCAGCGTCTTCGGCACGGATGTCGACCTGCAGTCCCTCGGCATCCTCGCGCAGGGAGGCTCGTTCGCGCTGCTCGCGGTGATGCTCACGCTGTTCTACCGCGTGGTACCCAATACCCGCGTGTTCTGGCGGGCGGCATTCGTCGGCGCGCTCGTCGTCGCCGCGCTGCTGCTGGGAAACAATTTCGTCACGTTCCTCTACGTGAAACGCGTGGTGCTGGAAAAGAGCCTCTACGGCTCGCTGGCGATCCTGCCCGTGCTGATGTTCGGCCTCTACATCTTCTGGCTGTTCGTGCTCATCGGCGCAGTCGTCAGCTACGCGCTTCAGAACGTGCATTTCCGCAACAGCCAGGCCGCCTGGAGCACGCTTACCGAATCCATGCGGGAACGCCTCGCGCTCGTGGTCTTCCTCACGATCTGCCGCCGCTTCCGCGACTGCCTGCCCCCGATCTCGGCCTCGAGCCTCGGCACGCTGCTCAAGGTGCCGACCCAGTTGCTCAACGAATGCCTCAACCGGCTCGTGCGCCTCGGGCTCGTGACCACGCTGCGCCCGGGCCCCGACAGCACCTCCACCGATTTCCTCTACCAGCCGGGCCGCCCGCTCAACCGGATCACCCTGTTCGATTTCAAGACCCTCGACGACAACCTCGGCGATGACCCGATCGGCACCTCGTTCGAGCACATCGACCCGCTCGTGGCCCATTACGAAGCGGCGCTGCGGGCCGCCGGCGACCAGCCCTTCTTCCAGAAAACGATCGAGGAGCTGCTGAACGACAACCCGTTCGACGAGTCGCGGCCCCCGTTTGCCCTGGGCGAGCGTCGCCTGCCACCCCGGCCCTGAGCGCGGGCGCCGCGCGCCCCGACAGGTCGCGGCGAAGCGCGTGAAACCTGCCCGCATCGTCCCGCCGGACCACCTCGTCCGCGGCGCGCGGGATGGGGCAATTCGACCTTGCCACTCCACCCGCCCGACCTAGGTTCCGGCCCTTTCCCCCATGATCACCTGGATCCAGAGGTACTTTCAGCATCACTTCAAAGTCATCTTTGCCTTGCTGCTGGCGGGCGTCATCATCGCGTTCGTTTTCACCATCGGAGCGGCCCCAGGGATCGGGCAGGCCGACCGCCAGATGGTCGACCGGTTTTACTTCGGCTACAACCTGAGCCTGCAGTCGGACCAGCAGAAGCTGATGGGCGACGCGAGCCTCAGCGCCAACCTCCGCTTCGGCGCCTTCGGCCTCGATTCCGACCGGATCCAGAACTACGCCTTCCAGCGGGCCGCGATCCTTCATCTCGCGGACCAGTGGCACATTCCCCCGGCGACCTCCACGGAGATCGAGACGCAGGTCAAGGGCCTGCGGATGTTCGCCGGCGCCGACGGCCAGTTTGACCCCAAGGCGTACCAGACTTTCCGCGACAACCTGAAGACCAACCCGCGCGGGCTCAACGAAGCCGACATCGTCCGCGTCCTCGGCGACGACATTCGCGCCGAGAAGGTCCAGACTCTCCTCGCGGGCCCGGGTTTCGTCCTTCCGTCCGAGGTGAAGAGCCAGCTGCGCGAAGCCGACACGAGCTGGACGCTCCACACGGGCTCGGTCGACTACTCCGCGTTCAAGCCGGAAATCAAGCCGACCGACGCCGAACTCACGCAGTTCTTCGAGCAATCCGGCGGCCGCTACGACATCCCCACCCGGGTCGTCGTGAGCTACGTCGAGTTTTCCGCCCTGCAGTTCCTGCCGGGCATCACGGTGACGGATGCCGAGGTCCGCGCCTTCTACGACGCCAATCCCTCGCGCTTTCCGAAACCGGCCGACCCGAACAAGCCGGCCTCGACCACGATCAGCGTCACGCCGCCGGCGGATCCCGCCGCCGACTTCGCCGCCGTCCGCCCGCAGGTGGAAGCCGCGCTCAAGCTCGAGCGCGCGCAGAAGGCGGCCGTCAAGGCGGCCAGCGACGTCTCCCTGGCTCTTTTCGAAAGCAAAGCGCGGTCGAGCACGGCGATCGACGCCTTTCTCGCCTCCCGCCAGCTCGTGACCCAGACGCTGCCGCCGTTCTCGCGCGACGAGCCGCCCGCGCAACTGGGCGGCTCGCGCGAGATCGCCGCGGAAGCCTTCCGGCTCAACAAGGACCGCCTGGCCTCCGACGCCCTGGCCACGCCGGCAGGTGCGGTCATCCTCTTCTGGCGGGAGACGCAGGAATCCCGCAAGCCGGTCTTTGCCGCCGTGCGCGAGCGCGTCGCCTCCGACTACATCGAGAACGAGCGCCGCAAGCGTTTCGTCGAGCTCGGCCGCACCATCAAGGCGCAGCTCGAAGCCCGGTTGAAGGCCGGCGACTCGTTCGAGAAGGCCGCCGAGGCCGCCGCCACCGCCGGCCTCAAGCTCGAGGTCAAAGCCATTCCCGCCTTCACCCTCCGCAGCCAGCCGCAGGGTGTGGACTACAGCGTCCTCGGCACACTCGAGCGCCTCGAGCAGGGGCAGGTCTCGGACATGGTGATCAGCGCCGACAAGGGGCTCTTCGTGTACGCCGCCGAAAAGAAGGCGCCGGACGATTCCGAAGCCAATCCCAAGTACGCCGAGACCATGAAGCAGATTGCCAGCTACAACGGACGATTCGGCGCCTCGGCGTATATCTCCGACCTGGTCGAACAGGAGCTGAAGAAATCCGAGCCCAAGGTCCAGTAAGCCGTCGCTACCCGCCCGTGCCGCCGCGTGCAGCACGGGCTTTCATTTGCCCGCGGAATCGTGCAAGGATGGCGCTCCCCTATGCCGCTCCGCCATTACATGCCGCTCCAGCCACCGTGCCGGCTTTGCGGCCCCGGCTTCGAGCACCGGCAGTCCGCCACCGCCGCGGACCTGACGGAGTGCCCCAAGTGCGGCCAGCCCGTGCGCCGTGGGGGGGTGCCGGCCGTAAATTCCCCGAAACTTTCAGCACCGCTTTCCGTCTCGCGCGCCAGACAGGCCGGCTTCACCGTGCTGAAGCGCACCCCGGCGGGAGAGTATGAAAGGCAGTAACTTTCACTCCCCGTCCGTGTTGTCCCCAGCACCGCGCGCCACCGGTCTCTCTTTCTTCCACGCTATGCCTCGCTCACTCGCCCGCGTTCTCCTCGTGTTCAGCGTTCCGTTCGCTCCGGCGTTCGGCCAGACACCGGCGAGCGGGCCCGCGGCCGCGGCCGCACCGGCGGCCAACGAGAGCCCGCTTTCACTCGACAACGCCGTCGCCTTCGCCCTGCGCAAGAATTTCGACCTGCAGGTCCAGGCCTACGCCGTCGAGAACGCCAAGGATCAGATCGTCATCCAGGAGGCGGCGTTCGACCCGACGCTCACCGCATCGGCCCGCCGCAACCTCAACCAGGCGGCCTCCAACACCAGCGTGCTCGACGGCGCGCAGCGCGAAGGCGCCCGCAACGACAACACGACGATGACCGTCGGCGCCACGTTGCCCCGCATTCCGCTCACCAACGGCAGCCTGAGCGTGAATACCAACCTCACGAAGGGTGCGACCAACTCCACCAACGCACTCGTGAATCCCAGCTACGGCAACGGGATCTCCGCCACGCTCAACCAGCCGCTGCTCAACGGCGCCGGCCGGCACATGGCCACCGCCGCCCTCCAGCGGTCCAAGCTCGGGCTCAATATCGCGACGATCAATTACAAGAGCCGCGTCCTCGCGGTGATCGCCGATACCGAGGTCGCCTACTACAACCTCGTCGCCGCCCGCGAGACGCTGCGCATCCGCCAGCTCACGTTCCAGTCGAGCCAGCGCCTGCTCGAGGAAAATTCCGCGCGCCGCACCACGGGAGTCGCGACCGATCTCGACGTGCTTTCCGCGGAGGTCGGCGTCGCCAACGCCCGTCGCAACATCGTGCTCGCCGAGCAGTCGGTGCGCGACGCGGAGGACCGCCTGCTCAACCTGATCAACGTGCCCGATTTCGACCAGCGCGTCGGCCCGGTCTCCTTCGCCGACTACAAGGACGGCGCGCCGAACTTCGCGGTCTCCTACAAGCGCGCCCGCGAGTTCTACCCCGACACGCTCTCCGTCGAGGAAAACATCAAGCAGCTCGAGATCGACCTCGAGACGGCGCGCCGCAACCAGCTGCCCGACCTCGACCTGGTCGCCTCGCTCGGCTACACCGCCCGCGCCACCAACGCCAATTACGGCCAGCCCATCGCCAACCTGCCCAACGACAACGGCAACAACTGGTCCATCGGCCTCAACTACTCGATGCCGTGGGGCCGCCACGCCGACAAGGCCCGCTACCGCACCGCGCAGAGCACGCTCGCGTCGCGCAAGGTGCAGCTCGAGCAGCTCGAACAGACGCTCCTCGTCAACGTCCGCTCCGCCGTGCGCGCCGTCGAGACCCAGATGGCCGCCGTCGAGATCGCCGCCAAGGGCACCGAGCTCGCCGCCCGCCAGTACGAACAGCAGAAGGCCCGCTACGACGCCGGCCTCTCCACCAGCCGGCTCGTGCTCCTGGCGCAGGACGATCTTGAGGGCGCCCGGTTCTCCGAGCTCAGCGCCCGCGTCACGCTCCGCCGCGCGGTGGCCGAGCTGAACCGCCTCGAGGGCACCTCGCTCGAGCGCTTCCGCGTCCAGCTGCCCTGACCAGCCCGACGCCGGTCCCTTCCTTCCAGGCGCACGTTGCGACGTGCGCCTTTTTCGTGTCCGTCCGCGGCCGTCGCGCCGATTCCAGCCTCGCTCCGCCGGCGCATCCGTTTTTCGCTCCCGCCACGCATGTCTGCCTCCCTGCTGGTTCGCCTCCTCTTCTGGCTCTGGTTCGGCGGTGCGGTGGCCGCCGGTCACTTCCTGCTGCTGTCCCGCCTGCCCGCCGTCGCCCTGCCTGCGCTCACCGCCTTCCTCGCCGCGCTCCCGGTGCTGCTTTACGCCCGGGTCGCGGTCCTCCGCGAATGGATCGACGCGCTCGATCCGCGCACCCTGGTCCTGCTGCACCTCACGCGCTTCGTCGGGATCTACCTGCTCGTGCTGCACCAGCAGGGCGAACTGCCCCGCGCCTTCGCCGTGACCGGCGGCCTCGGGGCCATCGTCGTCGCCACGCTCGCGCTGCCCGTCGCCCTGGCGCCGCTGGCCGCCGCCACCCGCCAGCGCGCGCTCGTCATCTGGAACGTCGTCGGCACGGTCGAACTCGTCCTGCTGCTCGTGAGCCTTGCCCGGCTCGCGCTCGCCGCGCCCGGCGAGCTTTTCGCCCTCACCCGCCTGCCGCTGAGCCTGCTGCCCACCTTCCTGTTTCCGCTGCTGCTCGCGACGCACGCGATCCTGTTCCTGCGCCTTCGCGCCTCGGGCGACGCACCACGCTGAGCCGGCGTCGGGCGCGGGGACGATCTTCGACCGGCCGCATCCGCGCCGCGAACCCCGGGTTCCGCTATCACTCCCTGCTGCGCGCCTCGAATTGTGCCAGCAGCACCGCGATCGCGTCGATGTCATCGCGGGCGAACTGCCCCGGCGGCGTGACGCTGCGGTTGAGCAGCGCGCTGAACGCCAGCGACTCGCCCGCCGCCGTGGCCACGTAGCCGGAAAGCCCGTTCGCCCAGCGCAACGTCCCCGTCTTCGCCCGCACGTTGCCCTCGGCGGCCGTGCCCTTCATGCGCCGCCGGATTGTGCCGTCGACGCCCGCCACGGGCAGCGCGTCGCGAAACGCCTTCGCCTCCGCGTGCCGCGTCATCGCCACCAGCAGCGCCGTCGTCGCGCGCGCACTGGCGAGGTTGTTGCGCGACAGGCCCGAGCCCTCGTCGAACCTCACCTCCTCGTCCGGCAGGCCGAGCTTGCGCAGGAACTCTCCCAACGCCGCCACGCCGAGCTGCTCCGAGGTCCGCCAGGCCGGCGAGTCGGGCGGACGCGACGCTTCGCCGACGTGCGCGAAGATCAGGTCTGTCTCGAGGTTCTGCGACGGCTTCATGAAGGCGGCGACCAGCTCGCGCAGCGGCGGGGAGACGATTTCTCCCAGGCGGACGGCGCCCGACGGCGTCGCCTCGGGCCAGACAACGGCGCGCGGCTCGCCATCGACGCGGATGCCGCCGCGCGCGAGCGCCTCCTTCAACGCCGCCGCAAACCACCGCGCCGGCTGCGGCACGGTGAGATCGAGGACCTCGACGACCCCGCCCGCCGGGACCTCGCCGAGCACGTACACCGTCCGTTCGCCCAGCCCGCGACGCGCCTGCAGCACCCGCGCGGTGCCGGGATCGGCCGTTCGCATGCGGTTGATCACGGTCAGCCCCGTGAAGGGATGCAGCAGCTCGAACTCCGCCGGCTGGCCCGCGGCGTCCGCCGGCGTCACGCGCAGGTCCGCGAAATTCTGCTCGAGTGAAATCGCGGACACCTCCGCGCCATAGTCATCGACCAGGTCCTCCGCCACCCAGCCCGCGCCGTAAGGCGGCCCGCGGAAGTAAGTCGCATCCGCCACGAGGTCGCCCGCGATCCGGCGCACCCCCGCCTGCCGCAGCGCCGCGACAAACGGCGCGAAGATGGCCCAGAAGTCCTCGCGGCGCTGGGCCGATTTCCAGCTCGGATCGCCCCGCCCGCCCACGATCACATCGCCCGCCACCACGCCGGCGGCATCCGGCCGGGCCGTTGCGAGCAGCGGGGTGCGGATGCGGTACCCGCCCCCGAAGCGGTCCAACGCGAGCGCACCCGTGTAGAGTTTGCTGTTGGAGGCGGGGCTCATCAACCGCCGCGGCTGGTGCTCGTACACGACCTTGCCGGTGTCCAGCGAGACCACCTGCACGCTCCACAGGGCGGATTCGAAGCGCGGTTGCGCCAGGTGCGCATCGAGGTGACCGCGCAACTCCGCGAGGGTGCGGGCCCGCGGAAACGCCCGCGGGGGGGCTTCGCCCGCGGCAACGCGGCCGGCGACAAGCAGGGCGATGACGAGCAGCGGGAAAAGCGGCAGCCGGAGACGCACGATGCGGCATGCTGGCCGGAACGGCGCGCGGCTGCAATCCCCGGCTGGATCCAGCCTCGCGCGGCCCGCACGCAGACGGAAGCTCATGCCGTTGGACTTCACAGCCATGAGAGCGGCCGCACGGGAAGGTGGAGCGGCTTGTCCTCACGCCGCGGCGAACCGGTCCGTCGTACGTCCGCCGCCTGGGGACAGGCGGCTCCACCTCAACGGCAGGTGTCGGCTCAGTCGAGCGCGAGGTCCGCGCGCTTCACGTCCTTCACCGGCCACTTGCTGACCGTGAGGCCCTTCGCATTCCGGCTGCTCACCGGCACGGGATCGAGGTCGAATTCGAATTCCCGCACGCGGGCGCCGCTCCGGCCGTCGATGAAGATCGTGAGCTTCCTCGGCATCTCCTTCTCGCTCTTGCTGACCTCGAGGTACACCACCTTGGAACCCTCGCTCTTCACCAGCGGGTACAGCTTGTCGCGGGAGAGGCCGCCGATCTGGAATCGTTTCGCGAACGCCTTGCCGGACTCCTTGTCCTGGTAGACCAGGGTGTAGAAGTGGGTGTCGCCGTCCTTCGGCCAGATCGCGACATGCATGATGTCACGCCCCATGAAAACCTTGTCGGCCACCTTCGAGACCTTGAGGGAGCCGTCCCTCATGATGCACAGCACGCTGTCGAGGATCGTGCACTCCTGCACGAACTCGTGCTGGCGCCAGTTGAGGCCGATGAAGCCGTCCTCGCGGTTGACGTACAGTCGCTGGTTGGCGGATACGACCTCCGCCGCGTTGATCTGCTCGATCTCGTCGTACTGGGTGCGCCGCTTGAGTCCCTTGCCGTATTTCTCCTGCAGCATCTCGAACCAGGCCACGGCGTAGCCGGTCAGGTTCCTGAGGTTGGCCTTCGTCTCCTTGATGCCCTCCTCGATCTTCTTGATCGCCTCGTCGGCCTGGAACCGGTTGTAGGCCGAGATCCGCTTGATCCGGATCTCCGTGAGGCGGGTGATGTCGTCATCCGTCACCTCGCGCCGCAGCTGCTTCACAAACGGCTTCAGGCCCTCGCGAATCTCCTCCAGGACGCTCTCCCAGGTCTTCGATTTCTCGATCCGCCGATAGATCCGCTCCTCGATGAAGATCCGCTCGAGCGAATCCCAGTGCCACTGCTGCTCGAGCTCGCCGAGCTTGATCTCGAGTTCCTGCTTCAGCAGCGCCCGCGTCTTGTCGACGCAGCGCTTGAGGATCTCCCGCACGCCGAGGAATTCCGGCCGGTCCTGGCCGGTCTTCTCGTCGGCCACGATCACGCAGGCCGCCGGCGAGAGGTTCTGCTGGCAGGCGGTGAACACGTAGAGCTGCTGGATCACCTGGTCCGGATCGGAGCCCTGCGGCAGGTGGACGAGGATCTCGACCTGGTCGGCCGTGTTGTCGTCGACGTGCTTCACCTTGATCTTGCCCTTCGCGTTGGCGGCCAGGATGGACTCGATCAACGATTCGGTCGTCGTCCCGTACGGCAGTTCCGTGATCGCGAGCAGGTATTTGGAACGCTGCTCGATCTTCGCCCGCACCTTCACCTTCCCGCCGCGTTCGCCGTCGTTGTACTCGGAGAAATCCGCGATGCCGCCCGACGGGAAGTCGGGATAGATGCGGAACGATTTTCCCTGGAGGTGATTGATGGCCGCGCGGCAGAGGTCGTTGAAGTTGTGCGGCAGGATCTTCGTCGCGAGGCCCACCGCGATGCCCTCGGCGCCGTCGAGCAGGACGATCGGGAACTTCGCCGGCAGCGTCACGGGCTCGCGCTGGCGTCCATCGTAGCTGAGCTGCCACGTGGTGGTCTTCGGATTGAAGAGCACGTCGCGCGCGAACGCCGTGAGCCGCGCCTCGATGTAACGCGGCGCCGCCGCGTCGTCGCCCGTGAGCACGTTGCCGAAATTCCCCTGCGGCTCGATGAGGAACGCCCGCTGCCCGATGCCGACGAGCGCGGCCCCGATCGAGGCATCGCCGTGCGGGTGGAGCGACATCGTGCGCCCGACGATGTTGGCCACCTTGTGGAACCGCCCGTCGTCCATGTCCCACAGCGTGTGCAGGATTCGCCGCTGCACCGGCTTCAGGCCGTCGTCGATATGCGGGACCGCGCGATCGAGGATCACGTAGCTCGCGTAGTCGAGGAACCAGGTGCGGTAGCTCTGCGCGAGCGGGGCGCCTTCCTCCTGCACCTTGCCGCCGGTCCGGCGGGGCGGAGTCGCGGACGCTCCGGCTTCCACCGCCGGCCCGGACGTCGCGGATCCCGCCGCCGCCTCGGGCGGGGCTGGCTTCGGCGGAGGCGCGCCGGCCGCAGCTTCGGCCCCGCCGCCCAGCGGCAACTCGGTTTGGTCGGAAGGTTTGGACCCTTTGCGTTTGGCCATTCGGGGACGAGAGGAGACGGGTTGGCGTCGCCGCGTAAAGCCTGATTTCGGCGCGTGGACGCCGCCGCGGGGCGGCGTCCGCGGGTTGACCTGTCCCGGCGCCAGGTTCACGCTCTGCCGCGTGAAACCCGCCCCCCGTCCCCTGCCCCGCCGCTTGTTTCTCAAGTCCGCCACCGCCTCCGGCGCGGGCTTGCTGCTGTTGAAAAGCACGACGCTCTTCGGAGCGAACACGCCGAGCAAGAAGCTCAACGTGGCGCTCATCGGCGTCTGGGGCCGCGGGCTGGCGCACTACAACGTGCTGCGGCAGGAGAACGTCGTCGCCCTCTGCGACGTCAACGAGCTCCGCTTCCCTGACGCGCTGAAGGCCTTTCCCGGCGCGAAGACCTACGTCGACTGGCGCCGCTGCCTCGATCATCCGGGGCTCGACGCCGTCGTCATCTGCACCGCCGACCACACGCACGCGCACATCGCGATGTGGGCGATGAACCGGAACCTCCACGTCTATTGCGAGAAGCCGATCGGCATGAGCGTCGCGGAGTGCCGCCTGCTCCGGGCGAAGTACCTCGAGAAGAAGAACCGCATCGCCACCCAGGCCGGCACGCAGCGACACGCGCTGCCGAACTTCGCGCGCGTCCGCGAGCTGGTGCGCGACGGCGCGATCGGCGACCTGAGCGGCGTGTTCGTCTGGGGCAACCGGCAGCTCCGCCGTCCCGGTTACCTGCCCGGCGAGGGTTCGCCGCCCGCGAGCTTCCACTACGACCTGTGGCTCGGGCCCTCCCCGCACCATCCCTACAATCCCGGCTACTTCTCCGGCGGGCCCGGGGCGAATTGTCTCCAATGGAACATGTATTGGGACTTCGGCACCGGCCAGGTCGGCGACATGGGCAACCACACCATGGATCTCGCCTGGAACGCGATCGACGCCGGCCATCCCACCGCGATCGAGGCGAAGGGCGAGGCGTTCAATCCCGACGTGACGCCGGTCGAGCTCACCGCCCACTTCGATCACCCGGCGAACAGCTGGCGCCCCGCCATCCGCGTGAGCTGGTTCCAGGGCGGCCACCTGCCCACCACGCCGAAGAATTACATCGACCTCAACAAGGTCGGCCACGGCGCGATGTTCAAGGGGTCGAAGGGCATCCTGCTCGCCGACTTCAATTCCCGGATGCTCTTTCCCGCCGGCGACGCCGACCTCACGTATTACAAGGTCCGGACCAAGGAGCAGGTCACGCCGCCGATCGGCGACTTCCAGGAGCAGTTCTTCCGCGCGTGCAAGACGGACCTGAAGACGTCGTGCAATTTCGACTACAATGGCGTCATGACCGAGCAGATGGCGCTCGGCCTCGTCGCCTACCGCGCCGGCAAGCGCCTGGAGTACGACGGCAAGGCCGGCCGCGTCACCAACGACGCCGCCGCGAACGCGCTGCTCGCGCGTCCCTACCGCGAAGGCTGGCCGCTCAACGGCTGACCAGGCGCGCCGATCGCACGAAAACGGCGGGTTGCGCCGTGGCCGTTCTCAGCATGCCGCGCTCCGGTCCGACCCCGGCGCCGACGAAGCAGCCCCCGCCGAGGAACCGGCGGCACGATCGCTCCGTTTGCTCTGGAGCGGGAGTTCGCCGGCGCGGCGGTGCCACGACGCTACAAATTTTCCCCTCTTGCTAGGTAATTGCTCTCCACCTGGCGGGCCGGGCGTGGGTTGGCTCACGGGCAGTTTCCCTTCCCGCCGCACATGGCCGAACCCTTCCCCGCCGCTTTGGCACACGACCTCGTCGTCATCGGCGGCACGCCGGCCGGGATCGCCTGCGCCGTGCGCGCGGCGCGCGAGGGCCTGGGCGTCCTCCTCGTCCATCACACCGCCCACCTCGGCGGCATGCCTGCCAACGGGCTCGGCGTGTGGGACACGCGCTACGAGCGCCGCCGCGCGCCGCTCTACGACGAGGTGAGGGCGGGAATTCTCGCCCACTACCGCGACACGTACGGCGCCGACTCCGCGCAGTTCCGGGCCGCGCTGCCGGGAGCGCAGGGCCACACCAACGGGCGCTTCGAACCGCACGTCGCCGAGCGCGTGTTCACGGGCCTCGTCGAGCGGGAGGCGCGGATCACCGTCGTGCTCTCCCACCACCCCGTCGCCGCCGACCGCGACGGTGCGACCCTGCGCGGCGTCACGTTCGCCGCCATGGCCGGGCCGGAGCGCTTCCACGCCACCGCCAGGGTCTTCGCCGACTGTTCCTACGAGGCCGACCTGTTTCCGCTGGCTGGCATTCCCTATCGCGTCGGCCGCGAGTCGCGGGCGGAACACGCCGAGCCGCACGCCGGCGGGATCTTCATGGCACCCGTCGCCACCGCCCCCGATGCCGGCGCGGCCCGGCTCGCCGCCGCCCAGGCGGCGCTGCGGCTGCGACCGTTTCCGGGCTTCCAGGTGCGACTCGCGGCGGGCAGCGGCGCCGCCGACTCCCACGTGCAGGCGCTGAACTACCGGGTGATGCTCACCCGCGACCCGGCGCGCCGCCGGCCGGTGCCGCGGCCCGCGATGCGGGACGCGGAGTTTCTGCGCACCCTCGAGTTCGGCGCCGAGATCGACGGGATTCCGAACCAGAAGCTCGGGCTCAACCGGCCGCAACTGCTCGGCCCGCACCTCGCCTACGTCGAGGGCGACTGGGCGACGCGCCGGCGCGTGATGGACGCGCACTGGGAGGCCGCGCTCGCGCTCCTGTGGTTCAAGCAGCACGATCCTTCCGTATCCGCCGCGGAACGACAGCGCTGGGGCGAATACGGCCTCGCGGGCGACGAGTTCGCCGATCACGGGCACCGCCCTCATGAGATCTACCTCCGCGAGGGCCGCCGGCTCCGGGGTCGCGCGCTGTTGACGGAGGCGGACACCACGCCGGTGGCGCCCCTGGCCCGTCCGCCGTTGCACGCGGACAGCATCGGTTTCACCGAGTGGTACATCGACTCGCACGCCTGCACCCGGCGGCGCGTGCCGGGCAGCCTCGAGGAGGGCAAGATGATGCTGCATCAGGAGACGTTCCCCGGGCAGGTGCCGTTCGCCGCCCTCCTGCCCGACGGGCTGGACAACGTGCTCGTACCCGTGTGCCTCAGCGCGACCCATGTGGCGTGGAACACGGTGCGGCTCGAGCCCACCTGGATGCACCTCGCCGAGTCCGCGGCCCATGCCGCCGTGGCCTCATGCCGGACCGGCATCGCGCCGGCCGGCCTCGACCGCGCGGCGCTGCTGCGCACGCTCGCCCGGCGCGGCGTGCCGCTGGCCTATTTCAACGACCTGGAGGCGACGCCCGGCGACGAGACCGTGGCCGCGGCGCAGTACTTCGCGACCCGGGGCTTTCTTCCCGACTACGACGCCCGCCTCTCCGCGCCGCTCGACGACGGCACCGCGACAGCCTGGCTGGCGGCCGCGATGGACGCGCGGGGGGCCGCTCCGCTCTCGATCGCCCGCGCGGTGCAGGCCGGGGCCGGCGACCGGCCGCTCTCAGCGGCGCTGCGCGCACGCTGGAGCGCGCTCGGGGCCGGGTTGCACCCCGCCAGGGGTGACGCCCTGCGCGCGCTCTGGCGGCGGGAGCACGCCATGCACGGTGAGCGTCCCTAGCCGGCTTCAACCGGACTCATGCCGTGGCGGTGGAGCCGCCTGTCCCCAGGCGGCTGACGTGCGATGGACCGGTCCGCAGCAGCTTGAGGACAAGCTGCTCCACCTTGCAGCGGGGAAGGCCCGCTGCATGCGTCCGGCTCAACGCAGCGCGGCGAGCGCGGCCTCCACATCGGCATCGCGTCCCGCCCGGAAGTCGGCGAGCCGCCGCAGCACCGGGATGTCCGGTTCGATTCCGGCGCCCTCGATCCGCCGCCCCTTCGGCGCCACGTAATCCTCCCGGCTGAGCTGAAGCTCCCCACCATCCGGCAGGCGGTGAAACCGGCTCGCGAGCACGGCACCCGCGGTCCTGCGGCCGACCACGCGGGCGCGACCGTGATCCTGCAGGACCGCGGCGAAAATCTCGGCGGCACTGCCCGTCGCGCCGTCGACGAGGATGGCCACCTTGCCGGCGTATTCGGCGGAGCCCCACTGCCACGAGTGCTGGACGCGCCTCACGCCGCTGCGGGAGATGAAGGTCCCGCAGTCGACGGAGCGGTCGAAAAACTCCCCGATCGTGATGCCGAGCGAAAACGTCTCCCCGCCCGGGTTCCACCTGAGGTCGATCACGACGCCGGGCGCGTCCCGGTGGCGCCGCAACTGCTCACCCAGCCAGCGGCGGTCCGTGCGGTCGAACTCGTCGAAGCGCAGGTAGACCACGCCATCCGCGAGTTCGCGCACGATCCGGCGCGACCCCGCCGGAATCGGCCGCGCAGTCGCGGTGAGCGCCACCAGCCGGTCCTCGGCGTCGCGAAACTCCCACGCCACCACCTCGCCGTCCTCGGCCCGCAGCCGGGTGCCGTCGCCGAGCGGCTGGCGGTTGCGGGAGACGACGACCCATCCCACGCGCACGCCCGCTTCCTGCGCCGGGCTGTCCGGCAGGACCTCGCTCACGATCCACTCCCCCTCCACCTTGAGCAGGCCGAAGCCGATCCGCGCGCGCAGGGCCTGGCGACGCTCGCCCGCCTGCCGCGGCGCGAGGGCGCGGGTGTGGCTGTCGCGCAACGGAGCGAGCATCGCATTGATCGCCTCGTACAGCGCCGTGTCGTCCGCCGCGGCGGCCGCGCGGGGAGCGTGAGTGGCCGCGGCGGCTTTCCAGTCCAGGCCACCGAGCGCCGCGTCGTAATGCCGCCGGTGGACCAGGTCCCAGACGGCGTTGAACACCCGGAGATTTTCCCGCGCCCGGGCCTGCTGCGCGGCGGGCAGGTCCGCGAGCGGCACCTGCACCGGCGGCACGGTCGCGCAGCCGGCGAGCAGCGCGAGCGCGCCCGCGACAAGGAACGCGCGGAGGGTGCGTGGCGGGGATGGAAGCACGGGAGGAAGCAACCGGGCCGGTGGCGGACAGGAACGGACACGCTGCCCCGACGCGCCCCCGGCGCGCCGGCTCG